>JBAXRT010000072.1:0-14904 GCA_037131065.1 bacterium | reverse complement strand
TCAGCAGAACTGATAGAATAGACCTGTTCTCCTTTGGTACCAGAGACCATAATCGCATCCACTTCTCCGTTTCGGATTGCGAAAAGCATCTCTTTTGTTTCAGTCAGGCGCGAGTGTAATTCCTCATTTTCACTCTTGAGTTGTTCTATTGTTTTTGCCATCGGTAATTTTTCTTTAATCAAATGAGCTGAAATTTCTGAAAATATTATAGCCCGATAACCTTTCTCAGGTCCAATCCGATCAGTACTTTTTCTTTGTTTGACATATCACCGATAATCCGACGGAAAGGAAGAGGCAATTTTTTAATCAGTGTCGGGGCTGCAATTATCTGCTCGTCTTTTGCTAACCGTGGTTTTTTATAAAGGTCAATCACCTCCAGTTCGTATCGTCCTTCCAGATATTCTTCGCAGATCTTTTTCAGATTTTCCATAGCTAATACTGACCGGCTCGTTATACCGCTGATGTATAACCGTAAAATATATTTGTCCTTGTCCGTTTCAGATATAGTAATATCAAAATCTTCAGTTGAGCTTTTTATTTTTGTTTTCTTCTCTTTCATAATTATCCCTGATAAATATTGTATTTATAAATCAGTTAACAGGTAATAAATCCAATCCAACCAGGACACGTTCTGTATCTGAGAGATCACCGATTATCTTACGAACGGGTACCGGCAATTTTCTTACCAGGGTCGGTAAGGCCAGAATCTGGTCCTCTCCGCCTAATTGTGGATTTTTCAAAAGATCAATTACTTCAATGGCGTATTTGCCTTTTAATTGTTCGTCACATATCTTCTTCAGGTTTGTGAATGCAGTCAGGGCTTTTGGCGTTTGACCGGCAACATACAAACGAAGCATCCACTTATCATTTAACGTTTCAGCGGGTTTTTCTTTTTTATTTCTTTTATCCGTATTCTTTTTCTTTGTTTCCATCCAATATTCCTTTTAAGTATTTTTCAATTTGTCAGTTGTAATGTTATCAATATCGGCTTTTCTGCTTACTGCCATTTCTATTTTATCCTGCTCCAGACGTTTAATCATCTCTTGTTCTGTTTCAATCATCTTGATGGCCTCGGATTCTTCCGACTCAAAATTGGTATTTAGAGTTGCAATCTGTGCTTCCAAAACCTTACGCTTACGCTCTAACTCACGCTTTTTCCGTTCAACATCGTGCTTGCGTGTCAACACTTCGGCATTTTCAAGCGCTTCCTGCGCCATGCGGGCCGAGCCGGTTAAGACTCCGCTTGCACCAACATATACATCGCGTAATTCTACACCGTGGTCAGTTAAAATGAACTCCCGGATTTGGTTTGAATTAGCCATTCCGCGTGACTTCAGAACATACATACCCCTGTTTCGTTCCCCGTTCAATTCTATATCACGAAGCAATAACCAGGTATCTATCAGTGATGAAATTCCAACGTCAGCATTGTCTAATGAGCTTTCGTTTCCAGATAAGCTGGTAAACAATGCTGTTATCTGATTCCCCTTAAGAAAATCCACAATACGCATAAGCATCGTTTTTACTTCGAACTCTTTATCCCCGACGATGAAAGTATTTATCGGGTCCAGAATAACAATATCAGGCTTGAATTCATTAACAATTTTATGCGTTACTGCAAGATGCATTTCCAGGCCATAAAATGTCGGACGGGTTGCCTGGAATTGTAATTTCCCCTGCCTGACCCAGGTCTTTAATTTTATACCGATAGAGAGCATGTTACGCATTAACTGGTTTGGAGACTCTTCGAAGCAGAAATAAAGAACACGTTCACCCCGTTTACATGCTGATTCGGCAAAGTGAGCTGCTATACTTGTTTTTCCTACCCCGGCAGTCCCGGATACAAGTACAGTACTCCCGCGGTAATACCCCTTTCCCTCAAGCATTTCATCGAGAACAGTTATCCCGCTTGAGATTCTTTCATTTGATACATTATGATTTAATCCCAACGAAGTCACGGGTAAAACAGAAAAACCATTCTCATCAATAAGAAATGGATACTCATTGGTGCCGTGCATTGAACCCCTGTACTTTAAAACCCGTAAACGACGTGTAGAGGTCTGTTCATTAACCCGGTGATCGAGCATAATGACACAATCTGAGACGTACTCTTCGAGTCCCTGCCGGGTAAGTATTCCTTCTCCACGCTCGCCGGTTATGATTGCTGTAACACCTTTAACTTTTAACCAGCGAAATAGGCGACGCAGTTCAGCACGTAAGATTAGTTGGTTTGGTAACCCGGCAAAAAGTGATTCGATTGTATCCAATACTACACGCTTTGCTCCAATTGAATCAATGGCATACCCGAGCCGGATAAATAGTCCTTCTAAATCGTATTCGCCTGTCTCTTCTATTTCACTCCGTTCAATATGAACATGGTCAAGGACAATTTTATTGTTTTTAATAAGATCCTCCAGGTCAAAACCTAATGAAGCCACATTGATGGTTAATTCTTCATTGGTTTCCTCGAATGACATAAATACTCCCGGTTCGTTAAACTGAGTGGCGCCACGTACCAGAAACTCCATTCCAAAAAGTGTTTTTCCGCAACCTGCACTGCCGCAAACGAGGGTCGGTCTGCCTTTTGGCAATCCGCCATTGGTTATTTCATCAAACCCCTGAATTCCCGTTTGAGACTTTGGAAGATTTTTATTCGACAGTTTACTTTCTGCTTTTTTCATGTGTTAACAATTAAATCTATACCAAAAGAATAGGTTCTTCGAGCCACACAACATCAATTTCCTAAAGCAAGTATTTATCAATCAGAGACATAACAGGAAGATGTATGGACAAACAGATAAATATTCGTTTAGCTGATAAATTTACTTCACACTCCGACGGAAATCTTACATAATTATTATAAAAAGTTACATGATTCACACATTTTCAGAGATTATATGTCACTGTTGCCGTAACAAAATGAATCAAGGAACGCATTTTCACAATAATTTTATCTGAAACCGGAATTCTGAAATGGCAGTTTGTATGATGATTTAAGAAATCACTCGTAATTATTTTACCGTTTTTATTGTTTGCCTTCGTAAATTAGCAGATCTAAGCATAAATAATTGTTTCACCAGGGTTGAAAACTATTCAATGATTTATTATCAGTAAATGAAAACTCTGTTGACCGCAATGTTCTTGTGTATCCTAATCCTTCATCAGATTGCAGGTTTACAGTAAACTGGGGGAATACCGGGAAAAAAGCTGTTGAGATCCTCATTAGCAATCCACGGGGCCAGCCTGTGTTTTCAGAAAAAATTTCCGCCCTGGCAACAGGCAGTCAAACGATCAACATGGAGGGCCTGCCAGCCGGAATCTATACGATAACAATAATCTTTACAAGCGGGGAAAAAGGACATGCGAAAATTGTAAACTATAATTAAAGTAAATATTTCTGTAAAAGAAAGGGGAAAAGCTATGACAAATTCATTAAAGATCACATTCCGGGTGGTGAAAAGCCATCTCAATATCAAAGCAATGACGTTACTTTTGGTTATTGTCATGATGCTGGGCTTTGGCTGCAAAAGCAAATCGGATCAACCTTCAGGATCAGGTGAAACCCTTCGTTTCGTCTTCATGGCCGACTGCCGCGGTACATCACCTGCGGATCAGGTGAACTACCCGGTGCTGAACACCATCATCGGCCAGATCGGTGCCTTGTCGCCCAAACCCTCCTTTGTGATGTTCGGCGGAGATATGTCCTACAGTGGCTATATCAATTCCACTTATACCTTCCAGGCATGGAAAGACCTGTTCACACCCCTGACCGGAAATGGAATAACCTTGTACACGGTCCTTGGCAATCATGAGCTGTATCTGGAGAGCTCTGATTCCGGTTTTCATCTCGGAAACCAGCAGGCGTTCCAGCAGGTGTTTTCCGAGAACCCCGCCAACGGGCCCGCCGGCTATGAACACCTGGCTTATTCCTTTACTTCCCCTGAAGGCAACTCCTTTTTCGCTGTGTTGGATGCCTACTACCTGACCCACAGCTTCAAAGACTCGACTGTGGGGGGTAACATCGATTCCACCCAGATGTCATGGTTAAAGGCACAGGTGGCCCAGACCAAGGCAACACACAAATTCTTTTTCATCCATTGCCCCTATTACTATGTCAACGAAGACCCGGAAGAGCCATCCGCAGCAAACGAGACATATACAAAACTCTGGGCATTCCTTGACGCCAACAAGTTCGACATGTATGCCTGCGGACATTCGCATCTCTATGCCCGAAAGACCATCGACAGCAGCGTCCTCCCGAATCCGCAGACCACACCGCCGACAGCCCCCTGGCAGAACAATGTTGTTCAGTTGTTGAATGGCACCTGCGGCACCCACATTGAACATACTACCATTGATCCGGCCATCAGAGCCGCCTGGAATGTGCACAACGACAGCCTGACCTATTACTTCAGTGTTATCGATATCTCTGGAAGCCAAGTAACAGTCAACAGTTACAGGGGTAACACCGGAGCTTACACCGTGTTCGATACCTTTACCATTAATAAGTAAGAACACAGTAAACCAATAAAAAACCCTGATTATCTTAATAATCAGGGTTTTTTATTGATTTTGTTGACCCACCAGGATTCGAACCTAGACCGAGAGAACCAAAATCTCTAGTGCTGCCATTACACCATGGGTCAGTTTTATTTACGATTGACGAATGACGAGTGACGAGTTTTGTAAATCACCCTTCCGGTGTCAGCCGTAAACGGGTGCGAAATTAGCAATAATTATAAATTGTTGCAAATTTTGTACCTTCGCGGGCCAATTGAACCCCGATAAAATTATTCCTTATGAAGAATTACCGGAAAATGAACAACATCTTCGGATGGATCACCTTTGTGATCGCATCAACCGTTTTCCTGCTGACAATCGAACCGACTGTCAGCTGGTGGGACCCGGGTGAATTCATCTCGACGACCTACAAGCTTCAGATCGGCCATCCCCCGGGAACACCCACGATGCAGCTTATCGGCAGGATCTTTTCACTGTTCGCCCTCGGAGATGTTACCAAGGTAGCCATGATGGTCAATGCCATGTCGGCCATCTGCAGCGGGTTGGCAGTGTTATTCCTTTTCTGGACCATCACCATTTTTGCGCGTAAGATCGTAGCCCCCAAAGAGGAGGAGATGACCACATGGAAAATGTGGAGCATCATCTCAGCCGGACTCGTCGGTGCACTTACCTTCACCTTTACCGATTCGTTCTGGTTCTCGGCCGTGGAGGGAGAGGTCTATGCCATGTCGGCCATGTTTACAGCCATCGTTGTCTGGGCGATTTTCAAATGGGAAGAGGTTGCGGATGAGAAACATGCCGCACGGTGGCTTATCTTTATTGCCTTCATGATCGGCCTGGCTGTCGGTGTTCACCTGCTGAACCTGCTGACCATCCCTGCCCTGGGCCTGGTCATCTATTTCAAGAAATTCAAGACCAGCAAGCTTGGGATCTTCCTCACGCTGGTCATCTCCACCATTGTCCTGGCTTTCGTCATGTATTTCGTGATCCCCTGGATCCCTGAACTGGCCGACCGGTTCGAGCTGCTCTTTGTCAATTCTTTCGGATTGCCTTTCAATTCAGGGACGATCTTCTACTTTGTGGTCCTGATCGGCCTGATCATCTGGGGACTGTATTATACTCAGAAAAAAGCCAAGCCACTGATCAATACCATCATCCTTTGCTTTGTATTCCTGCTCGTAGGTTATTCAACATTCGTAATGCTGGTGATCCGCTCCAATGCCGATACCCCGATCAATGAGAATTCCCCGAAAGATATCGTGAGCCTCGTTGCCATGCTAAACCGCGAACAATACGGAACATGGCCTTTGCTTTACGGACAGTATTACAACGCCCCCATCATCGATTACGAGGACGGAAATCCGATCTATGAAAAGGATACCGTTTCGAAAAAATATGTCATCATCGACGATCGTAAGGGGACGATCCCTGTTTACGACCCGCGCTTTACGACCCTTTTTCCTCGTATGTGGAGTAATGAAAGGAGGGGCTCGGCCGACTATTTCAAACGCTGGGGAGGCGGCGAGGGCGTTCCGATCACCATAACCGACCAGGATGGAAAAACCCAGACACTGAACAAGCCTACATTCGGAGAGAACCTCAAGTTCTTCTTCTCCTACCAGGTGGGATGGATGTACCTCCGCTATTTCATGTGGAATTTTGCAGGACGGCAGAATGACGTGCAGGGATTCGGAGGAGCTGAGGACGGAAACTGGATCAGCGGAATCCCTTTCATTGATAAATGGAGACTGGGCCATGACCAGACCAACCTTCCCGACAGCAAAAAGAACTGGTCCAGGAATACCTATTTCATGCTTCCATTGCTCCTGGGGCTGCTGGGATTGTTTTACCAGGCAAAGAAAGAATATAAAGGCGCCCTGGTCATCACCCTCCTTTTCCTTCTGACCGGGCTGGCGATTGTTATTTACCTGAACCAAAAACCCTTTGAACCGCGTGAAAGGGACTATTCCTACTGCGGCTCCACCTATGCCTTCGCGATCTGGGTGGGGCTCGGGGTGCTCTACCTGATCGATCTTCTGAATAAAAAATTAAAAGAGAACCTCTCGGTCATCATTGTGACCATACTGACGCTTGTACTCATTCCGGGGATCATGGCGCAGCAGAACTGGGATGACCACGACAGAAGCGATAAATATTCCTGCCGTGATTTTGCGGCGAATTACCTCAATTCATGCGGAAAGGATGGTATCCTGATCACCAACGGCGACAACGACACCTTCCCACTCTGGTACGACCAGGAAGTTGAAGGGATCCGAACCGATGTCCGCGTTGTGAACAACATGCTTGCATCCGGGGCCTGGTATATCAACCAGATGTACCGGAAGACCTACGATTCCGATCCGTTGCCCTTTACCCTGAGTAAAGAACAATACAGGCCTGGGACCAACGATATCATCCCGTTTTATGACATCGGTCTGAAGGGATATGTGGAACTGAAGGACCTGATCGGGTTTATCAAAAGCGATGACCCGAGAACCTTCCTCCAGCTCCAGAACGGGGATAAGATCAAGTTCTTCCCCAGCAAGAAGGTAAAGATAACCGTCGATTCGGCTACCTGCGTCAAGTACGGTATTGTTCCGAAATATCTCCAGGGAAAAATGGTCGACTCCGTATGCTGGACGATTAAAACAAACCAGCTTTACAAGAACGACCTGATGCTGCTCGACATCGTGGCAACAAATGACTGGAAGCGCCCAATCTACTTTGCAGCTCCGTCGAGTGTAAGCCACTTCTTCAATGTCGACTCCTTCTGCCTGGTGCAGGGTTGGGTATACAAGTTCATGCCGGTAAAGGCCAACAAGGCCGACTACATCCCGGGAATGGGTGGCGTTGATCCTCTTACTTCTTATGACATCCTCATGAACAAGTGCAAGTGGGGGAACCTGAACGATCCGAACGTATATATGGACCCGGAAAGCTTCAATAACCTGCTGCGTCCCAAGACCAACTTCATGCGGGTGGGACAGGCCCTGGTCGATATGGGAAGGAAAAAGCAGGCCATCGAGATGCTGGATACCTACCTTAAGTATTTCCCCGACTGGAAGGTGCCCTACGATATGTATATGATCCCCTATGCTGAGATCTATTACAGGGCAGGCGAGACCGACAAGGCCAACAAACTGGTGAAACGGGTGGTGGAAGTTTACAGCCAGAACGTCGATTACTATTTCTCTTACGACCCGAAAACCCGTCAGGCCTTTGACCAGGATATTCAGACGGCTCTGGGAATGATCAAACGTTGTTCGATGGTTGCCACCGATCATAAGCAGAAAGATCTGTCGACCGAGATCGACACAGTGTTTAGTATGAAGCTGAGGTTGTACCAGTAAGATGGTAAGCTTGTTCATACATTGGTCCCCGAGCCCTGAAATCATCTCATTCGGGAGTTTTGCGATACGATGGTACGGGCTGCTCTTTGCCTCCTCTTTCATTTTCGGTTACATTATCCTCCAGAGGGTTTTCAAAAAGGAGGGAATCCCCATTAAACTTCTTGATGAACTGACGACCTACATGATCATTGGAACGATTGTAGGGGCAAGGCTCGGGCATGTCTTCTTTTATGAACCGGCCTGGTACATCGCACATCCCATCAAGATCTTCGAAGTATGGGAGGGAGGACTTGCAAGCCATGGCGCTGGTATCGGGATCATCCTCACACTACTGATCTTTTCCTATGTAAAGAAACGTCCGTTCCTCTGGGTCATGGACCGGATCGTGATCGTGGTAGCCCTCTCCGGGTTCTTTATCCGGATGGGAAACCTGATGAATTCGGAAATATACGGTAATGTAACCAGCCTCCCCTGGGGCTTCTATTTTGACCGGTCGCTCATTCCGGAAGAGGGAAAACTTCCCAGGCATCCAACCCAGGTCTATGAAGCGCTCAGTTATCTTCTGATCTTTTTCTATCTTCTCTGGTATTATTATAAAAAGGATGGAAAGCCTGCATCCGGGTTCCTCTTCGGGATGTTCCTCATCCTTGTATTTGGCGTGAGGTTTTTCATCGAATTTCTGAAGATGCCGCAGGTGGGATTTGAACGCGGGATGGCCCTGAACATGGGACAACTACTGTCAATCCCGTTTGTTATGGCAGGAGCTGTGTTCATCTGGTGTGCGTTCAAAAGACCGAACAACCGGGAAGGGGATCCGGCAAAAGAGGGTTAAAGTGACACCCGTGGTCATTGGATCAGCGACCTTATCCTTTCTGCAAGTGCCTGGTAATCGTTTCGGATGACCATTCCCGGAAAATTTTTCGAAAGTTCTATTGCATAGATAAGGTCAAAACTCTTCTGCGGCATGGAAAAGAAGATCTTTTTCTCCATGAGGTAACGGGCAAGGTATTCCTGCTCGGTCTGGCCTGGTGTTGGTATGAAGATGGCGGGTTTGCCGAGGGTGATCATATCCATGATGGTTGAGTAGCCGCTGCGGGCCACGATGAGTGCAGACCGCCGCATGTATTCCTGCATCAGGTTCGTCTCCAGGTGTGAGAAAATATGAATATGCCCGTCAATCACGGAGGCTTCATCACTTTCGGTGATTCCCCTTACGATCACGGCTTTCAGGGTGATGTTCAGCAACTGTCTCATGATCTTTTCCTCAAGGATGCTCCGCTGTGGTTCGGGACCCGATAACATCACCATGAGGTCAAAGGATGGTGAGACCGCATCTTCAACCTCGAAATTCCTTAATGCAAACCGTGAAAGGATTCCGATGTAATGAGCGTTTTCCGGCAGATGGTCAGGGTGGGAAAGATTGCCGGCAATGCCCCGATGGATCTCAAAATCGGGTATCCAGCACTCACCGTAATGACGGATCTTCCTGTAGAGGACATTTCTCACGGTTCTTTGCAGGAATCCCATCGAGCGTGGTACCTGGATCTCAAGCTGGTGGGTAATGAAAACCGATGGCTTGACCGGGTGCCAGCAACCGTAACGGTTGTCGGAGATCACAATATCGGCACCGCAAGATTCAACGATCTCCCTGAGCTTTTTATGCTCCTCCCTGAAGCTGGAAAAAAACGACGGGGCGGTCAGGATCATTTTCCACAGGAAACCTGAACCTTTCGGGTACCTAATCTTCTGCCCGGGAAACCTGATCATCCTTAGATCGGGGAACTCCTTCCGGAGGAATTCAAATGGCCGGTTATCGGCTGCAATAATCACTTCAAGACCGGCTTCACGGAGTCTGCGTATGACCGGAACACACCTGGAAGCGTGGCCGATCCCCCAATCGAGCGGACATAACAATACTTTCTTCATTTTCCTGAGAGAGAAAATGTTAGTTCTCTCAAAGGTACTGCCCGACAGCCACCTTACCCGGAAAAAGTTATTCACAACCCTATCACTTTTTGAACACCAAACCGATTAAGGCATGAAGAGATGGGTGATAAGGGATGGGAAATCACCATTTGACTATTTTGCTTTTTTCATTATGACAAACCAGGAATTACTCTACCAGATAGGCCTTACCCTGATCCCGGGAGTGGGAGACGTTTTGGGGAAAAAGCTGGTTTCGATCTTCGGATGTGCCGAAGCCATTTTCCGTGAACCGCGACGCCATCTGAAGAAGATGGAGCGGGTAGGGGAGATGATCTCCCAGGCTGTCGGGAGCAGGGAGGTGCTGATCAGGGCCGAAAAAGAGGTGAATTTTATCGAACATTACAGGATCACTCCGGTATTTTTCACAAGCAAACTTTACCCGCAGCGGCTGAAGCAGTGTTTCGACAGTCCGGTGATGCTTTATTACAAAGGATCAGCGGGTCTCAACCCGGACCATGCCATCGGGGTGGTAGGTACACGGAACGCTACCGAATATGGCAAGATCATTACCCATAAGCTGGTCGAAGGACTCTCAGGGCTCGGTATCATGGTCGTGAGCGGGTTAGCTTACGGGATCGACAGCTGTGCCCACCGTTCGGCCCTTGAACAGGGCCTGGAGACGGTCGGAGTACTTGGCCATGGACTGGACCGCATCTATCCTTTCCAGAACAAATCGCTGGCAGAAAGGATGTTGAACCATGGAGGCCTGCTAACCGAGTTTCTTAGTGAAAGCAAGCCCGACAGGGAAAATTTCCCCAGGAGGAACAGGATAATAGCCGGTCTTTGTGAGGCGATCGTGGTTGTTGAAGCGGCCCGGAAAGGAGGTGCCCTGATTACCGCCGATATTGCCAACTCTTACAACCGGGACGTTTTTGCAGTCCCGGGCAGGATGGGTGATCCTTATTCAGAAGGAACCAACTTCCTGGTAAAGACCAACCGGGCGGCGCTGATCCAGGAGCCGGAAGACATTGAATTCATGATGGGGTGGCGGCAGGATGAAAATATCTCCCCAAGGCGGCAGCCAAAACTCTTTATCGAGCTGACCCCCGAAGAGGAGAAGATTGTGGCCCTCCTGAACGAGAAGGGATCGCTGTCGATAGATGACATCAGCCTGCAGACTGAAATCTCTGTCAGCAAAACATCATCATCGCTGCTGAATCTTGAATTTGAAGGAAAAGTAAAGTGCCTGCCCGGCAGGATTTACACTTTGCTGTGAATTATTGTGAAAAATAACCCTTAACTTGAAGGAGGTTCCTTAGTTTTCCGGTTTTGTATAGGCGGCTTTCAATCCGAGGACGAAAACGATGACCGTGCAACCGAAGGCAAAGAGGCTGAGAAGCTTAAAATCCTTTGTGATAAGGCAGAATGTGAAGAGTCCGTGAAAAAATGCGGCACAAAGCAAACCAGTGATAGAGTATGAATAAGCTGTTGAAGTGAATTTTCCCATGCCAAGAAAGAAGCCAAGGATCACGGAGAAGAGAATATTGGCAGGCGCATAGATGAAAGCAAAAAGGGTGAACGGGTATTGTGCCTTGAGATTGAATGGCTCTAGCATAAAGAGAAGCAGGGCAACAGCGGAGAAGCCCATGGCTACCGCAATGGAGTATGTAATCCCATCGATGGGGCGGTCGATCTGTTTTTTTGGTATGATCAGATAGCGGGTCAAAATGAACTTACCCAGTTCAGAACTGAACCCGGCGGTGATAAAGGCAAAAAAGAGGGTGCGCTTCAGGCTGCGGAGGTCGTTGAGCCCCAGCAGTTCGGAGAGAATAACGGCAGCAACGAGGACGAGAGTCCCGGCAGCTCCCAGGAGAAAACTCCTGATCAGCAACCCGGTGTAAGAGGCGCTTTGTCTTCTCGAGAAATACCAGTACATCACAAGCATGATAACCGGGGCAAAGCTCAAGGTAACATAAACAATTGGTCTCATCTTCTGTGATTTGGTGATTACGATAGTTCAAATATAAATATTTTTTACATTTACAATCCAAATAAATTCATTCTCAACATTTTTTAACGAAAATTTAATCTTTGGAAGGGATCGTTGTCCGGTCAACCGGAAGTATCATCACCGTCAGGCTTTCCGACGGAAAAAGGATCGAATGTAAGATAAAGGGACGATTCCGGATTAGTGGTATCAAATCGACCAACCCGGTGGCAATTGGCGACAGGGTCCTTGTTGATCTTCCGGGTCAGGATTCCCATGGTGTGATCACCCGGATCATGGAACGTGACAATTACATTATCAGGAAGGCGACCAAGCTTTCAAAACTCTCTCACATTATTGCTGCCAACATCGATCATGCCTATTTGCTTGTGACCCTCGCACATCCGCGTACTTCCAACGGCTTCATCGACCGTTTCCTTGTGACGGCCACCGGCTATTATATCCCGGCAAGCCTGATCTTTAACAAAACGGATCTCTACGATAAGAAACTTTTTAAGGATCTTGACAACCTGACCCGGATCTATGAGGAGTCAGGGTACTCCTGCTACAGGACTTCGGCCATGCATGGAGATGGGGTTGAAGAGATTGCAGCATTGCTGAAAGGGAAGGTGAGTCTTCTCTCCGGCCATTCCGGGTCGGGGAAGTCGGCCCTCATCAAGGCCATTGAACCCGGACTGGATCCGAGGATAGGGGAGATCTCGGAAGTCCATGGGAAAGGAACCCATACAACTACCTTTGCCGAGATGTATGAACTCACCGGCGGTGGATTCATCATCGATACGCCCGGGATCAAGGAGTTCGGGCTGATCGATTTTGAAAAGTCGGAAATCCCTCGGTGTTTTCCGGAGATGGAGCGGCTGTTGCCCGAATGCCAGTACAGCAACTGCACGCACATTCATGAACCGGGATGCGCGGTTAAAAAGGGTCTGGATACCGGTGCGGTCAGCCCGATGAGATATAATTCCTATCTTAGCATCCTCAATGATCGCTAAACATCTCATCACCGGTTCGATTACTCCCCTCAAGACTTCCGACACGGGTGCCTTTGCCCTCACCCAGATGGAGGAGTATCACCTGATGCACCTGCCCATCGTCAACGAGGTTGATTTTCTCGGTGTTCTTTCAGAATCGGAGGTGCTGGCAATCAATGAGCTTGACCAGCCGATCGGGAGCTACCGGCTTTCACAGAACCGTGCCTATGTTACTGAGGGACAGCATATATTCGAGGTGATCAGGACCTTTGCCGCCCTGAAACTTACGATGCTCCCGGTGCTGGACGAGAAGGGCTATTACCTCGGGATGATAACAATGGGCAGCCTTTGCCAGCACCTGGCCGAGATGACCTCCATCATCAATCCCGGAGGGATTATTGTCCTCGAGATCAACAACAACGACTATAACCTTTCTGAGATCGCAAGGATCGTGGAATCGAACGATGCCAAGGTACTCAGCCTGTACATCACCTCCCATCCTGATTCCACAAAGATGGATGTTGCCCTGAAGATCAACCGGATCGACATCGGCCCTGTCCTGCAGACCTTTTTCCGCTACAACTACATTGTCAGAGCCTCCTGGTCGAATGAAGATGCCTATAACGACGACCTCCGCGACCGGTTCGACTCCCTGATGAATTACCTCAATGTATAAAAGATGGAACGGCATTCCATCCCTCTCCGGATATTCCTGGCGGTATGGCTTACGCTGCTTTTTTCAGGTATTCCGGCTGAAGGCTCCGGTTCCCCGAAACCAGATTCCACCGGGTATGTCATCATCCGGAACATCATCCTTGAGGGGAATAAAGCCACGAGGCCATCAATTATCACCAGGGAGCTCAGGTTCAGACCAAATGATACCATCCCCATGGACCGATTTCCTGCGCTTCTGACCGCCGGGAAGGAAAATGTATTCAATACCAAGCTTTTCAATGTCGTGACCTTCGACACAACCTTTGTGGATGATTCAAGGGTTGATGTGAGGATCAGCGTGATCGAAAGGTGGTATATCTGGCCACTCCCATTCTTCGAGATCTCCGACCGTAATTTTAACGTATGGTGGGAGACGAAAGATCTCAGCCGGCTGACTTACGGGATCGATCTCACTTTTTACAATGTACGAGGACGGAATGAGACCCTGAAGATCCTTACCCATTTTGGTTTTAACCAGCTATACGGATTCAACTATAATATTCCTTACGTGAACCGTAAACAGACGGTTGGCATAGGGTTCGGCGCCGATGTGGAGTTAAATCATGAAGTGGGTGTGGCAACCATTGACAATGAAGTGGTCTATTTCAAAGATGCCTCAAATTATCCGAAGCAGCTGATCTTTGGCTTTGCCGAAATGCGTTACCGGCCGAGCATCTACACTTACCATACCTTCAGACTTGCCTACAACCAGTATTATTTCATGGACAGCGTGCTGGCTATACCCGGTTTTGCCCTGAAGAACGAGAACAGCCAGATCTTCGGCAGTATCTGGTACCAGTTCAAGAACGATCACCGGGACGTGCAGTATTACCCGCTTACCGGTTTCTATTTCGACCTGGAGTTCATGCACTGTTTTCCCTATTCCTACACGCACAACACATACCTGAAGGCGAATGCACGGAAATACTGGCAGATCTATAACCGCTGGTATTTCGCCAGTGGTCTTACACTCAAGATATCACTGGAAAAGGAACAAACATACTACCTTTCGAGGGGACTGGGTTACGGAAGGGAATATGTCCGCGGTTACGAATATTACGTGGTAGATGGACAGCATTTCATTCTCTGGAAAAGTAACTTCAAATTTGCCATTATTCCTCAACGGTTGATAAAACTTGGGTTCCTGAAATCATCGAAGTTCAATACCGTCCCGCTGGCCCTCTACGCCAGTGTGTTTGCCGACATGGGATATGTATATCATTACAACACCGAGACCGATTACAGGACCAGCCCCGGGAATACCCTCCAGAACAGCTTCCTGATCGGCTACGGGGCAGGGATCGATTTTACCACCTATTACGATATCGTTATCCGGTGCGAGTTTGCAATGAACCTCTTCAATAAACCGGGATTTTACCTGCACTTCACGGCACCGATATGATAAGAGAGTGAC
>JBAXRT010000071.1:0-14949 GCA_037131065.1 bacterium | reverse complement strand
GTAGGAGTTAAAAGTTGTTGACCCGCCGCTTCCGCTCTGCACATCTTTTATCAGCTTGCTCAGTCCCACCTGGTATCTTACATCCAGGGTGAATTTCCATACATCCACGCCGGCTCCTGCCTGGATGGCCCAGTTCACCGAATTGATGTCTGCCGAGGTGATCGGGCCCTCACTGTCGAACTCTTCGGAGATGGTTTTGTTTACAATAAAGGAGGCCATCGGTCCGGCAAGGATCCGCAGGTTGAGATTGTCGTTGTTGATGATCTTGAACCCTACGAGAACAGGCACATCGAGCGAACCCAATTTGATGTTCTGTTTCCAGTTGTCGAAGTTGCTTGTGAACACCCCCCCCTGGGAGGTATAATAGAGTTCGGGCTGGATATATAATTTCTTTCCGAACCTGATAAATATCCCGGCATTGAAACCCGACTTGAAATTGGAGGTGATTGTATCGGGGTTAATCGAAAGTTTGGAGGCATTATAGCCCGCCTTGATCCCGATGGTGAACTCCGCAAACGAATAGCAGGCAGTTAAAAAGAAAACAGAAATGAGAAATAATTTTTTCATGACCCGGGTTTTGTCTGCAAACAAAAATAGTAATTATTAGACTTATTGCAAAATATAATGCAGGATGCAGGATTGTCGGACTGCGGACTAATGACGAGTGACCAGTGAGTGACGAGTGACTAGTGACTAGTGACTAGTGACTAGTGCCTTCTGCCTTCTGCCTACTGCCTACTGCCTTCTGCCTTCTGCCTACTGCCTACTGCCTTCTGCCTTCTGCCTACTGCCCAATGCGCTCAAATCCCGTATAAGGTACCAACGCCGCCGGGATCCTGATCCCCTCTGGCGATTGGTTGTTTTCCAGCAGGGAGGCGACGATCCTGGGAAGGGCAAGGGCGCTTCCGTTGAGGGTGTGGGCAAGGTGGATCTTGCCGGCATCGTCTTTGAAGCGCAGTTTCATCCGGTTCGACTGGAAGTTCTCGAAGTTGGAGACCGAGCTGACCTCCAGCCATCGTCCCTGTCCGGCCGACCACACCTCAAAATCGTAGGTGAGGGCGGAGGTAAAGCTCATATCGCCGCCGCAGAGCTTCAGGATACGGTAGGGGAGCTGCAGTTTTTTGAGCAGTCCTGCCACATATTCCACCATCTCTTCCAGCGCCTGGTAGGAGCGGTCGGGATGGGTAATCTGTACGATCTCGACCTTATCGAACTGGTGGAGGCGGTTCAGACCCCTCACCTCTTTCCCCCACGATCCCGCCTCCCTCCGGAAGCAGGCCGAGTAGGCGACGTTCTTATAGGGCAGGTCCTGGATTTTAAGGATCATGTCGCGGTAGATATTGGTAACCGGTACCTCGGCAGTGGGGATCAGGTAGAGGTCGTCGAGCCCGGCATGGTACATCTGCGCATCCTTGTCGGGAAGCTGCCCTGTGGCATAGGCCGAGGCGGCATTCACGACATATGGGGGCTGTACCTCATCGTAACCAGCCTTCAGCGCTTCATCCAGGAAAAAATTGACCAGCGCCCGCTGTAGCCGTGCTCCTTTTCTTTTATATACAGGGAAGCCCGACCCGGAGATCTTGATTCCGGTTTGGAAATCAATAATGTCATATTTTGTGATGAGGTCCCAGTGGGGAAGTAATCCCTCCCGGTCTTTCACGGGTTCGCCCCAGGCCGAGACAACGAAGTTATCCTCTGCCCCCTTACCTGCCGGGACCGTGGCGTGGGGAAGGTTTGGAACCTTCACCAGCAGTTCGTCCAGCTCGTTTTTGGTTTGTTCCAGCCTTGTATTCAGCTCTCTGGCCTGGTTTTTCAGTTCGCTGGTCTCCTCTTTTTTCCGGTTTGCCTCTTCCGTCTTGCCCGACTGGAAAAGGAGGCCGATCTCCTTTGCGATCGTATTGCTTTTCGCCTGGATATCGTCGAGCTGTTTCTGGGTCTCCCTCCTGCGGTCGTCGAGCATGATGATCTGCCCTATGATCTCTGTGCCGTCGAAACGTTTAATGGCGAGCCGTTCGATCACCTCCTGCTCATGCTCCCGGATGTAGTTTAACTGTAACATCAATGTAAGTTTATAACAACAAAAGTAAAAAAAAAGCCGGGAATCTCCCGGCCTGGCGTATATATAAAGAATGTTCTTCTAGCTGGTTTTTTCTTCAAACGGGAGAACCGATACATAGGAGCGGTCCTTCTGTTTTTTCTGGAATTCAACTACACCGTCGATGAGTGCGAAGAGTGTGTGATCCTTGCCGATACCCACGTTAAGTCCGGGATTGTGGACCGTTCCACGCTGACGGATGATGATGCTGCCGGCTTTGGCAAACTGTCCGCCATATATTTTTACACCAAGTCGCTTGCTGTGTGATTCGCGGCCGTTGCTCGAACTGCCTGCCCCTTTTTTGTGTGCCATACTTTATGATTTACGAATTACGAATTACGAGTGACGAGTTAAACCTCAGCGGCTTTCTCTTCTTCCTTTGCTTTTTTTGATTTGGAGGCGGCTTTCAGAGTAATGGTTTCAATCAGTATCTTGCTGAAATCCTGGCGGTGGCCGCTCTCTTTCTGGTATCCTTTGCGGCGTTTCTTCTTGAAAACCACCACTTTGTCGCCCCTTACATGACCCAGGATCTTCCCGGTTATCTTCCCGCCTTCCAGGTGAGGCTTGCCGATGCTGATCTTCCCGTCATTGTCGACAAGAAGGAGCGAGCTGAATTCCACTTTGGTTCCTTCTTCGCCCTCCAGCTGGTGGACAAAGATCTCATCGTTCTTCTCAACCTTAAACTGCTGACCGGCTATTTCAACGATTGCGTACATTTTTTAGTAATTGAGGTTCATAAATTTGGGAGTGCAAAGTTATAAAAATTTTCGATCCGGCAAGTTTTTATGGAAAAAAATTAAACGAAGAACTGTTAATCCATACCCCTTAATCGGTTTTGATATCAAAAGATGATACCGGTCTGCCCTAATTTTTCGTACATTTGTAAGGTTGAGAAGTCCGATGAAGAAAAACTTACACACGCTTAATGACATCTCCCGGGGAAATCCTCTCCTTTTGTTTCTTTTATTATTATTTATCCACTCCGGCAACCTTGCTCAAAATGCCCCGGCCGATCAATCTTTTCTTAATGGCACAGTCACGAACTCCCTTACCGGGAAACCAATCACCGGCGCAAGGATCCGGTTGAACCCGATCCTTGCCTATTCAGTGAAAGGCGGGACCTACCTGCTTGTCGCCGATACTTCGGGAACCTTTTCATTTTCATGCAGCAAACCGGGTTTTGATTCCGTCGCCTCCCCTCCGTTCACCCTGGTTCCCGGCGACACCATCACCTGGAACGTCTCTCTTCACGAGAGCCTCTCCCCTCCGGCCCTGGTTATTGCTAATTTCGACTCGATAACCGATGTTGTTCATATCTCCTTTCCAGCCCCTTCGGGTCCTTATGAGATACTTTATGACGACGGGATCCAGGACGATTTTACCATCTGGGCTGAACAGGGAAATATGAATGCCGTGCGCTTTGACCCCGCTACCTATCCTGCCGTGCTTACCGGAGGAATGATAAATATTGGTACACAGGCGAATTATCCGCCCGGAAGCATGCCCCTGGTTCCCTTCCAGGTCAGGATCTTTGACGCCACGGGACCCAGGAATTCACCCGGAAACCTGATCGCCGGGCCTTTTGATGTAATCCCTGCATCGTTTGGCTGGGTGGAGTTCCAACTCCCGTACCCTGTGACCATCAGCAGCGGCCCTTTCTTTATTGCCATGGTTCAGGGAGGAAATGCCCCGAATGCATCTGGATTGGCTGTTGACCTGACCCACCCCGGATTCCGGAGTTATTCCCGCTTTGTTAATGGAGTGATGCCCTGGATACCTGCCCAGGGAAATTTCATGATACGGGCCCTTGTCACAGGACCGGGAGGTCCCACCGATAGAATAAAAACACCGGACGGATTGACCGGATACAAAATCTGGCGCCTTCGTCAGGGCGAAGAGATCAACCCGCCTGTCTGGATATACCTTGGCAATACTGCAGACAATGTATTCGACGACCCGTCATGGAATTCGCTGCCATGCGGCCCCTACCGCTGGGGAGTCAGCGCCGGATATCCCGGAAACCAATGGTCTCCTGTTGTTTTTTCCAATGTCATCGGCAAGTGCTGGACGGTTCCGGTCACCCTGAAATTGAACCTTACCTGCGAGGAATTTTCGACCAATGGCGCATTTGTAGCAATGAAAAACCTTGTCTATCCCGATACCAGCTACTCCACCATAGCCGACAGCTCAGGCTTTGTGACTTTTCATAATGTCTGGAAGGGATCCTATGAGATCAGTATCAGGAAATTCGGATACAATGATTTGTTACAGAACTATTCCGCCGGGAATGCCGATACCGTTGAACTGACAATCCTTCAGAAGAAGCCGTCCCCCGGCAACCTTATGGTGGATGACCGCACCCTTTTTACGGTATGGAATGTTCCCTTTTATCATCAGATGCTCTTCAGCGAAGACTGGATCAGCGGCAGTTTTTTAACCCAGGGATGGTCGATGAATGGAAACGCCAACTGGCGGATTTCAACCGGCATCGGAAATCCCGCTCCTTCGGCCGTGTTCAGCTGGGACCCTCCCCAGATGAATTATGAACAATCGCTGGTAAGTAAAGAGATCCCTGGTGAATACAGTCCGATCCTCACCCTCTCCTATGATATTTTTCTCGACAATTTCAGCGCCTCTGCCCCGAACTCGATGGCCGTCGAGGTTTGGCATGGTACTTCCTGGCACACGATGAAAACCTGGGATAACCTGGGTGGAAACATCCCCTGGACCCACGATGAAATCGATATCTCCCAATTCTCCGATCAAACGATCCGGATCCGTTTCAGGGCCTTCGGCCAGGATTCATACCAGATCAACGGATGGTATATCGATAATATATCGGTGCTCGCTTCCGAATCGGCTCACCTGCTCGCACCGTGCATATTCGGATATAATTTTTATCTGGATAACACACTAATTGCCAGTGTACTGGAAAATAATTATTCCATTCCCGGTGAATTGATCAAATACGACAGCGCTTACCAGGCTTGTGTTATGGCCATCTATGCCAGCGGATACTCTGAAGCAGTCTGTGATTCCTTTTCTTCCCGTTTCCTCTGGCCCCCCCTGAATCTGTCGGGCTCGGCCGTCGAAACCAGCGCTTTCCTTACCTGGGATAAACCCTCTATGCCCGCCGATTCCGGATATTTCACCCCGCCCGGCTTACTGGGATATAATATTTCAAGGAGTGACGGTATTTCATTTTATCTCCCCTCCCCCGACTCTTTATCTTTTTATGACCGCGACCTGGAACCCGGGACCTGGTCGTACCTTGTTTCGGCTATATATGATCTGACCCCTTACGGCTTTCCGGGACAGCAGGATAGCTCTTCAGCCACGGGGCCTGCCAGGGTGGAGATAAGTTATGGTCGCCAGCTTCCCTTTTCCGAACCCTGGGAACAGGGAAGCTTTACTTATAATAATTGGCGTTTCAAACCCGAACAGGGCAATTGGCAACTTGCCACCAGCGAGGGTAATCCGGCGCCATCTGCCCGATTTTCGGGAATTCCTGCCCAAACCGGCTATGCTTACTCCCTCGAAAGTCCTGTTCTGGACGCCTCACCGCTTAACTGCGCTAAGATATTTCTGGATTTCGATCTCCGGCTCGACGATCCCTCGGCCTCCTCCACCGAAGAACTTTCGGCAGGAATTTTTTACAACGGCAACTGGCATAAAAAAGCCACCTGGAAAAACAGCGGCCCCTTCGGATGGACCCCTTCCCGGATTGATATCAGTTCGGTAAAGGGGAAAGGATTCCGCATCGGGTTTGAGGCCTCGGGGTTGAATTCGGCCAATCTGGCAAACTGGAACATCGATAACATATTGGTCTATGCTGAATGCCTCCCCCCCGAAAATCTCACCGGCGGGCCAACGGGAATTGATGTGGCGCTTCAATGGAGTCCTCCCGAATGCAGCGGGGGAGGCTTCATCCTGAATGAAGGATTTGAGAATGAAGAATTCCCTCCGGCCAGATGGACGCAGGTCATCCATAATACCGGTGCTACCTGGAGCCATACCGGTTATGCCTCCCCGGTGGGGGTCCACACCGGGAACTATTCGGCGGGAATAAGCTGGGATTACAATTCCCAGAATGAATGGCTCATCGTGCACGATGTCTTTGCAGGGGGAAACCTCCGCTTCTGGAGCATGGCATTCCAGGGATCGACCCATGGAGACCATTATTATGTAAAAGTTTCGACCGATAATGAAGTTACCTGGGAGACCCTGTTCGATCTTTCGGCTCTTCCGCTCTACCCCGGAGGATACAACCAGTGGCAGGAACCCTACGACATCGACTTGTCGCCATATACGGGGGAGGTAATCGACATCGCCTGGCAGGCATACGACGGAACAGGGCAGGGATGCTGGTACTACTGGGGCATCGATGATTGCACTGTAGGAGGTAAGCTGCTTGAATTGCCTTCGATGCCATTATACAATGTTTACCGGCAGGATCCCGGTTCGGCCGGATTCACTGTGGTGAATTCCCAGCCTGTTTCCGATACCGCCTATCTTGACCCCGGACTTCCCACCGGGTTATATAATTATTATGTAAAGGTGATCAATGATGCATGCAGACTGTCGATCTCTTCCGATACCATTACTGTTGATGTGATCACTTCCATTGAAAAACATGCAACCGGCAGCTTGAAAATTTTCCCGAACCCGGCCTGCGATTTTTTTATGATTAAATCTGAATCTTCCATTATGGCAGTGACCATTTCCGATATCACGGGAAGGCCGGTTATGGAAATTCCGGGGATGAAAAGAAATGAGATCAATATAAGGGTTGCCGATCTTCCGGGCGGGTTGTACATTATTAAAATCAACACAGCCGCCAGCGTTGCAAGCCGGATTGTATCAGTGAGTCGTTAAAATCCAAAAAAAAACCCGCCGGTCTGGCGGGTTAATCCATGATAAAACTCACGGTTGTTTCTTGAACTGAAGAATAAAGTTCCCTTCGGCCAATGGGTCGTATATCTCAAGGAGTGTAAAGTCGACATTCCTGATCTCAATGGGGGTGATCCTCTTTGTATCGGCCGCTTTGATTTTGATTTTTGTACCTGTTTTGTCGATTTTCCAGGTACCGGTAGTAGTGGATTGCTGAGAAGTGACAGTAGCTGTTTTATCCCCTTTAAACTCGATGGCTGTGATCAGCTCGGGAAACCTGGCAAAGAGCGCTGAATAGTCATTTTCCCAAACCGATTTTTTGATCAATTGTTTGATCTCTATGGATTCCTTATTAGTTTCAGAAGAAGAGGATTTTGTCTCGTTTTCTAATGATGACGCCATGTTAAGAGTCTGGGCCGCTTCGGTAGAAGATGGGATATATGTGACTACTTTCACGAACTTCCATGAGCCCAAAATTATGGTCCCGTTAACATGGTTTACCGTACCGCATGAGGTAAGCAGGCTCAACCCAACCAATGCCGCAAATAGTGATTTTAAAATATTCATATGTTGATAATTATTAAATAAAATTGTTTTTTGATCAATAAATCAACGAAACTGTTAAATACCTTGCAAAGGTATAAAAATTACAGATTGCCTCCGGCAAGAGAAAAAAGTAACAATAATTGGAAAAAAATTTGTTTTAAATAAAATAAAATGTTTTATATTTGCTGTCGATGTAAAAAAGCTCGGATGCTTTTTTATAGGAACTATAACTAACACAAACATAACCAGTCATTTAGGATAAGAGCCCTGAATGGTATTCATATTTATGAAGCAAATCCCCATATATATCAATTGTAAAATTGATCCCCATATTTTGTTTAATCATTTAGTAATAACTTAAACCTTAACATTATGAAAAATGTTACCAAACTGCTGACAAGGTTTGTAATACTGACAGTATTTTCAACTTTGTCATTTCTAAATGTAGGTTTTGCGTTAGACACACAATTTACCATTGGAACCGGAGCGTTAACTTATAACATTCCTTTCGATGGTTATTATAATTATGGTAGAGCGCAATACCTTTACACTGCCTCCGAAATGACTGGGCTTACAGCCGGAGAGATCACCAAATTGGGCTTTTATATCTCTGCCAATGCAGGTGGCTATCTGGACCCTCTGACCATTTCGGTAAAAAATACCAGTGCGACTGCATTAGGCGCTGGTTTTGATGAAACAGGTTTTACCACGGTATGGACGGGTTATTGGGATCCACCTATTGGATGGTATGACTTTAATTTAACAACACCCTTTGTTTGGGATGGAGTATCCAACGTAATCATTAATATCTGTTTTGATGGTTCTGCTTGGGGGGGCTATACCCGTGCTTACCACACAGCGATGCCTAATACAGATTACTGTCGTTATTTCAAATCTGATGTTACCTTAGGTTGCACGGCCACGACTACATATACTTTAGCTGCAAGGTTAAATGTAAGGATGACTCAACCGGGCGGAACGCTGTCAGGTACGGTTATTAGCAGTAACACGGGCCTTCCATTAGCCGGAGCTACCGTAAGTGGCGGAGGTGCAACAACGACCACTATTGCAAATGGCACTTATACGATGGATGTTTATTCGGCAACGAATAATTTTACTGCATCTTTTCCGCCAAATTATGTGCCTAAAACCAAGTCAGCATTAGTCCCTTCAGATGGTACTGCCACACTGGACTTCACGCTTTCACCGATACCTGCTGTATTGGAAGGTATAGTTACCAATGCAGTTACCCTGAACCCGGTCAAGGGGGCACGGGTTGAAGTAAATGGTAATGTTACCTATACTATCGAGGGTGGGTTTTATTCCCTGGATATATTTCCGGGCGGAATTTTCCCTGCCACTTTCGGAAAAGCCGGATTCAGCGACAGCACCACGGCTCCTATTACCCTTACGCCTGGTGTGACCGTTACACATAATATCGCCATTCGGGAATATCCCAACAAACCGGCGCAACCTTTTATCGCCGCGCTCAACGGACCTCCTGCAACGTTGGTAAATCTGAACTGGGGAATTCCCAAGGGCGATTATGAGCTCATTTACGATGACGGTATTATCGAATATTCAACCGTTTGGGGAGCCGCCGGAAATATGAATGCCGTTAAGTTTACGGCTTTGGCATACCCGATCACTACCATCGAAGGGAAAGTCAATATCGGCGAAGCCGCCGACTACCCCGATGGTACCAATCCGGCAACGCTTACTCCTTTCACCATTCAGGTTTACGATGCCAGCGGTCCAGGCGGAACCCCCGGCCTTGCGCTTGACGATCCTATCGAGGTTACACCGACCAATTTCGGATGGAACACCTTTACCTTGCCCGATCTGACCTTTGCCAGCGGTGATTTCTTCCTTGTTATGACGCAGGTAGGCGTTCCTCCATCTGCTGCCCGTCTCGCCGTTGATACAACCGACACCCAGCTCAGAAGCTACTCCCGCTATGTTACCGGCGGAGGACCTTGGCTACCGGCTATGGGTAACTTCATGATTCGGGCAACCGTGAATGGTCTTGGCGGACCGATCGACGCTCCCGGAGCCATTGTTGGTTACCAGGTATATCGTCTGTTGCAGGGCCAGGAAGGCACACCCACTTTGTGGACCTCCGTTGGCACACCGACAGGTACAACCACGGTCGACAACAGCTGGCCCAGCTTAGGCGACCAGGCTTACCGGTGGGCAGTTAAAGCCAAATATACCGGAAACCGCTGGTCAGACTACACCTTCTCCAATGTGCTTGGGAAAAACTGGACAGCCCCGGTCACCGTCAACGTATATCTTACCTGTGATGCCTTAACCATAGCAGGAACGGAAGTAACGTTGCAAAATGTCGATTTCGACTCAACCTATACGGCTACACTGACAACAAACACCGTTGTCTTCCCCACAGTATGGAAAGGGAATTATTTACTGACCGTAGAGAGATTCGGCTTCGACACCTATACCTTGGCTACAACCATTATGGGTCCGAAGACGCTGGATGTATCCCTGCTGGAGTCATTGATATCTCCTACAGACATGAACGTAGAAGATGTTTCGCTGCTTTCAACCTGGAACGCTCCGAACAATCCATCTTATGGATTAGAGGAAGATTTTTCGAGCGGAACCTTTGAAACCAATGGCTGGGTCACCGACGTTGATAACTGGTACGTTAGCGGAACAAATGGTAATCCCGCTCCCGGAGCGCGTTGCAACTATTCTCCCGTTGAACCGGCAGAATACGATTTCGTACTCACTTCAAGGGAGTTTACCATCGACGATTTTGATCCATATACCCCGACAACCGGCAACCATCTGAAACTTTTATATGATATCTATTATTATGACTGGGCTGGAAATGAGGATAATGGATTCAGCGTTGAAATTTTGAACGGGACGACCTGGGAATCGCTGGCAGAATATACCACGGCCGATGGCGATATTCCCTGGACCTCTGAAGAGATCAGCCTTCCCGATTCCTATCTCAACAATCCTTTCAAACTTCGTTTCCGCGCGTGGGGATATAATTCTGATGTCCTCATGTATTGGGTTATCGACAACATCTATCTCGTTGCCGATGGGGAGAATCTCAGTCCCTGTATCCTTGCTTATAATGTATACCTGAAAAACCTGGCAACAGGGTATGAGCGGTTGAGCGGCGTATCGCCCGAGACCTCCTTCTCCATTCCCGGCAACCAGGTTGTGTATGGCGTAAATTATGAAGCCTGCGTAGTGGCTGTATATGGCAGCGGATATTCACAGCGCAGTTGCGATCAGTTTACCTCGCACTTCCTCTATCCTCCGAGGAACCTCGAAGCAGAAGCCATCGAATGCCATGCTTACCTGACCTGGAACAAACCGGAAATGCTTAGTAAAGTAAAGGTTCCGGCATTCAAAGGAACGGTTGAACATAATACGGCTTCAAGTATCGGACGTGCTCCTCAAAAGAGCGATCTGAAAGATCAGAAGTTACAACAGATGAACGCAAAAACCGGAGTTAAAGGATCCATCGCTTTCGGATCAATTCTTGAAACGGTTGGCTATACTCAAAACCTGACAACTTTTGATATCGATGATTTATCCGGATACACCATCATAGCTCCTGATCCCGATCCGGGTGGAAACTTTGTAAGTGGCGTAGCCGCTCCAGCTAATGAGCTGAACTGGGTTTATGGAACCTATTATGGTAATCCTAATTTGTATCAGATCGACAAAGCAACAGGCGCTTCTACCTTATTAGGCACATTGGCAGGCGCTCCAGGTACTGGTTTCAACGGAATTACTGTTGACAAAGTAACAGGAGAATATTTTGGCAATGATGCAACAAATGATCAATTGTGGAGTATTGATCCGGTAGCGAAAACGGCCACTCTTATTGGAAGTTACGTTAACTCCGGATTGATGATTGCAATTTCATTTGATGGAACCGGAAATCTTTGGGGATATGATCTTATTAATAGTGAGTTCTTTTCCATTGATAAAACCACAGGTTTAGCAACATCTGTCGGTTCTATCGGATTCACTGCAAATTATGCACAGAGTATGTTCTATGATCAGGCTACCGACAATGTGATCATGGCTTCATATAGCACCTTCGCGGAAATTCGCGCTGTTGACGTTACTACTGGTGCAAGCGTTGTATTGAGCAGTGATGCTTTAGCGGAAGTTTGTTCTGCATTTGTTCCGATAACAGGCGGCGGCGGCGAACCTGCCGGGATACAGGGATATGTTGTATACCGCGACGGAGTTTACCGGGATTATGTTGATGGTAAAGACAATACCGAATATTATGACTATACCGTCAGCCCCGGACTTCATGTTTATGATGTAAGCGCTTATTATGATCTGGCTCCTTACGGATTCCCGGGTTATGCCGAATCAATGGTAGAAGGACCGGATACAGTCGACATCATTTGCGGTCGTTCCCTGCCATTCTTCGAACCATGGGATCAGGCTTCATTTGCTTACAACGACTGGGATGCTGAAGGAAACTGGAATATTTCCACCTTCGACGGCAATCCTGTTCCGAGCGCCGATTTCTCCTGGACTCCGATTATAGCAACGGATTACAGCAGGTCTATTACCACCCCTGCCCTTAATGCCAATGCTTATACTTGTGCAACCATCTGGCTCGACTTCGATTATAAACTTGTTGACCGCAATCAAACCGGCGACGAGAAATTAACAATTGAAGTATACAAGAACGGTGCATGGAGTTTTGTTAAGGAATTTGCCAACAACGGATCTGTTGATTGGACATCACAGCATCTGAAACTAAAGGAGACCATCGGTACTGTCTTTATGGTACGCTTTAACGCCAACGGCCTCAACTCTTCCGACATCCTCCATTGGTATGTTGATAACATTCATATCTACGCCGTATGTACGCCTCCTACCGAACTGGTATTGGCCGACATCAGCAACAGGGATGTTTACCTGAGCTGGACCGGTCCTAACTGCAGCGCGTTTGCTTCAGCATGGATCACCTGGTGTGATGGAACCATGGCAACTTCAATCGGAACCAACACAACCACGCCTCCTTCTATTTACAACATCGCTGCCCGCTGGACTCCGGATTTGTTACCCGCTTTTGATGGCGGTGAGGTTAGTAAAATCCGTTTCTGGCCGTCGAGTTCCGGTGTTGCAACCTATAATATCAGGGTATGGGAAGGCGCCGATGCAGGCACCCTGCTCGTTGATCAGGCTGTTCCTACGGTTACTCTTGACGACTGGAATGAGGTTTCAATCACAGCTCCTGTCGCTATTGATGTGACTAAGGAACTCTGGGTAGGTGTACTTATTACCGAAACTTCAGGATTCCCTGTTGGCGCTGCTCCAGGCCCGGCTGTTGCTGGTTTTGGCGATCTGATCGGCGATGAAACGGGATGGGTTTCCATGTTTGATGCCTACGGTTTGAATTATAACTGGGATCTTGAAGCTTATATCGGACCTGCCGGTAAATCGAATGCCCCGAGAGGTATCAAACCTTCAGTACAGAATACGAAAGTTAGTTCCCTCCTGGCAAAATCAGCTTCCGGCACAATTCAGTCGGGATCACCGAGAATTGCCGGCGCCGCAACTTCATCACTGCTTGGTTACAATGTATTCCGCAGCGATGATGGAAAGGTTACATGGAATCAGCTTAATACATCGGTTATCCCCGATACGACCTATGCCGACATGAACGTTGCTTACGGAGAACATTTCTATTATGTGAATTCAGTGTTCGCAGAATGTACCTCCGATTCCTCAAACGTTATTAAAGTTGACGTCATAACAGGTATTGATCCTCTCAGCAACGGTGCAATTTCGGTTTACCCGAATCCTGCCACCGAAGTTGTGAATGTAAAGAGCGACTATGTCATCTCACAGATTCAGGTAATGAACTATGTTGGTCAGATTGTTTACAACAAGACCAACCTTGCTACCAAGATTTCTAAGATTGATGTTGCCGCACTTCAGTCGGGCGTTTATTTTGTAAAAATAACGACCTCCGAAGGAGTACGCACCGTCAAGATCACGGTAACAAAATAATCCTTAACTGGAACTCTTCGAAAAAGGCCGGCAACACCGGCCTTTTTCTTTTCTATCTTTGCCCCCATGATCTCAGTAAACAACCTCTCGGTACAGTTCAGCGGCGACGCGCTCTTCGACCATGTTTCGTTCATCATCAACGACAGGGACAGGATCGGGCTGACGGGAAAGAACGGAGCCGGTAAATCAACCATCCTGAAGATCATCAGGGGCATTCATAAACCCGATGAAGGCGAGATCATCATCCCCGACGGTTTCACCATCGGCTACCTTCCCCAGGAGATGGAGACCAGCAGCCGGAAAAGTGTTTACGAAGAGGCTATGACCGCCTTTGTTGAAGTGACCGGCCTGGAAAAGAAGATCGCCGGTTTTGAAACCGAGATTGCCGGAAGGGAGGATTTTGATTCAAAGTCCTACCATTTGCTTCTGAAGTCCCATGGAGAGGCCATCGAAAGGTATCACCTGCTCGGCGGACAAATGGTCCAGGTCGGTATTGAAAAGGTGCTTACCGGGCTCGGGTTTGAACGGGAAGATATGACCCGGAGCCTGGCGGAATTCAGCAGCGGATGGCAGATGCGGGTGGAGATCGCAAAGATACTGCTGCAGCGTCCGAATCTTGTCCTGCTCGATGAGCCGACCAATCACCTCGACATCGAATCGATTCAGTGGCTCGAAGAGTTCCTGGCAAACTACCCCGGGGCTGTCGTTCTCGTCTCACACGATCGTGCCTTTCTCGACAACGTGACGCAGCGCACCATCGAGATCTCCCTCGGGAAGGTCTATGATTACAAGGCAAACTATTCCGGGTACGTGGAGATGAGGGAGGAGCGCCTCGAAAGCCAGCTGGCGACGCACTCGAACCAGCAGCGTCAGATCCGGCAGATCGAAAGGTTTGTCGAGCGGTTCCGGTATAAGTCGACCAAATCAAGACAGGTCCAGTCGCGTATCAAAATGCTGGAGAAGATCGACCTGGTTGAGATCGATACGATGGATAACTCCGGGATCCACTTCCGGTTCCCGCCGGCGCCCCATTCGGGAAAGATCATCATGGAGGCCCGCCATCTCAAAAAGGATTATCCGCAAAAAAGGGTCCTTGATTCGGTCCATTTTTCGGTGATCAGGCACGACCGGATCGCTTTTGTAGGAAAGAACGGGGAGGGGAAGACAACCCTGGCGAAGATCATCGCAACAGGCCTCGAACATACGGGTGAACTGAAATTCGGCCACAACATTGTTACGGGTTACTATGCCCAGGACCAGAGCGATTTCCTCGATCCGGAGAAGACCGTCTTCAAGACCATCGACGACATTGCCACGGGCGATATTCGTGCCCGGATCAAGACCATCCTCGGAGGATTCCTCTTCTCCGGAGATGACATTGAGAAAAAGGT
>JBAXRT010000070.1:0-15046 GCA_037131065.1 bacterium | reverse complement strand
TTTACAGATCCTCAAATCATTAACGAGATAGTTGCTATATAATGGAAGCAGAAGTAAAAGACAAGATCGTAAGCATAGAGAAACCTGAGATCGTTGCCCCCGAAAACTGGCAGCCGGTCATTATGGGAATTTTGTGCAACTGGTGTTCTTATGCCGGGTCCGACCTTACAGGAACCTCCCGGATCCAGTATCCCCCCAACATCCGGATCATCCGGGTTCCCTGCTCTTCCAGGGTCGATCCATGGTTCATTATCAAATCCCTGCAGACAACGGCCGACGGCGTCCTGATCTCGGGATGCCATCCGGGCGACTGCCACTACATCAGCGGAAATTATTATGCCCGGCGTCGTTTCCTGGTTACCAAAAAACTGCTCAACATGGTTGGATATCATGAAAACCGGGTCCAGTTTTCATGGGTATCAGCCGCCGAAGGACCCAAATTTGCCAAAGTGGTTGCGAAGGTTACGGAAGACATCAAAAAACTCGGCCCTCTTCATTTATATAAAAAAGAAAATTTCGATAAGTAATGGATTATACGAAACAAATACAGGAGATTGCCGCAAAGCTTTTTGCCGAGGAGAAGATCGATTTCTTTGTCGGTTACAAACAGAATGGCTTTGACGACAATCAGGTCCCGGTGCTGATTTCAGATGCCAAGGACATTTCGAAACTCGTATTTACCTCCAAGTCGGTTTTTAACCTGGTCAACTATCTGAAACAGGAGCATACGAGAAACAAGAGGATCGGCCTGGTTGTCAAAGGATGCGACAGCCGCTCCCTGAACCTGATGCTTACCGAAAGCCAGGTCAAGCGTGAAAAACTCTATGTAGTCGGGATCTGCTGCGAAGGGGTCGTGGACGATTCCGGACAGAAAATGCAAAATTGCCAGGAGTGCGTGGTCCCGGATGCCGTTGTGTATGATGAGTTGCTGGGAACTCCTTCGGGGAAGAGGGATTATAAAGTGAATACAGATATCGCAGAGCTGGCTGGCAAACCGCTGGTCGAACGCAGGGAATTTTTTGAAGAGATCTTCGAAAACTGTATCAGGTGTAATGCATGCCGCCATTCCTGCCCGCTCTGTTACTGTGCAAAATGTTGTATTGACCAGGAAACTGCCACCTTGTACAGTGGTGCCAACAATACCTCAAGTGCGTTCCATGCCCTGATGACCTGGTCACTGCATCTTGCCGGCCGCTGCGTGGACTGCCGTAACTGCGAGAAAGCATGTCCGAGCCACCTTCCTCTTCACCTGTTGCACAAACAGAATGAAAGTGTCATCTATGAAAATTTCCAGGAGCATCTGGCCGGTGTCATTCCTGATGACCGCGGAGCTTTTTACAAATACAGCCTGAAAGACCCTGATGATTTTATTATGTAATCCGAACCAATCGCTATGAGCTTTTCAACATATTCTACCGATAAAACAGGCTTGCAGAAATTCTATGAGGCCATCATCGGAAAACACGAAACCTTCGCTCCCGTTGAGAAATTCGGGAAATTTGATTTCAAAAAGGTCAGAACGTTATCGGAATGCGATCCCGACTCGCCGATAGCAAAGACCATGAGCATAAAACCCCTCTTCTTTCCCCGCTCGGCCAAGATCATGAAATACACGGCTACAAGTGCCGGGACAGAAGTAAAGGAGACCGACGAAGATCCGCTCGCCGGCAAACGGGTGATCCTGGGGGCGAAGCATTGTGATGCGCGCGGCCTGCAGGTCCTCGACAAGGTCTATCACTGGGATTACCAGGATACCGATTACCAGAAACGCCGCGATAATACCGTCATCATCTCCACCCGCTGTGACAAAGCCGACACCCATTGCTTCTGTACATCCCTCGATTACGATGTTGAGAATTTGGATGCCATGGATGTGCTGGTGGTTAACGGACAGGATGGGAAGGTTTATATCAAGTCAAGAACGGAGAAGGGAGATACATTTTTAAAGGAACAGGCGAGTCTGCAGTCGGCAGTCAGCAGTCAGCAGGCGGTTGAAGAGGAGATGAAAAAGCAGTACGATGCTTTCGCAGCCTCCTTCCGTCTACAGATGGATTATAAGGAGGTGAATGAACGGCTGTCGAAATTGTTTGATTCCCCGGAATTTGAGGATGTCTCAGGGAATTGCGTCAGTTGCAACACCTGTGCCTTCGTTTGCCCGACCTGCCATTGCTTCAAGATCTCCGATGAGAAGATCAAGGACAGCGGTGTGCGTTACAAAAGCTACGACTCATGCAACAACGGCTATTTTACCCTGATGGCCGGAGGGCACAACCCGCGGCCTGTGAAGTACCGTCGCTGGCGCCAGCGTGCCATGCATAAGTTTGTCTATTACAAAGAGCGTTTCGGAGAGAACCTTTGTGTCGGTTGTGGAAAATGCACGGTTTCATGTCCGGTGAACATCTCCATTTTTGAAGTAGTTAATACAGTCTCATCATCATAGTTTCGCCATTTCGCTATTTTACCACTTCGCTATTAAAAGATATATGGAACAGTTATTAGTCCCGACTATTTGCAAAATTGACCAGATCATCCAGGAGACACCCGATATCCGGACCTACCGGCTTAGGTTCAAAGAGGCGGGGTTGATGGAAAAATTCCAGTGGATGCCCGGCCAGTTTGTCGAATTTTCACTCCTCGGCTCAGGAGAGTGTACCTTCTGTATAGCCTCTTCCTCAACAAGGAAGGGGTATTTCGATTGCTCTATCAAAAGGGCAGGGATCGTTACTGCCGATATTCATACCAGTCTGGATGAGGGTGATGAAGTGGGGATTCGAGGACCCTATGGCAACTGGTTCCCGGTGGATGAGATCAAGGGAAAGAACCTTCTCTTCGTTGGCGGGGGTATTGGCCTGGCACCACTCCGGTCGCTGATCCAGTATTGTATCGATAACCGGAATGACTACAAGGACTTTACTATTCTGTATGGCGCCCGCACTTCTTCTGACATGTGCTACAAAGAGGAGATCAGGGAGTGGCAGGGCAATAAGTCGCTCAAGGTCATCCTTACCATCGACAAACCCGAAGAGTCCTGGAAGGAAAACGTCGGCGTTGTTCCGAAGATCCTTGAAGAGGTTGTCAAGCCGGAAGTGGCAAACACTAAAGTCATCACCTGCGGCCCCCCGATCATGATCAAATACACCCTTTTGTCGCTCGACAAGCTTGGGTTTGCCCCCAAAGACGTCATCACAACCCTGGAGATGAAGATGCAGTGCGGACTTGGGAAATGCGGGCGCTGCAACATCGGCTCCACTTACGTTTGCAAAGACGGACCTGTTTTTACCTATGAACAGCTCAAGACGTTACCAGACGAATTTTAGGAAAAAATGAAAAGTGAAAAAATAATCCTGTAAGCCGATCAATGAGGGCTGGTCATCGAATAAATTTCTGACCAGTCTTTTTTTTTGGTAACATTACAGTATGAAAAAGAAGACAATCGCAGATCTTTTGCTGGTCTGCACCATTATCGCTTTCCCGTTGCTCTCAGGCGGCCAGAACAAGCCCCTTTCGGGTAAAGAGATCAAAATGCTTCATCACGAAGTGCCCGACAACAAGTTTGTCCCCTATCCTACGGGAAACCTGAAAACATCTCCCGCCTACAGGTACAAAGGGACCTCTGTTACGACGGTCCAGGTCAATGTGGATGCTCAGGGAAATAATATCGTCGGGGATGCAGCCAATGAACCTTCGATCGCCATCGATCCGACCAATCCCAACAATATAGTGATCGGCTGGAGACAGTTCAATACGATTCTCAGCAACTTCCGGCAGGCCGGATATGGATATTCCACCGATGCCGGTGAGACCTGGACTTTCCCCGGGGTTATCGATGAAGGAACATTCCGTTCTGACCCGGTGCTGGGATCCGACATTGAAGGGAACTTTTATTATAACAGTCTTACTTCAAATAATTACGGATTTTTATGCAGGGTTTTCAAAAGCTTTGATGGCGGCGCAGGATGGAATTCCGGAGCTGATGCCTTCGGAGGAGATAAACAATGGATGATAATCGATAAATCGGGAGGTGAAGGGACTGGGAATATCTATTCATCATGGTCTTCCTTCTACAGCTCGTGTGCCCCCGGTTTTTTTACACGATCAACCACAGGTGGAAGCAGTTTTGAGGATTGTTCCCAGGTGACCGGTTATCCATACTGGGCTACAATGGCCATCGGCCCGGAGGGAGAACTCTACATAGGCGGAGTCAGTGAAACGCAAACGGATGGTATTGTTGTTTCAAAGTCGACTAATGCCAAGACACCGGGGTCGATCGTTGACTGGGACTTTTACCAACACATTGTTATGGATGGGTATCTTACCGTTCAGACGCCGATCAACCCGGTTGGACTGCTTGGACAGGTAAGCATCGGCGTCGACTGCTCAAACGGCCCGGGAAGGGGCAATGTTTATGTCCTGGCGTCGATGAGCAGGATCTCAAACAATGATCCGGCTGATGTGATGTTCGCAAAAAGCACTGACGGAGGCCTCAGCTGGAGCGACCCGGTCAGGATAAACACTGATCCGCAGACCTATCACTACCAATGGTTTGGCACCATGTCGGTTTCTCCCGACGGAAGGATCGACGTGATCTGGCTCGATACACGAGATGATCCGGCTGAGATGTTTAAATCGGCTTTATACTATTGTTATTCCTATGACCTGGGAATAACCTGGTCGGACAACGAAAGGATATCCGATCTGTTTGACCCGCAGGTTGGTTACCCGCAGCAGGAGAAGATGGGTGACTATTTCGACATGACATCTGATGATACCGGGGCAAATCTTGCATGGGCCAACACATTCAACGGGGAGCAGGACGTTTATTACAGCCGGATCATTCCTGATGCATCTGGATTCGGAGAGCTTGCAAAGAACGATCAGTCCATTTCGGTTGTGGTCTATCCCAACCCGGTTAAGGAGCAGGCTACCGTAAGGTACAAAACATCCCGGGATGGAAAGGTGAGAATAACGCTCTGTAATATTTTTGGTGAAGAGGTTCTGTCCCTCCTGGAGAAAAACCAACCGGCAGGAACCTACACCCTGGATATTCCAGTTGTTTCGGTCCCTGCCGGGTACTATTTTTGCCGCCTGACGGCCGGTTCAGTAACAAAAACCTGCCGGATAGTCAAAACCAGGTAATCCTGGTTTATTGGACGACAAGCCTTGCTGAAATATTCTGCCCTTCACTGAGTGCTTCTCACTGGATAACTGTGTTCGTCTCTGTTTTCTCCTTCATCTTCATAAAATGGCTTAATATAAAAAGCCCGCCGATGATAATGAAAGGAAGTGTGATCATGGCGACAATACTGAGGGTGATCCAAACCGAATGATTCATGTTATAATTCATCATATAGATGATCGGTGTAAATGCAGCCCCCAGGATTGCGAGAATGATACCGCCGATCAATTCCCATTTCCAGGCAACATAAAGAAACAGGATCAAGACATACGTAGGGATCAGGTGGATAAGAAAACCACCGATCTGCTGCCAGATGGTTAGTCTGGGATCAAAGGAATCCAGGGCAAACACACTGATGAAGAGAATGGCCAGGATACAAAGGATCCTCGGGATCCAATGGATAACTATAATCTTTGGTTTCATGACGGTTATCTTAAAATAAAGGGAACAATCGTAGCAATAATGCCGGTACAGACTACAACCATAATGAAAAGGTTATATCGTGTGTTATAATTTCCCAGGAGGGATTCATCGTAATATTTAGCAACATTCTGGTCACGGTACATGGTGATCAGTCCGTTGACCAGTTTTGTTCGTGTCTGTCTTCCCTTGATGAGTCCGAATATCACAACGACGTTGACCACAACAATGAGAAAGACAAAAACGAACATCACGGTAAGCGTAGAACTTTCGGTCCGCGATTTCTCCACGAGGCCTGAATTCACAGCAAGGGTGATCAGGTTCAGTAAGATAGCGGTGAGGATGAAAATAGTATCTGTCCTTGTATTCTGATTTAACTCAGAAGTAATGTGTTTATGGACGTGTTCGATCATTGGAATCTCCTTTCTTTTTAAAATGATATCGATCAAAGTTAATGCTATTTTTTGCCAAACATAGAATCATAAACACCGATCTTAATGGCTTTTTCTTCATGGTTTTTCCTCCGTTTTAAATGTTTGATTACTTATGAATTTTAATTGATCAGATAATCTTTTATTTATTTTTGATCCGATAATCCATCTTTGATCCGATTACCTGGGACGAAATTAACATACCGTGGCCGGGTAGGTTTGAAACAGGGTTGTAAAAGAGTTGTAAAAGGTTTACAACGCTTCTGCATACGAAAAGTTAAATACTTCATCACCTTTGCCGGGACAGGAACATAACCATTTCGAGTTGCTGAAAAAAAAGATCGCCGCTGTGATGCTTCAGACTTATCCCGGTATGAATCCCTCCATTTCGGAATGGAAGGGGCAGGAGATAACCGATTTCCAGGAAGATCTGCGCCAGAGGGTCAGCGCCAATATCAGCGAGAAGTGGTTCTATACCCATATAAAATCATCGCAGGCTACACTGCCGAGAATCGATATGCTGAACCTGTTGAGCAAGTATGCCGGTTATTCAAACTGGAACGATTTCATTTTTAAAAACAAGGAAACATTACCTGCCACAGCACCCGGGCGTAACGCAAACCGTTATTTTATCATCATCCCTGTACTTTCCCTTGTCATTCTCATCATACTGTTTGGATTATTCAAACTGTTCGACACACAGAAATACCGGTTCTGTTTTTATGATGCCGACACCAGGGAGCCTATCAGCGGCGGGAACGTCGAGGTGGCCCTGCTTCTCGATGGTGAATCCCCGGAGCAGCACTTGTGTGGTCCCGATGGTTGCTTCACCCTTTCAACAGATAAAAGCATCATCCGGATGGTTGTTGCCTCTCCATATTACCAGACCGACACCATCGTGAGGACCCTGAAAAAACTAAACCACAACGAAACGATCACCCTGAGGGCCAATGATTATGCCCTGATGATCCATTATTTCTCGATGATGAAAGTGGATGACTGGGAAAAGCGTAAAACAAAGCTGAATGAGATAATTGGTGAGGATGCCATGATCTGCCAGGTTTTCAATGGTCGAGAAGCCTCGGGGATGGCTTTATACAACAAGACGGAATTCATCAATAAAATGACCATGCCATCCGGAAATCTCAAGAGCATTGAGATCCTTTCTTCTCAGGTAAAAAACGGGAAGATCGTTGTGCTTCGTTTCAGGATCAATGAGAAGAAAAAATGAGAAGGTTTATTAAAATATCGGTACTGATCCTTGTCTATTTTCTGACATGCTCCAAGTCCTGTGACAATGAAGAGCAGTTCACGGCAGAAAGGAATAAAAACAGGGTGAAGGCCGAACAGGACAGTCTCAGGTCAGTCTTTGAAACAGATACCTTGCCCACAGCCTCCCTGTTCGCATTCCAGGAGGCGGCAAAACAGAAATTTTCAGATTTCCGCGATTATCTGAATATCCTTGCCGATACAACCCTGGCAGGCCCATTCCGGAGCCAGGCCGGAGAGATGATCCAGGATCTTTTTATTTCAGGAGAGGTCTCACTTCTGTTCCGGCCTGTTACCCAGCAGGGGAAGAGAGAAGTTAAAATATACCAGATGGATAATCCCGGGAGGGAGATCCTTGCCCTGATCAGGGGATTCACTGCAGATTCGGTATGGACGGAATGCCCCCTGTCTTGGATCAATGATTCCACCTGCACCGGCCGACTTGGTTTTACCTCACAGTTTGCTTTGAAAGAGGATAAGCAGCCTCCATCAATCCGCAACGGAATGCTGGATATTTTACTTATCAAACGGAATAAAGCTTTCGGAAATGACACCCTGAAAGTGTGGGCTGTTTATCTGGGGAACATGCAACTCCGGTGAGCACGAAACTTCTAACCCACCCTTGTCTTAGCGCAACCCGGCCCAGGTCTTGAGGCCATATTTACCGGTTTTTGGGTTGAAGTAAATTTCACCGGTGCCGGTTTTTCTGATGTAATCCAGTGTTTCGTCACACTGGGCCGTGCCTCTTCTCAGCCATTCCGGGAGATCCTCGTTTTTTTCGATCTGCATCAGGGTTTTCATCTCCTCAACCAGGTCATCCAGTTTTTCTTCAGCCGATTTTACGCCCATGATTTCCTTTGCCCTCATCGAAAAGATGATCGACAAGGTCAGGCTTTTCAGCGATTTGGTTACCGCCTGACCAATGAGATCCATTTTTGCAATCTGTTCGATCCGGGTCTGAAAGAGGTGAATCTCATCTTCGGAGAATATCAGGTTCAGCAGTCCCCCGTACCAGGCGACGCTCACAATGACCATATCCCTGAAATCGGGAAGTTCGCTGCTGAGGACCAGTTTTCTCACACGCGTCTTTACTTCGTAAATCTCTCTGTCGTTGACAGGCATCGGGTAGAGCTTTGAACTGAAACCAAGAAAAACTTTTTCTCGGTCCATGCGAAGCAAACCCTTGCTGATCAGTCCCGAAACGAGGGTCGATCTGAACTTCGGAGATTTTTCTGCCAGCTTCAGGAGCCAGTAGGTGATGTTCTCCCTGGCAGGACTTGAAAGGATGATCTCCATGGCCTGGTCAAGGATGGGAACACCTGTCTTGTCGGGGTTGTCCGGGATGAGGTAATCCAGGTCGGTATCGATCCGGTTCCTGAGGGCAAGCTCCATCAGGATGGCAGCCGAAAGAAGCACATCGAACTTCATGGATTTGATAAGGGCCTTTCTTCCGGTCCTTTCATTCACCGTAAGAAGGAATAATTCCTCGGGTATGGTCAACGGTGTCTCCATAATGTTCGGATTCGAATGATTACCAAAATTACAGTAAAAATGAGATCGTTTCCCCTTTTTATTTCTAATTTTGATCACCCCCTATTCGTTTATCGATGATGAAGCCTTCCCGACTGCTGCCCGCCGCCCTGATCCTTACCATCACAATCAGTGCATTGCTGCATGTCCTGGACAATTTCGGTGGGATCACGATTGCGAAACCCGTGCTGGCGGGATCGCGCTGGCTGATCATCCTGATGATCGTCTGGTATGCCGTCCGGAAGCGGTCGCTCACCACCTGGATCATGCTCAGTATGCTGGCAGGCGCGGAGTTCGGGGAGGATTTTCATTCCGTGGCCATTCACCTCAATATTGTCAGCAAGATCTTCCTGAACCTGATCAAGACCATCATCGCGCCTCTTTTGTTCGGAACCCTTGTAGTGGGGATTGCCGGACATTCTAATCTTAAGCAGGTCGGCCGGATGGGATGGAAGTCGATCCTTTATTTCGAGATTGTTTCCACCATTGCGCTTTTCATCGGGCTCCTGGCGATCAATCTCAGCAAGGCCGGGGTAGGAGTAACCCTTCCTCCGGAGTTGGCATCCGGAACTTTACCCGAGGTTCCCAAGCAAACCTGGGACCAGATCATCCTTCATGTCTTCCCCGAGAACATTGCCAAATCGATTGCCGAAGGGCAGGTACTGCAGATCGTGGTCTTCAGCATTCTTTTCGGGATCGCCGTGGCCATGGTGAAAGAAAAATACCGGAGTCCCATGGTCCGCTTTGCCGAATCGCTTTCGGAGGTGATGTTCAAGTTCACCAACATGATCATGTATTTTGCGCCCTTTGCCGTCTTTGCCGCCCTTGCTTACAGCGTCGGCCATATGGGCATCGGGATCCTTGTCAACCTCGGCCAGTTGCTCGCCACGCTCTATGTTGCGCTGCTTGCCTTTCTGCTTCTGGTACTTTTGCCCATCATGCTTTTTCTGAAGATTCCAATAAAGAAATTCATTAAAGCAGTCACTGAACCGGCTACCCTGGCTTTTGCCACCACGAGTTCCGAAGCCGCCCTGCCTATTGCCATGGAAAATATGGAGCGTTTTGGTGTGCCAAGGAAAATTGTTGCTTTTGTCATCCCTACAGGGTATAGCTTCAACCTCGACGGCACTACCCTGTACCTTGCGCTTGCCTCCATTTTCGTAGCCCAGATCTCCGGGATACATCTCTCCTTTGAGACACAGATCGTGATGATGCTTACCCTGATGTTAACAAGCAAAGGTGTGGCCGGTGTTCCCAGGGCCTCCCTGGTTATCCTCCTTGGAACGGCAACCAATTTCGGATTACCTGTCTGGCCGATCTTCATCATCCTCGGCATTGATGAACTGATGGATATGGCACGGACGGCCGTGAATGTGATAGGGAACTGCCTTGCCACGGTCGTGGTTGCAAAATGGGAGGGAGAGTTCCATGTCAATGACGAATTACAAATGACGAGTGACGAATGATGGCGAAGAATAAGCAATCTTATTGGATGATTCTTATCAGCGCAGCCATTGCCATGTTCATGGTGAAATTGGATGCCTATATCGTGAACATCTCCCTGCCCACGATTGCCCAGAATTTTCATTCCACCCGCGATATCGCTTCGCTGGTCCTACTCGCTTACCTGGTTGCCAGCACCAGTACGCTTCTGCTTTTCGGAACACTGGGCGACAGGCTCGGCCTGAGAAAAATATTTATACTCGGATTTGTCCTGTTCACGACCGGGTCACTGCTTTGCGGCCTCTCCCCTGGAATATCCTACCTCATCGCTGCCCGTTTCATCCAGGGACTCGGCGGGTCGATGCTCGTGGCCAACTGTATGGCGATCGTCGGGCGTTTCATGCCCCACGAAAAGGTAGGGAGTTCGTATGGCATCCTTGCCACCATTGCGGCCGTTGGCGTCTCCACAGGTGCCCCTCTTGGCGGGATTATCACCTACTATGCCTCCTGGCACTGGATCTTCCTGATTAATATCCCAGTCGGGATCGTTGCAATATGGCTTGCCAGGAAATATATCCCTTCCGAGACAAAACTGCCCTTCTCCTTTAAGGAGTTTGATTTTTCGGGGACCATACTGGCGCTAATCGCATTCACCTGTCTCATTGTTGCTTTCAACGCTTTCGATAACAGGGGCGTCGACACCATTGTCCCCTATATCATGCTCACTTTCGCCGTCATGTTCTTTGCCCTCTTTATCTGGAGGGAAAAGCACGCCCTGAACCCGATACTCGATCTTTCCCTTTTCAGGATAAAACCGCTCGTGATTGCGCTCATTGCCAGTCTTCTTGTCCTGACCGCTTATTTCGGAAACGGTTACATGATGCCGTTCTACCTCGAGCGGGACCTGGGGCTTACAGCCAACTGGGTAGGCATACTGGTGATGATCTCCTCTGTTATGGTCATGGTCATCTCCCCATTTTCCGGAAAGTGGTCCGACAAGACCAACCCGCTGAATATCTCCCTCATCGGCATGGGACTGGGAATCGTAACTTTTCTCTACTTCTCATATACGATTGGCTACCTGAACCTGTGGTTTGCGGCTGGTTTTCTTTTCCTTGCCGGTACCATGGCCGGGCTTTTCATGTCGCCCAACAACAAGCTCATCATGGAAATGGCCACAGAAGGGAAACACGGGATCGTTTCTGCAACTGCCAATACAGTCTCTTCCCTGGCGGCCGTAATGGGTGTTTCCATTTACCAGATGATCTTCTCTGTCACCACAGGGGGAGATAAGTCAACACCTACTGTTTCCGAGAGTGCTGTTGGTTTCAGCAATGCTTACCTTACAGCGGCCATCATGATTTTCATGGCGCTTACGATTTCCCTGTTCAATAAAAGAAGGGAAAAAAAACAGTTTACTTCCTGAACTGCAAACTCTCCCTGTCGAGCAGCTCCATGTCTTCGCGTGACAACTGGAATTTCAGAACACCGGTATTCTCCCGGGCATGCGACTCTTTTGTTGCTCCTGGGATAGCGACGACGGAATTACCATGGAAATGGATAAGCCAGTTCAGAGCGATCTGTGATGGAGTGACATTGTATTTCACGGCGAGTTCTTTCACCTTCGACACAAGGGCTTTGCTCCTGGCCAGTCCCTCAGGCTTGAATGTGCCTGAATATTTCCTGAATCCAATATTTCTGAGCAATTCAGGGTTATCGTGGAATTTCCCGGTGAGAATGCCCTGGGCAAGCGGGGAGTAGGCAATGATGGTTATGCCAAGCTCTTTAGCCGTTTCCATTATGCCGTTCGATTCAATTTTCCGGTCAAGGAGGCTGTATCTTACCTGGTTCGATATCAAGGCAATGCCATGTTTCTGCAGGGTCTCCCAGGCGCTTCTCATTTTGGCTGCGGAAAAGTTACTGACCCCCGCATACCGGATCTTCTTTGCTTTGACCAGTTTTGCCATGGCCTCCATCTCCTCCTTCTCACCTGAAAAGCCGAAAGGCTGGTGGACCTGGTAGAGGTCAATCGGAAAGGGACTCAACGCATCCAGGCGGTTGTCTATAGTCTTTATAATGCTTGATGCGAAGCGGAACATGGGCCACCATTTTGTAGCGATCATCACCTCTCCTGGTTTTTTTCCGAGTGCCGTCAAGGAGGCGGACAAGGCCTTTTCCGAAGCACCGTTCCCGTAGACCTCGGCGGTATCGAACCAGTTGATGCCGCCTTCCAGGCTGGTTTTCACCACCGCCCGGATCACCTCATCATCGAGTGTTGGCCAGAATTTACCAGCCATATTATTCCGTTTGCTGAACTGCCAGCATCCGAGGCCGATGGGCGTAACCATCAGGTCGGATTTGCCCAGGGGGCGTAAGTTTTCTGAAGGATTCATGATGCTTTATTTTGAACTAAATCTTTTTTCCTGATCGCCCTGATCCAGGATGGTACTGCATCGAAGAAAATGATCAGAGCACATATCGTGATCACGATGGTCATCACCAGGTTGATGATCCCGCGCACCTGGTCTTTCGGGATCCCTATCTGTGGGATATAGATGCCCGTCATGTTCAGGATTCCAGCCACAATCGTGGTTATCCCGACAAATGCCATCGGTAGGATCGTGATCCAGGCATACCTCACCTTACCCCTGTTGATGAGGTAAGATGTTCCTACTGCCAGGGCGATGGCGGCAAGAAGCTGGTTGGCGGTGCCGAACATGGGCCATATTGTGGCGATGCTCCCGGTGTAAATAAAGTAGCCCCAGAAAAGAACAACCACTGCGCTGCAGACCAGGTTTCCCGGAAGCCAGTCGGTCTTCCCGAATGGTTTATAAAAACGCCCTAGCAACTCCTGGAGAATAAACCGGGCAACACGGGTTCCCGCGTCAATGGTCGTGAGGATGAACAGGGCCTCAAACATGATGGCAAAGTGGTACCAGTACGACATGAGCTTGTCGAATCCCGGGATAGCCGAAAAGATCTGGGCCATGCCAACCGCCAGGGAGACAGCCCCGCCGGTTCGTCCGGCAATGTTTTCGCCAACTTCAGAAGCAAGCCTGGGAAGATCGGATTGGGTGAATCCCATGGCTTTCAGCTGGGGAAGGATAGCCTGGAACTTCTCGGGGGAGACGTTGATCTGGAAATAATCAAGGGGGAACAGACTGGCTGCGGCGATCAGGGCCATGATGCTCACCAGTCCTTCAGCCAGCATGGAGCCGACGGCAATGGGTTTGATATGCGATTCACGAATGATCATCTTCGGGGTGGTCCCGGAACCGATCAGTGCATGAAAACCCGAGATCGCTCCGCAGGCGATCGTAATGAAGAGGTAGGGGAAGAGGGTCCCCGGGATGATGGGACCGCCCCCTTTGATAAATGTTGTAAATGCCGGCATTTTCATGTCGGGAGCTACGATGATGATCCCGACGACCAGCATACCGATCACCCCGAGTTTCATGATGGAGCTAAGGTAGTCCCGCGGTGAGAGTAGCAGCCAGACAGGAAGAACTGAAGCAAAAAAGCCATACCCTGCAAGCAAAAGGCTCAACGATTTGTGATCGAAAGTGAACCACGAGGCCAGGGGAGAGGAGGGGATATATTTCCCGAAGATCACAGCGGCGGATAAAAGAATGACCCCCATAATGGTTGCCTCCATGGTCCGGCCTTTTCGGAAACGGAACATCCAGATCCCCATAAAAATGGCAATGGGAATGGTGGATGCGATCGTAAAGGTCCCCCAGGACGATTCTGCCAGGGCGTTCACAACGACCAGGCCGAGGCCGGCCATGGCAATGATGATGATGATGAAAGTGCTGATTGAAGCGGTGATGCTGGAGATCTTGCCTATTTCGGCCCGGGCGATCTCTGCGAGCGACTTTCCGTCGTGCCTCACCGAAGCGGTAAGGATCACGATATCATGAACCGACCCGGCCATGCCCGCCCCTACGATCATCCAGACAAACCCGGGAAAATAGCCGCACTGGCAGGCGAGGACAGGCCCGATAAGCGGACCGGCGCCAGCGATGGCTGCAAAATGGTGACCGAAAAGCACCCACTTGCTCATCGGGTAATAATTCTGGCCGTCGTATAACCGTCCGGCAGGCGTTACGCGGTGATCATCCAGGGCAAGTACTTTGGCAGCGATGAAACTGAAATAGAAGCGGTAGGCAAGGGCAAAAATCGCCAGTACTGTAATGATCAGCGGAAGCGTATTCATGAAACAAAAGTAAAGATTATCCCCGGAAGGGACAAAAGAGAAATATCCGGCAACCATTTTGGAAATTAAAAAAATGGGTTAACTTTACCTTCGGTTGGAGACTGAAAACCACCTATCAAACAGGGCTAAAACCGGAAAGCCGGAGTGTCCGGGATTATCAAAAAATCAAAATATGGAAGCACAGAAAGTCGACATGTTTCTCCTCACTTACGGTAAATATTTTGAAGGTCGTATGATACCTGCTATCCGAGAGCAGATGATTAAAATGGATGACCAGAAATTTCTTGCCATTCAGTCCATTACGTTCAGGGAGCCGGTCCTTATGCTTGTGATCTCATTGCTGGGCGGTGCCCTCGGTATCGACCGTTTTGTCATCGGGGATGTTGGTTTGGGTGTTGGCAAACTGTTGACATGCGGCGGGCTGGGAATCTGGACAATCGTCGACTGGTTCATGATCATGGAACGCACCCGCGAAGTCAATTTCGAAAAACTCCGCCCCTTCCTTATGTAGATGACGCGGAACCGGCTATATTCCCTGGTTCTGATCCTGGGTGTTGCAGG
>JBAXRT010000069.1:0-15158 GCA_037131065.1 bacterium | reverse complement strand
CCCGAAAGCGATATCCCCACTCCCATTCCTCCCTGTATGATCGGAACGGAAATGGTGATATTGCCCATCTTTAATGCATCCATCATGATGTTATAAAGGGAAATCCCGGTTACGGGACTCCCTTGTTAGCAGATAAAATTCTATCAGATAACCCTGACACTTACGGCATTCAATCCTTTTTTTCCTTTTTGGATTTCAAATTCCACCATGTCATTCTCATGGATTGTTCCACTGATTTCAGACTTGTGTACGAATACCTCTTCATTGGTCTCATCGACTTTAATAAATCCGAAGCCTCTCAGTGAATTGTAAAATTTAACAGTTCCTTTTTTCATTGTGTGTTAATTTTGATTGTTCCCCTTTATGCTTATTTATTAAATTGTTATCAGGAAAAGGGGTGTATCTTGACAACATTTATCTCTTTGCGGATCAGTTTATTGATACTGCTCAGGTATGGTTTTTCATCGGCAGAGCAAAACGATAGCGCGATACCCTTGGAGCCGGCCCGCCCGGTTCTGCCGATACGGTGAACGTAAGTGGTCGGGGTTTCGGGGATCTCATAATTGATGACATGACTCAGGTTGTCGATGTCGATGCCGCGTGAAGCGATGTCGGTAGCGACCAGTACCCTGATCACACCGTTTTTAAATCCTTTCAGCGTGGTTTCCCGTTTATTCTGCGACTTGTCGCCGTGGATGGCTTCAGCCTTGATCCCGTTTTTCACCAGCGACCTTGCTACCTTGTCTGCTCCATGCTTTGTGCGCGTGAATACGAGTGCATTGTCGACGGATCCGTGCTGGATGACATGCTGCAGCAACCCGCGCTTGTCCTCCTTCTTAACAAAGTATACCGACTGGGTCACCTGCCCGGAAGCAATAGCCTCAGGCATTACCGAAACGCTGACAGGCATGCTCATCATGGAGGCGGCCAGTTTTTTTATTTCAGTCGTAATTGTGGCAGAAAATAAAACTGTTTGCTTTTTATTCGGAAGAAAATGGTGAATCCTTTTTACATCATCGATAAACCCCATGTCGAGCATGCGGTCGGCTTCATCAAGCACAAAGTAGCGCACCTCATCGAGGTTCACGATCCGCTGCTGGATAAGATCGAGCAGCCGGCCCGGCGTGGCAATCAGTACATCGATTCCCTGTTTCAGAGCGGTAACCTGGGCGCGCTGGGGTATGCCTCCGTATACGCAGGTGTTCCTGATTCCTGTGGTCCTGCCATAGGTCCTGAAGCTTTCATTGATCTGGACAGCCAGTTCGCGGGTCGGGGCAAGAACAAGTGCACTGATACCCCGTCGGCTGCCGGTTGCTTTTTCTTTCATGATCATCTGAAGCAAAGGCAGTGCAAATGCGGCCGTTTTTCCGGTCCCTGTCTGTGCGCAGCCAAATAGATCCTTGCCATTGAGTATATGCGGAATGGATTGATATTGAATCGCGGTAGGTGTAACATAACCCTCCTTTTTTACCGAATCAAGAAGGGATTTCATTAAATTTAAATTTTCAAAAGTCATTGATAATTAATTAGTGTTGTAAGAAATTTGGAAATGTGTACCTGAAGACAACTGCTAAAGGCAGGGTCACATCGCCGACTTTAATGAAAAGGTGTGGTTTTGCTGAACAGAAGGAGGGACAAAACTTTTGTCAGAAGAACTAAGATCTTCAAAAAAGTATGCAAATATACACATAATTTACGAATATCAATGTTTTTTTCCTGAAGCCTGGTTGGTGGTTTCCCTGGTACCGTTATCATAAATGGCAGAATTGTTGTATCTTTGCAGCCTGATTCCTTCTGATGGATAAAACCTTTCCACTGACACTGCCTGCTTTTTTTGCACAAACCGTCAGTAAACATAAAACGCGCCATGCGCTGGCGCTTGCAGGTGAAGAGCCCTTTACCTATGGTGAACTTGACCAAAAGATCAGGTCACTGATGCATTTGCTTGAACAGCTCGGGCTTGAACCTGGCGACCGCGCTGCTATCCTGAGCACCAACTTGCCTAACTGGGTCATATCCTATTATGCCAGTTCCTTTATGGGATGTGTCGTGGTTCCGGTATTGCCTGATTTTCATCCTGCAGAGATAGAAACAATCTGCAACCATTCAAAACCAAAGCTGCTTTTTGTCTCTGACTCACTGCGTGAAAAAATCAGCAATGTTTCCACCACCGATCCCATGATCATTCTCCGGATTGAAGATTTTTCAATCCTCAGCGGGGCAAAGCCCGGACCAGCAGCCTCTCCTGCGAATGTTCCGCAAAAAGAGTATAAAGTTGATGAAGAAGATCTTGCCGCGATCATTTACACATCAGGGACCATGGGTAAATCCAAGGGGGTTATGCTCACACATAAGAACCTCTGCTTTAACGCGTTGAAAAGTGGCCGCGTCCAGGAGATCACCGAACACGACCGCTTCCTTTCCATACTTCCGCTTTCCCATACTTACGAGAACACCATCGGGATGATCCTCCCCATGATCAAAGGCGCCTGTGTCTTTTATTTAGGCAAGCCTCCGACACCTACCGTATTGATGCCTGTTCTGAAAATGGTCAAGCCGACCATCATGCTGACGGTACCCCTGATCATTGAGAAAATATTCAGGAATGTCATTCAGCCGAAATTCACGAAAAATTTCATTCTCCGCATTTGCATCCACATTCCTTTTATCAGGAAACAGTTGAATAAAATAGCCGGCAAAAAGCTGATGCAGTTTTTCGGCGGAGAACTTCATTTTTTTGGAATCGGTGGTGCAAAACTGAACAAGACAGTCGAAAAATTCCTTGTGGAGGCCCGGTTTCCTTACGCAATCGGCTATGGACTTACCGAAACCGCTCCCCTGCTTGCAGGGTGCAATCCTAACTTTTCCAGGCTCCAGTCCACCGGCCGGGCCATTGAAGATATTGAGCTGATTATTAATAAACCTGATAAGGCAACAGGCGAAGGAGAGATCTGGGCCCGCGGCCCCAACGTGATGAAGGGGTATTACAAGGAGCCGGAACTTACTTCGGAGATCCTGACGAGTGATGGCTGGCTGAAAACAGGAGATCTTGGTATTTTTGATAAAGACGGTTATCTTTACATCAAAGGCCGTCTGAAGAACATGATCGTGCGATCGAGCGGCGAGAATGTCTATCCTGAAGAGATCGAATCGGTGATAAACAATTTCCGTCATGTACTCGATTCCCTGGTCGTGGAGCAAAAAGGCAAGCTCGTTGCCCTGGTCCATTTCAACAGGACGGAGATCGAAGAAAGCTACAGCCACATGCGGCAGGATTTTATTGATTTTGTAGAATCGGCGATCGAGGAGCTGCGGAATGAACTACAGCTTTATGTGAACCGCCGGGTGAATAAATTTTCACAGGTCCAGGTAGTGCTTGTGCAGCCGATACCATTCGAGAAGACAGCCACCATGAAGATCAAAAGATATCTCTACGGATGATTGTTTTATATGATTCTCCGGGTTTGTTCGCAGGATCATCAATGTTTTTAAAATGGATTCAAATTAAGATAAGGTAAAAACTATGGCCAGAGCACGCGAAACATTCAACAAAAAAGACCTTGAAAAAAAACGCCTGAAAAAGAAGAAGGACAAAGAACAGAAGAAAGAGGAACGCAAAGCAAATTCTGACAAGGGAAAGAAGCTGGAAGATATGTTCGCCTATGTGGATGAAAATGGCAATCTTGTCTCAACACCGCCGGATCCAAGAAAGAAGCATGTGATTAAACTTGATGATATCCGGATCAATACTGCTAAAAAGGAGGATATCGACCCCATTAATTTCATCAGGAAAGGTACCGTGACCTTCTTTAATGATGCCAAAGGGTTTGGTTTCATAAAAGACCATGAAACCCAGGAGAGTGTCTTTGTCCATGTCAACAACCTGGAAGTCCGGATCCAGGAAGGCGATAAAGTAACTTTCGAGACGGAAAAGGGCCCGAAAGGGTTGAATGCCGTCAGGGTGAAACTAACCGTCTGAATCAATTTTGTGAGTTTCTTTTCTGACTCTCACGCCCCTCCAAGCAAGGAAGATCCACTTACATCTTATAAATCAAGGCATTGATATTCATCCCTGCGCCGACTGATGCCAGAACAATGGGGTCGCCTTTATCGATTTTGTGAGTTTCCAGTTTATCTTTCAGGATGAGATCCAGCAAAGTCGGCAAGGTCGCTACCGATGAATTTCCTAGCCATCCGATCGTCATAGGCATGACATTTTCAGGAATATCAGTAATATCATAAAGTGCATAAAGCCTTTTCAGGATGGCATCATCCATTTTGCCGTTGGCCTGGTGGATCAGGACGTTCTTGATCTCTTCGATATGGATTCCGCTCTTATCCAGGCACCCCTTGATCGCCTGGGGAACTGTTTCAAGGGCATACTGGTAAAGCTTCCTCCCGTCCATCTTCAAAAACAGTGAATTCTTTTTATTATAGGCGGGGTTGAAGGATTTGCCCATATAGAGCATCTTGGAATATAGAAAAGTATCCGACCGGGTTTTGTGCGCCAGGATCCCGATGGGATGATCACTTTCTCTTGATTCCAGGATAACTGCACCGGCCCCGTCGGCATAAAGCATGCTGTCCCTGTCGTGAGGATCGGAGACCCTCGATAATACATCGGCCCCGATCACCAGGACTTTTTTTGCATCTCCCGATTTAATGTAATAGTCGGCCTGGATCACCGCCTGCAACCACCCCGGACATCCGAAAATGATGTCGTATGCAACGGTTTCCGGGTTTTTAATTCCAAGTTTGTGCTTTACGCGTGAAGCGATGCTTGGAACCATGTCCGTCCTCTTGTTCCCCGAGGTCACATCGCCGAAGTTATGCGCCACAATAAGGTAGTCCAGCCCTTCTATGTCCACGGCCGATGATTCGATGGCATCGGTGGCCGCCAAAAACGCAATATCAGAAGTTACCTGCTCTTCTGTAACATAGCGTCTCTCTTTTATAGTTGTTATTTCCTGAAACTTATCAATGATCTCCTGGCTGGTCTTTTCAAGTTTTTTTCCTCCTGATTCATAAAATTCAATCGGAAGGAAATCCCGGTTACTGATGTTCATTGAAGGGATATAACTTCCGGTACCGGTAATCACGCTATATATTGAAGACCTCATATTTAAATGTCTGATTATGTTGCTTTTGCCATCCAAAATATATTTAAACGTCTGATAAACTGACATTTAACTCGGATGATTTACGATTGAAACCCAGTTTTTTTCAAAGAAACCACATTGCAAAATTAAATTTAATGGCCTAAAGTCCAACAAAGTTTTTACAAAAATCCTTTGCGGCCTAAAAAAAGTGTAACATTAAGCTCGAATAACGCATGATCCGGGCTTATCATTAAGGAAATTACGTTTGGTGGTTGTTTAACAGTTCAGCATCCGGAGTGGAATAGTGAAAAAATGAATTATCTTTATAATTATGTTAAAGAGTTTTCATTAAGTTATGATACCCTCGAAGGAACCGTAATGGAACTGAACTAAATGGATAAGCTTACCCCTTCCCTTGCCGGCACAGAAAAAATTCCTGTCCTCTTCGTAGGCCATGGAAGTCCGATGAATGCCATTGAGGAGAATGAATTTGTTGAGGGATGGCGTACCATGGCAAAATCCCTCCCAAAGCCCCGGGCCATCCTTTGTATTTCCGCACATTGGGAAACAAAGGGAAGTTATCTGACTTTCATGGAAAACCCGAAAACCATCCATGACTTCAGTGGTTTCCCGCAACTCCTGTACGCGATGCAGTATCCGGCACCCGGAAACCCGGAACTTGCCTCAGAGATAACAAACCTCGTAAAACGAACCGGGATCGGACCGGATGAACGGTGGGGCCTGGACCATGGTTGCTGGAGCGTTCTTATGCGGATGTTCCCCGAAGCAGAGATCCCTGTTGTTCAGCTGAGCCTTGATTATTCTCAGCCTGCTCAATATCACTATGATCTTGCAAAAGAACTTGCCCCGCTCCGTACAAAAGGGATCCTGGTCATTGGTAGCGGGAATATTGTCCATAACCTCAGGCTGGTCGCCTGGGACAGGATGGATCAGCCCGGTTTTGGTTATGAATGGGCCACAGAAGCCAATGAGAAGATGAAGAATTTCATCCTGTCTGATGATCACGGATCCCTGGTAAAATACAGGGAACAGGGGAAGGCCTTCAATCTTGCGATTCCAACACCAGAACATTTCCTTCCGTTGTTATATGTCCTGGCTTTAAAAGAGGAGGGTGATCATGTCGAATTTTTCAATGACAAACCGGTCCTGGGCTCCCTTACGATGACATCGCTTGTGATTAAATAAGTAAATGAAAGGAGTATGGAAACAACAAGAAAAATTGACCGTATCATTTACGGACAGGCCACTTCCGATGGGGCCGGGGTTAAACTGACAAGGGTCTTTGGCTTTCATGAACAGGGGTTACTGGATCCTTTCCTCCTGCTCGATTTTTTTGGTTCCGACAACCCGGACGACTTTATGGCCGGCTTTCCATGGCATCCTCACCGCGGAATAGAAACAGTCACCTATATGCTCGACGGGAAAGTGGAACATGGCGATAGCATGGGCAACAGCGGGGTTATCGGAAAGGGTGATATCCAGTGGATGACAGCCGGCCGCGGGATCATCCACCAGGAGATGCCAAAATATGAAAATGGAAGGAACCACGGATTCCAGCTTTGGGTGAACCTGCCGTTATCCTTTAAAATGATACCACCCCGCTACCAGGATATCCCGGCTGCCAGGATCCCTGTTGTAACGCTCGGGAATAAGACCCGGGTGAAGGTTTTGGCCGGAAGCTTCAACGGAACTCGCGGACCGGTTGAAAACATCATAGCCGATCCCGAATATTTTGACGTGGAGATGCCCCATAACGCTGAGTTTATCGCTCCAGTTCAGACAGATTACACTGTATTTGCCTATGTCTACGAAGGAGCAGCCCGTTTCGATGAAAAAAGGAAGGATCCTCTACCCGCAGGGGCAGGGGCCCTTCTGGGTCATGGAACCCGGGTCCGGGTAAAAACAGGTGATTCAAATGCCCGTTTCATCCTGATCGCAGGCAAACCGATCAGGGAACCCATTGCCTGGCGCGGCCCGATCGTCATGAACACGGAAAGTGAACTGACCACAGCCTTTAAAGAGTTCCGGGAAGGGACTTTTATAAAATGAGACCGGATATTTTACGTATCTTGCATATAAATCGGGCCGGAGATTATTCGATTGTATAAAGAACAGTTGATTTTATATGAAAGGAGGGTTATATATGCGACAATCTTTCAGCGTCCTCCAACTTATTGTATTTTCAATGGCACTCTTTCAATGTTCGAAAAAGAGCGATCCCGCCCCCAGCCCGGGCCCGTCTGCTTTTCATGGAGTGAGGGTCTATATCATCTCCATGAACGATGTTCATGAATATTCAGGCAAACTGGCTCAATTCCAAACCCTGGAGAAAAAGATCTGCGATACGGCTGCCCATGTTTACACGGTAATGGCGGGTGATTTTTTTATGGTGCATCACAGCTACAACGTGAACCGATGCGATCAGCAGACTGATTACGGTGTACTGCCCGACCTGAAAGTCCCTAAAGATTCAAGCCAGTTGACTGTGGGACTGGCCATGGCCCGGATGATAGAGTATCTTGATTTCGATGCAATCGTGCCCGGTAACCATGACTGGACCTATGGAATTGCCATGTTGCAGCGGCCGGCACTGATACAGAAACTCATTGGCTGCAACATATCACAGCCCTCCGGCCTTACAGCGGATTATCTCTCCTTTACATCCGGAAGCGGCCATTATACCCTGAACCTGATCGGCGTGGCGGGGAATGATAACATCCACACTAAAACAGGAGAATCGGTCATCATCCATCCTGTTACGACAACCACCTCTGTTAATAAAATAAAATCAGCTATTGCAACGGGCAACATGAATGTACTGGTCACCCATCTGACCAATGCCGACGACCAGTCGGCTTTTACAAATATTTGCACCGGCCAGGGAGTTCCGCTGTTCGACGGCCTCTGCGGCGGACATACCCATAATTCGGAAGCCAAACTGGAATCGGGTGCCGGCTATGTGAAAGCAGGCCTTTATGATACCTACGCCGGACTGACCTGCCTCTGGTGGGATACCGTTAAACAACAGGTTGTCAGAAGAACCACTCAGCTGGTTTGCCTTGGCGACTTCAATCCTGATCCAGGGACGGTTGCCCTGATCGATTCGCTTCATTTAGTTTACCCTCACTATCCCTGAAACAACAGTTTTTTATTAATTATCCAATCCGTTTATATATGAAAACAAACAAACTGAATCCATGGATTTTATTGATCGCAGTTGCAGCCATCTTTATCTCTGTCGTTGCATTTAAATCGGCTACCCCTCCCTCTTCAAAACTGGTATATATGCAGTTTTCAACCATCGAGTCGATCATCCCGGGCGGATTGGGCCGGTCGAAAATGATCACTGTGATGCCCGACGGAACAAAAACGGAAGAGGATCTCCAGAATTTCTACAGCATGGTAGGAATCAATTTTACAAACATTGCCGGGAACAACATCGCCATTACTAAAAAGATCAATGACCTGGTGGCCCTTGGATGGGAGTTCGACAAGGTAATGACCGGAACACAAAGTCCGGCTGAAAATAACGGCCAGGGAATCTTCATCAGCCGCTATTTCTTTAAACGCAGCACAGAATAAAGGCAGGTTATTGAGTAAATTATTTACTCCTTATATTTCACCGGGTATTGAATCTCTTATTCTATTCCATGAAATCAATTATCACCCTCCTGACGCTTTTCCAAATTTTTTTTGGTGTGGCTCTGGCTCAGGTTCCCCTTCCACCTCCGGTTATAAACGATTACAAAAAGCTGACATCCTATTCTGAACTAACTTCTTACGTTGAGCTTCTTGGGAAACAGTCGGAATTGATGAAAACGGAGATCATCGGTCAATCAGTTAAAGGCAGGAATCTGTATGCCCTGAAATTTTCCTCATCAGAATTTGGTCGGGATTCTTCAAAAATAAAAGTGCTCATCTTTGCCCAACAGCATGGGAATGAACAATCGGGGAAAGAAAGTGTTTTACTGCTTTCTTCAGAGTTGCTAAAACCTGAAAACCGGTATCTTTTTGACAAAATTGACCTGGTAATTATTCCCCAGGTCAATCCCGACGGTTCGGAACTTAACAAAAGACGTAATGCAAGTGGTTTCGACCTGAACCGCAACCACCTGATCCTTACTGAACCGGAAACAATCGCCCTTCACCTGCTCTTTGACAGATTCCTGTTTGAAGTGACCCTGGATGTTCATGAATATTCACCATACAGCGAGGAGTGGAGAAAGTATGGCTACAGGAAAAACTTTGATATAAACATTGGGAGCACTTCCAATCTGAATGTCGCGGAAGGCATCCGGAGTCTTTCAGATAACTCTTGCCTTCCATTCATCTTCAGCTACCTCAACGCCAGGAATTTTTCGTCATTTACTTACTGTCCCGGCGGCCCGCCTGAGATTGCTTATATCAGGCACAGCACCTTCGACATCAATGACGGAAGGCAGAGTTTCGGGATCCAGGGCACTTTTTCCTTTATCCAGGAGGGGATGAACGGAAAAGATGATTCCATTGAGAACCTGCAACACAGAGCCGAAGGGCAGATGACGGGCATGCGGGCCCTGCTTGAGTATGTTTATCTGAATAAACATAGGATTAAACCCCTCGTTTCAAAGGAAAGAAAAAAACTTGTTTCCTTTGATCCCGGGCGGGAAATATCCATTCAATCGGTTCATACTTCCAATGGGCAATCACTGCAGATTCCTTTGTATTCCTATTATTCAGAAGCAGACAGCCTGGTCACAGTAAAGGATTACCGGCCCGTGGTGAAATCAGTTTATGATGTGCTGAAACCAACGGGATACCTGATCCCGAAAGATTGTACTGTATTGCTGGAATGGGCCCGCAGGCATTCTCTCGAACAAATACTTCTGAAAAAAGAGTCAAATTACCAGTACGTTCAGCATCTTATTACCTTAATTGATTCTATTGATTTTGAAGGAGATACAGTTGTTGATCCGCAATTAACCCAGAAAGTGCTCAGGGAACTTCCTCCTGATCCTGGTTTTATCTTTATCCCGACTGCCCAGCTGAAAGGCACCCTGGTGGTCCTCGCCCTGGAACCGAAGTCGATGCTCGGACTGGTAACCTACAAACAGTACGCCTCTCTTTTAAAGAAAGGACAATCTTTCCCTGTTCTGCGTGTGAATAAAAAATAGTCGCTTACTTTTACTAAAACCAATTAATATAGATCATATGAAAATTGACCGAATTGAACTCCGCCACATAAAAATGATCCTGGTAAGCCCGTTCGTTACATCGATGGGTGTAGAATATGATGAAGAACACATCATTTTGAGGGTTGATGCAGAGGGGGTTACCGGATGGGGCGAAAGTGTGGCCGAAGGCACGCCCTTTTATTCTTACGAGACGGTTCCAACCGCCTGGCACATCCTGAACGATTTTTTAATTCCTTCCGTACTGGGCAAAGACCTTCAGAGTGTTGATGAAGCAATCAATTCCTATGCAAAGGTCAGGGGACACATGATGGCTAAAGCCGGGCTTGAAGCGGCGTTGTGGGATGCCTTTGCCAAAACAAAAGGGATTTCACTCTCACAGATGCTTGGTGGTACCCGTAAGAAGATCGATGTCGGGGTGAGCATCGGCATCCAGGATTCGGTCGCCTTACTTATTAAAAAGGTTGAAGGTTATCTGTCGGAAGGATATAAGCGGATCAAGATAAAGATTGCTCCGGGTAATGATCTGCAATTTGTAGAGGCGTTGCGGAAGCAGTATCCCGGTCTGTTGCTGCAGGTCGATGCCAATTCGGCTTACCGCCTGGAAGATATAGGAATTTTTAAAAAGATGGATGATTATGGATTGCTTCTGATCGAACAGCCGCTCGGATATGAAGACATTTTTGACCATTCAAAACTTCAGCGCGAACTCAAAACGCCCATCTGCCTTGATGAAAGCATTCATTCGCTCGACGATACCCGTGCGGCGATCGAACTGGACAGCTGCAGGGTGATCAACATCAAGCCGGGACGGGTCGGGGGTTTCACCGAATCAAAATTTATCCATGATTACTGTGCCGGCATGAACATCCCGGTTTGGTGCGGCGGCATGCTTGAATCAGGGATCGGACGGGCAGGTAATGTGGCTCTGGCCTCATTATCGAATTTCACACTGCCAGGAGATATCTCCGCAAGCAAGCGTTATTACAAGGAAGATATCGTCGAGCCGGAATTTTTGGTCAATCCCGACGGCACCATGGATGTTCCGTCCGGACCGGGAATCGGTGTCGAGGTGAATATGAGGATGCTCGACAACGTTACGGTGAGGAGTGTTGCCCAGAAGGTGTAAGGGGTTGTTTTTTGATCAGCGGTTGATAATCTTGCCCAATGCCACCAGGTGAACGATATTAAACGCTTCATCCAGCAAAATCAGGTCTGCGTCATAACCCTCCCTGATGAACCCTTTACCTTTTAATTTCAGGATAGTTGCAGGGCTGGAAGTAGCGACTTTTAATACGGTTTCCAGTGGGATCTTATCTTCCGTTACGGATTCCCCGATTTCCCTCAGAATGGATGAGGGTAATCCCATATCTATGCTTACAAGCCTTCCTTCCGAATCGAAATTGGGCAGTGAACCACAGCCGTCGGATGTAAAAGTTATGTGATTGACCGGGACACCTGCTTCAAGAAGTTTTTTTAATGCAATAGAAGGTTTTATCTCAACATCCTTATCGTAAGGATAGGAACTGGTGGTGATATCCACATAGCCTTTTTTTCCGTATTCTTTTGCATCTTCGAAGATATAAGGATTCCTGTTGCAATGGGTTGGCACAAACTGCTTGTATCCCATTTCAGTGGAGGCGACCACTTCGTGGAGCGGTCTGAATGGATCCTTTGCATCGCCCATATGAACATTCACAATGCCGGCCTTTCCACCGATCATGCCTGCGACACGGGCCTGTGCCGTGATCCGTGCAAGTTCACCCACTGAAGGGACGGAGGAGCGATGGTCGGAGATGGCTATTTCTCCAACCCCGATGATCTCTTCGAACAGGGCAATATCTTTTGCAATATCTCCCGTGATTGTAGGGGTAGGCACCTGGTAGGCACCGGTATACATCCAGGCGGAAACGCCCAGTGAACGCAACGATTTGACTTTCATCAGCACGCTCTCCACGGTACGGGTGATGCCGTCGGTCCCCAGGCATCCGATCACGGTCGTAACGCCGCCATCGAACATCATCTCCGGCTGGAGCTCGGGCATCCTGCTTGAGGGGCCACCCTCACCGCCTCCGCCGGTCACATGAACATGGCTGTCGATCAGCCCGGGAACAAGACGGAGCCCTTTACAGTCGATTACGTTTACATTTATTCCCTGGGGGAGATCAATGTGATCTCTGACGGCAAGGATAATATTACCGCCAGTCAGCACATCCTTTTTTCCCTGTGGATCCGGGCCATAAATTTTTGCATTTTGGAAGAGTGTCAGCATAATGCGATGTTTAACAAGGCAAAGTTGAGAAAAAATTGATCCTTATCCTCTTCGTTTTTCACAAATTTGATATATTCGCCATTGAATATTCCTGCAAGGCAGTCAAATTATCCGAATAATGAATCTATTACGGTTTTCATTTGTAGTATCCCTTTTTTTTCTGACCATTGAATCCATCTGCCAAACACAGCCAGCCGGCAACCTTGTAATCGTTGGCGGAGGACTAGAAGCCGACAACAAGAGTGTTTATCAGCAGCTGATCACTTTTGCCGGGGGGGCAGAAAATGCCAAATTTGCCGTGGTTCCTTCGGCCAGCGGAGTTCCTATGCAGTCATACGTGAGTTTCAGGAACATCCTGATCTCTTATGGTCTTAAGCCCGAAAACATTTTTCTGATCAAGGTAGCCCTGGTCGACGATGACAGCACCTCGGATGTGAATGAATCGGAATGGAAAAACGGCGGAAGTGACATTCAGCAGGCATCGCTTTTAAGCAAATGTTCTGCTGTATGGTTCACAGGCGGGGACCAGATAAGAACCATGAAAACCCTATATCTTCCAGATGGAAGTCAGACTCCTGTTCTCAAAGCAGTCTGGGATGTTTATCGCCTGGGGGGAGTAATCGGCGGAACCAGCGCCGGAGCTGCCATCATGAGCGGTGTCATGATAGGAGGAGGTACCAGCCTGGCGGCATTGAAAAACGGAATGATCACGAATTACCAGGGTGATGATTTCCCGGAAGACCAGGGTGTGCTGGTCACCAAAGGATTGGGCTTTTTTCCTCATGGAATTGTCGATCAGCATTTTAATGCCCGTGCCCGGTTCGGGCGACTTACTGTTGCATTGGTTAATAACAAACAGCAGGGAAGCCTTGGTTTTGGAGTCGATGAAAACACAGCGCTTATTTACAATGGCAAACAAAACAAGATTTATGTGGCAGGTGCCGCAGGCGTTACAATCTTCGATGCTTCTGGTGTCCGGATTTCTTATGTTCAGAAGTTGCCATTCATTGAAAATATCGCAGTAAACTATCTGAGTGAAGGTGATTCTTATTCTTTCGCAACCGGGATTGTAACCCCGGCAAAAGGTAAGATTTCCACTAGTGAGCGTGAACCCAAAAACGATTCTTATTCCGGCCAAGACGGCATCTTATCTCCTTACAAGAAGACCCTCCGGGATCTCATTGTCAAGCTGGCCGAAGTCAGTTTGAAGGATCCTGTAAGCGATGTCACTGGCCTCGGCCCGGAAACAGGGTTTCAGATCACCCTTCGTAAGACAAAGTCCAGTGAGGGATTCTATGCCGAAAAACAACATTATGGTGATCGTTACACAGTGAAAAATATTCTGATGGATATCACTCCTGTTCATATATCAGCAACTCCAATAATTAATAAATAATAACTCAAGACTAAACGTATGAAGAAAACTTTCCTCTTTTTATTTTTGTTTAGCATACTCCTAAAGCAGGTTGCGGCCCAGAATATCCCTGTCAGCGGCACGATCATCTCCTCCGATGATAATTCACCGCTGCCGGGAGTTTCCGTTGTGATCAAAGGGAGTGCACAGGGAACTACTTCCGATATAAACGGCAAATATTCACTCCTGGCGCCTGCCAGGGGGATACTGGTTTATTCCTTTGTCGGAATGCAGACACAGGAAATACCTGTGAATAACAGCAACGTCATCAATGTTAAGATGAACGACCAGGACATTGCCCTCGGTGAGTTGGTGGTAGTCGGCTATAGCAATTCGAGCAAAAAACTTATTTCCAGCTCCCTTGAAGTAGTGAACGAAGACGAAATCAAAAATATCCCGATCCGAACCATCGATGGGGTTTTGCAGGGCCAGACAGCAGGACTCACCGTCATTCAGCAGTCAGGGACCCCGGGTGGTCAGAATATGATCAAACTCAGGGGCGGCAGCTCCATAAATGCGAGCAACCAGCCGCTGATCGTCATCGACGGGATACCGGCCATTACAGGGGAGTACTCCCAGGTTGGCATGAGTGGTCAGGAATTGAATGCGATGACCGACATCAACCCCAATGATATCGAATCGATGACCATCCTGAAAGACGCCTCCGCCACTTCGATGTACGGTGCACGTGCTTCCAACGGGGTCATCCTGATCACAACCAAGAAGGGAAGCCGCGGCAAAACCGATGTATCGCTTAACCTTAGTTATGGGTGGCAAACCCTGCCAAAGGACCGGATCATTCCGATGATGAACGCTGATGAATGGAATGCATACAAGGGAACCAGTGTCCAGGGAATCAATACCGACTGGATGAGCGAAATCCTGATGACGGCACCAACCGCAAATACGGAGCTCTCTGTTAGCAGCGGAAACGACAAATTCAGGCTTTTTATCTCAGGAAATTATTATGATCAGGGCGGTGTTGTGAGAGGTACATCTTATCAGCGTTACAGCGGACGAATCAACGCGGATTATAAGATCCTTCCCAACCTGACCATCGGAGGCGGCGTGGGCATTATGTATTCAAAAAACAACAGGGTGGAAGGCGATGCAACCCTGAACGGTCCTCTGCCGAACGCCATGTCAATTCCTGCCATTTACCCTGTTTATGATGCCAACGG
>JBAXRT010000068.1:0-15162 GCA_037131065.1 bacterium | reverse complement strand
CTGAATTTGCCGTTTGCAATATTATCCGGAATATGGATATTGGTTGCTGCCACCAACCTGACATTGGTCTTCAAGACCTTAGAAGAACCTACCCTGATGAATTCGCCGCTTTCAAGGACACGGAGCAGCCTGACCTGTGTCCCGAGCGGAAGCTCGGCCACCTCGTCAAGGAAGATCGTTCCGCCGTCAACAACTTCAAAATAACCTTTCCGTGCTTCATGAGCCCCGGTAAACGAGCCCTTTTCATGTCCGAAAAGCTCGGAGTCGATCGTCCCTTCCGGGATTGCCCCGCAATTGACAGCAATATAGGGCCCGTGTTTTCGCGAACTCAGCTGATGAATGATCTTCGGAAAGAACTCCTTCCCGGTTCCGCTCTCCCCGCTGATCAGCACAGTGATATCGGTGGCGGCAACCTGTCGTGCAATATCAATGGCCCGGTCGAGCATCGGGGCATTGCCGATAATCCCGAACCGTTGTTTTATTGACAGAACATCCATTTTTAAAGTTTTCTTACCTCTCTCTTCAGCCTGGCAAGATGTCCGCGGCCCAATGCTTTCACCTCGCAACCAAGTTCAAAATATCGACGGATCTTATCATCCGGAAGGATCCCGAAAGCATCCACCATCGCAATGGGTCCGCCAGCCCATTTTACAATATCATCGGGTTTAAGATCGAGGTAGTGGGCGTGGGGAACCGCAAGAATGACGGCTTCAACCCCTTTCAGGGCCTTTTTCAGATCCTTCTCAACCACGGTATTCTTCAGGTTCTCCTGGTTCCTGAAGAATCTCTTCCATGAGTGACCCGGGGCGGGATATTCATCCTGGTCCTCCAGTTCATACCAGTGATCTACATAGGGATCATGAACCCTGATCTCTGCACTCATCTCACTCAACTTCCTGGCAACCATCTCACTTCCCCTGTAACGGGTATCTCCTACATCCTGCCTGTAACTTGCACCGCAAATAAGCACTTCGGCACCGGCAATGTAGCGGCCCATATTCCGCAGGGCATCCCTTGTAAGCTCAGCAACATGCAGTCCCCGTGTATCATTGATATCGATGGAGGTCGGGGTTAACTTGAACAACTTGTCGCCATCCTCGAAACCGAGGATATGCTTGTATGCCCAGTAACCGAGACCGCCATCCTTGGGAAGGCAGTAACCACCAATTCCGGGACCCGGGAAGATGATATTGCTGTGCGTGGGCCGGACCTTAATCGCTTTAATGACCTTGATCAGGTCGATGCCGTTCCGTTCGGAAAAGAGACTCCACTCATGCAGGAATGCAAGGATGGTGGCGCGGTATGAGTTCTCAATGATCTTCGTTGTTTCCGATTCGATCGGACGGTCCATGACAGTGAGCGGGAACTGTGTTGTGTTCAGCACTTCATGAAGGAATTTCTCAACCCGCTTCCTGGCGACCTCTTCACATCCTGAACACACCCTCCAGAAATCACGGATGGAGGCTACATAATCTTTCCCAGGCATAACCCGTTCAAAAGAATGAGATAACAATGGCGTTTTCTTTATACCCCGTTTTGCAAATGCTTTCTTCAGAATTGGCCAGGCAACAAATTCAGTGGTACCCGGGGCAACTGTTGTTTCGATCAGAACAAGGCATTCGGGTGGGATCTTCTGCCCGATCGTTTTCATGGTATCTTCAAGGGCAGCCATATCGGTCTCCCCGGTCTTCATATTCCCAAGTTGCTTTTTAGTGTAATCGCACTGGACATCCACCACAACACAATCGGCAAACTGAAGACAATCGCTGTTAAAGGTAGCTACTAAAGTTTTTGATTCAAGCACGCAACGCTTAATCAGGATTTCCACTTCAGGATCCTCAGCCTTGACCGGTGCAATCCCCTCGTTTACCATGGGAATCTTCCAGTAACTGCGGGCGCTCGGCCGCTGGCATCCGATAACCAGTTTAGACGGCTTTCCTTTTTTGTCTTTCGTGTCGGCAACGATGGCAGCCATCACGGCACCAACAAACCCGAGGCCCATCACGACCACGATCTCTTTCTTTTCTTTCCTGGCTTGATTTACGAGTTTATCAATCCGCTTCAGTTCCTTGTCATAATCGCCTTTGGATGGAATGGGAAACTTCTCTCCTGTCGGACCTATTGAGTACCTGATCTGTTCTTTTTCTGTCATAGGTTTTTAGTTTTTATGAGTTATCTGATCTGTGCATTTAATTTGGTGGTAAAAGCTTTGATCAGCTTCTCCATGGTTTTTTCAATTTCTTCATCCGTCAGGGTCTTCGTTTCATCCTGAAGAATAAAATTTACAGCATAGGACTTCTTTCCCTCTTCAATATTCTTCCCCTCGTATACATCGAAAAGACCTGTATTTCTGATGAGTCTGCGCTCGGTCTCGTAGGCGACCCTTTCAATCTCCTCGAAAGTCACGCTCTTGTCAAGCAGTAAAGCAAGATCCCTCCTGACTTCCGGGAACTTGTTAATTTCCCTGAACTGAATCTCCTTTGCCGTAAGCAGAGTAAGGAGATTATCCCAGTTCCATTCAGCGTAAAGAACCGGTTGTTTACAATCGAAAGATTTTAAAACACTTTCCCTGATGGTCCCGAGGGTAACAATCGTTTTTCCCTCCTTTAAGTAGGCTAATCCTTCAGAAATTATTTCAGATGAAACCGGCTTCACCGAAAACTGCCAGCTTCCTGTTCCGATCCTGTTCAGGATTCCCTCCGTAACCCCCTTGAGGTCTGAAAAGTCTGCTTTACTTTCTGAAGAGTCCCAGTTCTCCATCTCTCGTCTTCCTGTAAGGAAAAGTCCAAGGTGCCATTCTTCATGGAAACCGGGCAGAGGATCATTGGAGGATCCAACAGCCCTGGCAGAGACTGTTCCGAATTCAAAAAGCTTAAGGTCGTGTATCTTTCGGTTCTGGTTGTAGACAATGGTCTCCAATCCCCCGTAAAGCAGTGTCTGCCGTATGGCATCCAGGTCACGACTAAGCGGGTTCAGTATCCTCACGGCGCTCTCGAGAGGGTACTGGATGTTTTTCTCGTAATAGGCCGATTTTGACAGGGAGTTGTTCATGACCTCGTAAAAACCATTGGCGGCGAGATAATCCGAAACAATATTCCGTAATTTTTCCGGATCCGGTTTTTTGGAATAAGATAAAGAGGACCTGAGTTCCGCACTGATCCCGATGTTATTGTATCCGTAAATCCTCAGAACTTCTTCGATAAGATCACACTCTCTTGTCACATCCGCTTTGAATCCCGGGATCAACACCCTCAGCTTTTCTGCATCATGATCTTTAACCTCCATTCCCAAATCTGTAATAATGCTTTTCACAACATCCGGGCCGATGTGTTTGCCTATAAGGTTATCCAGATTTGCAAAACTGAGGGTTATGGCTCTTTTTTCGACTGGTTCCGGATAACTATCAATGATCTCCGATGCCACCTCCCCGCCAGCAAGTTCCCTGATCAGGAGTGCAGCCCTTTTGAGGGCGTAAACCGTAATGTGAATATCGGCGCCTCGTTCGAACCGGAAGGAGGCATCGGTTTGCAGGCCATGATGGCGCGAGGTCTTGCGGATGTGAACCGGATCAAAACAGGCGCTCTCAAGGAAAACGGTCTTTGTGTCCTGCGTGACACCTGAACGGATCCCTCCAAAAACCCCGGCGATGCACATGGGCTCTCCCGCATTGCAGATCATCAGGTCGTTTCCTGTCAGCTTCCTTTCGACCTCATCGAGGGTAATAAAAGGGGTGCTTTCAGGGTGTTTTTTAACGATCACCTTACCTCCTGTGATCTTGTCGCCGTCGAAAGCATGGAGCGGCTGGCCAAGTTCCATCTGGATGAAGTTGGTGATGTCAACGATGTTGTTTATTGGCCTCAGTCCGATGGCCGATAACCTGTTTTTAAGCCATGATGGAGATTCTTTAACCGTTATTCCGGTCATCGTCAACCCGGAATAACGGGGACAGGCCAGGGCATCTTCCACAATGATCCCGATCGTATGATCAGTCCTGTCAATCCTGAAAGAAGAAACATCAGGCACAACAAGCTTGTATCCGGCAGAGAGGCTGGCGCTGTCGCTGCCGTAATTATTGAGGACTGCGGCAAGGTCACGGGCGACCCCTATGTGCGACATGGCATCGGTACGGTTTGGGGTCAGGCCGATCGTGAAAACATGATCCTCTTCAATGCCGAAGTACTCTTTCGCCGGCGTCCCTATAACTGCTGAAGGGTCCAGTATAAGTATACCTGCATGTGAAGTTCCCAGGCCAAGTTCATCCTCTGCACAGATCATTCCTTCAGAGACCTCCCCGCGGATCTTGGTCCGCTGAAGGGTCAATTCCTTATCCTTAAAATATAATGTCGTACCGATGGTCGCGACAGCAACCTTCTGTCCCGGAGCCACATTGGGAGCGCCGCAGACAATTTTCAGGGGTTCCGGCTGACCAATATTGACTGTAGTCAGCGTAAGGTGATCTGAATTGGTATGTTTCCCGCAGGTGAGCACTTCACCGATCACAACACCTTTCAATCCTCCTTTCACCGACTCATACAATTCCAGGTTCTCCACCTCAAGTCCGCATCCCGTTAACAGTTCTGCAACTTTTTCAGGAGGAAGATCCACATGGATATATTGCTTCAGCCAGTTATAAGAGATCTTCATTTGTTAGTTTAATTTAAGGGTGCAAAATTAGTAATAAAAAATCAATAAATCAGGAGATAAGTCCCCAATTTTCCTGATACTTATCCATTTGAACCAGGTGGCTGGCGAGGATCAGATTCTGTTCCTTTTCAAGATTGGGATCATCCTGAATGATATCCGCTGCCATGTTCCGTGCAGCCTTAAGGATCTTCTCATCTTTAACAATATCGGCAATCCTCAGGTTCAAAATCCCACTTTGTTGTGTCCCCTGAATATCCCCGGGCCCCCGGAGTTGAAGGTCGGTTTCAGCAATCTCAAAGCCATCGGTGGTCCTCACCATGGTGGAGATCCTCTTTTTTGCTTCTGCACTCAGGTTTCCGCCGCTCATTAGTATGCAATAGGACTGGTCGCCTCCCCGGCCCACCCTTCCCCTGAGCTGGTGCAACTGGGAGAGGCCAAACCGTTCCGCATTTTCGATGACCATTACGGTCGCATTGGGAATATCAACTCCCACCTCAATCACGGTTGTGGCGACCATAATTTGTGATTCGCCGAGCAGAAACCTTCGCATGGCATCATCCTTCTCCTGCTGTTTCAGCTGTCCGTGCACCATGCACACCCGATAACCTGGCTTTGGAAAATCCTGGACGACCTGGTTGTAACCGTCAATCAGGTTTTTCAGGTCGAGGACTTCTGATTCCTGGATCAGCGGATAAACCATATAGACCTGACGGCCCTCATTTATCTTCTGCCGGACAAAATCATTTACCTTCTCCCTGTCCTGATCATAAACATGCTTTGTCAGGATTGGTTTTCTTCCCGGCGGTAATTCATCTATAACAGAGGTGTCCAGGTCGCCATAGAGGGTCATTGCAAGTGTCCTGGGGATCGGTGTGGCAGTCATGACAAGGATATGCGGTGAGGTCACATTCTTTTCCCATAAGCGGGCACGCTGCGCCACTCCGAAACGGTGCTGTTCATCAATCACGACCATTCCGAGACGCCGGAATCGAACATTTTCTTCGATCAGGGCATGGGTCCCGATCAGGATTTGCAGGCTACCCTGCTCAAGGTCATGAAGAAGCGCTTTTCGTTCCGAAGATTTTGTCGACCCTGTTAGAAGCCTGACACTCACATTCAGTCCGGACAGCATCCGGGAAACCGAATTGTAATGCTGACTGGCAAGGATCTCTGTCGGGGCCATCATGCACGACTGGTAACCGTTGTCAATGGCTATAAGCATGGTCATTAAAGCAACGAGGGTCTTTCCGCTGCCGACATCCCCCTGGAGCAACCGGTTCATCTGTTTCCCGCTCCCGAGGTCAATCCTGATCTCCCGGATCACACGTTTCTGCGCTTCAGTAAGGTTGAAAGTAAGATGGTGATGATAAAACTGGTTGACATAATCACCCACCTTCGAAAAAATATGCCCCTGCTGTTTGCTAATCCTGCCGTATCGTTGCTTCATTAATCTAAGCTGGATAAAGAAAAGCTCCTCGAATTTAAGGCGGGCACGGGCTTTCCTCAGAAGTTCGGGGCTGCCGGGAAAGTGGATGGTGACAAAAGCCTCCCTGCGGTCCATCAGCCTGAAGTGATGAAGAATAGCAGGGGAAAGGACTTCAGGAACAGTGAACTTCTCACAAAGGAGTAAGTTCTTCATGAGTTTGCTGATCCCTTTATAATCAAGTCCTTTAGATTTCAGTTTTTCTGTGGAGCTGTATATGGGCCTGATGGTTTCGTTCAATGGCAAAGGTTTATCCGGCGGGATCTCCATATCAGGATGCGGAATATTCCACTTTCCATTGAATAGGGTAGGCTTTCCGAAGACAATAAATTCCTTCCCGGGAGTGAATTTGCCGGACAGCCATTTCAGTCCGCGAAACCATACAAGATCTATCTCTGCCTCCCCGTCGGTCACTGTAACAATGAGGCGCTGGCTTTTAAGGGGGCCGACAGACTGTACTTTTGAAACAGTGGCTTTGAACTGAATAAAGGTATTCTCATCCTTTATCTCAGCAATCCTTGAATATTTGCTACGGTCAACATAGCGAAACGGGAAGAAGGTAAGCATATCGGCAAAGGTCGAGATTCCTGCTTCTGACTTCAGCACCTCTGCCCTTGCAGGACCGACCCCTTTCAGATATTCAATGGGAGTTTCAAGGAAAGTACCCGACATGGAGCCGAATTTACAAAAAAAAACTCCCCCGGAGGAGGAGTTTTTCGTTAATCTCTTCTTTGTTTAATATTCCCAGAGGCTGTGTTCGAATTCGAACAGGCTGGTCTTCGACTTTTCCGCTTCGAGCAGGGCATCTACGCCCATCGCATATTCATTGATCTGGCGATCATACACATTTTCTTCCTTATAGATATAGCTGGAGAAGATCCTTTTCATGAATACGTCATCATAGGTCATTCTCCCTGCCGATCCGTTTTTCAGGTTGAACATTTCATTCCTGGCGAATAGTTCACGGCATTCCGGAAAATAGATCCAGAAGAGTGGCATGTCACCACGGCTTTCTCCTGTCTTGCTGTCGATCTTTTCCATAACCGGACATATTCCAAGGATTCTCACCTCCATCACGGAGCGCTGGCGGTCGAAATAGTAGTCTTCTTTTACCCTGAACTTCTTGACGTTGGCAGCAGTAAAGTCCATCTTGATCACCTTCATGATCTTCTGTTCAGGATTATCCGGGTCAGGTACGAACATGGTATCAGGAACCTCAATCCTGTCCTTTACCTCTTTATAGGTGATTGGAGTCAGGAACTGATCGACATCTGCCGAATAGGCTACAATTGATCCCTCATTTAAACCGTCCCATACGATCTGCATCAGGCTGCGCCAGTTGTTCTGCGGCGTTGTCGGGTAATAAAAGGGCTGGTTTATTTTTTCCCGCATGTCGATCACGCGCCAGATGCGGCGTGTCCAGATGATATCGGCCTCCCTTAGGTACGGATATGAGATTGGCTGTACCTGGGTTATGGCCGTTTTATCATAAACACCATCGCGCGGGGTGCCCTCAAGGACCTGTGAGAACACTCCCTCCGGAATCAAGATTCCGCTGATGGAGATCAAAATCAATATCAGAAACTTTTTCATCTTTTCTGTTGATTTAAGGATATTGTATCTTTTATAATATTGTATATGAAAGGCTCTTCTGCACTTTCCTGGTGCCATCAGGGCCCTGAACTTTGATATTGTCAAACCAGATCTTCTGTTTTCTCTTTGCATTCAGGACCGATCTGAGAACCTCCTGGCTGAGCGTTCTTCCCTGGCCGGGGACTTCGGTATAGTCTCCCGTTGAGCTGGTGGTCCCGAAGGTATAGGAGATAACCCTGTAAGTTGCTTTAAGGTCAAACCCGGGAGGCGGAGCGCAGATCAGGTCGGGGGCGTTAATGATCAGGTTTTTCTGTATCATCCCGTCCGGCTGGCCGGCAATGGTCACATCAGGATCGGGGATCGTTTTTAACCGGAACTCTTCAGAACCAAGAGGAATTCTCTTTCCTCCATAGACTGCGCTGACGGAGATGGTAACCCTGTTGGGCCCACCCGCTGCAGGGATTGAAACAGTCCAGCTGGTATCGGAGCGCATGATAGTTCCGAAACTGATGGTTGCCTGGATATCCGTAGCGCCTCCCGGAACCGCGATCTTGACCGGGTTTGGGATCCCACGATAGAACACCAGCATTTGTGTGGGAGAGATGGAAATACTTCTTTTTCCAACGATATACTCCTCGCTGAAATAATAATTCTTTGGGCTACCCGAAGGATCCATGACCTGTATGTATCCTGCATAGCGCTGGAGACCGGAACCACCGGCTGGAATATTAAGCCAGACAACGCCACCTGATCCTTCCAGGGTTTTGGCGCTTCCTTCATTGGCCGCAGTAATGGTATCTGCCCCGAAAACATATTTTACCTTGGGATTGTTCGTGGAATCATAGGCAGCGACAAGGATTTCAGCCTTGTACTCTTCGCCGGCAAACACGAAGCGACTCTGGGGAACAACCCTGGCCCTGATCACATTGAACTTGAAATCTTCAGCACTGACCGATGAGTAAATGCTGTTTACGACATCAAACTCGGCATTGTATATTTCAGCCTTGACCTTGTTAAGAATGGTAACTGTGGCTGCAAGGATAGTCCTGTAGAAATTATGCATCTCCCAGTTCTGCTTCTTGCCGTCGGCATCATAGAAGGGCCCTTCTGTATCCATTCCGATTTTTATGGCAGAACGGTATTTGGGATCGACCAGGTCCATCATCTGTTTTTTGTAAACCTCCATCTTGTCCTTCAAAATTCTGGCTTCCCCTGCAGAACCATCGTTTGAACTACCAATAAAGTAACGGGTGGGATAGTCGTAATTGTCTTTCCGTTTTGCCTTACCTAATTCGAGTTTTTTGGCCTCCTCATAAGAACCAAGTTTGTCGGTTCTCATGATCACCACATATTTGATGCTGTCAACATATTTCTCCAGCTGCTCTGAGATTTTACGGGCATACATTGCTTTTTCCCAGTAAGGTTTAACTTTAGTGGGATTCAGCTGGTACTGTGCTTCGAATTTTGAATAGGTGCTTTCCAGTTTCTTGGAGAAATTACTGTTGGTCGTCTCCATGCTCTCATTGACCACAACGAATGCATCCAGGATTTGTTTCGAGACGTTCAGGGCAAGCAGGGCAGTGAGCACAAGGTACATCATCCCAATCATTTTCTGCCGCGGTGTCTCTTTATATCCAGCCATCTAAATTGTAGTTTTTACAGGTGAATCTTCATTTGGTTCATTAATCAACCAGCATCACTATTTAATACTGACATTCATGGCTGACAGCATATTTCCATAAACCTTGTTAAGGGCTGCAATATTCTTTGCCATTGCATCTACCTCTTCTTTGAATTTGGCCGTCTGATGAACGGATGCATTCAGGTTCTGCAGGAACTGCAGCATTGAATCATGGACCTGGGATGTTGATTCTGCCTGGTGGGTGGAGGCTTGAAGTTGCATCTCGACCACCTTGTTTAACTGATTAAGATTTTCCTTGTACTTGGCGGTATTGGTAACCGATTCGGTAAGGTTCTCGGCAAATTTTCCGAGGATGGTATTGAACTTATTGGTATTCTCCATCTGCTCATTGGAACCCTGGAGATGCAGTTCGTAAAGCGCATTCAGGGCAGAAAGGTTCGAGGATATCCTGCTTAGTTGCTTGTTGTAGTTGCCACCTTCGATCGCGGAATTGCTAAGGGTTTCAGCCGTTTTTGAAAGAATCTCCGTTGATTCCTGGTACTTCTCTATGAACTTATTGGTGGAAGTTGCTGCGTTGGCGATGCTTGCCGAAAATGCCTTGTTGGCTGTCACATCCTCTTTTAGTGATTCCGAAACCTCATTGAAAATACCAGAAAGGGAAGCTGCACTTTTTGATGTGGACTGGATATGCTTCAGCTGTTCCTCAGAGGCAACCACTCCCGTTTCAAGAACCTTGGCCGTCTTGCGGTAAGAATCATTCAACACATGGGCCGATTCCGTTGCAGATTTCAGAGAAGTCACATACTGGTCATTTGCAATTGAAGCATCTGAAACTTTGGATAGTTTTAAAGTCGTATCATTCAGGTTCCGGAGACCATCACCGAGACTCTGGATCAGTTCTGGTCCAACCTTTGCTTTTTCGAGCATCTTGTCAAGCTCCTGGGTCACAGTTTCCCCCTTGGCAAGTGCTCTTCCGGAATCCATATCCCCCTCGTGATACATACCTGCAAGCTGGGGATAGACCAGGCTCCAGTCCGGCTCAACGTGGGGCGGTTCGAAAGCAGAGAAAAAGAAAATGAGTGATTCAGTTCCCAACCCGATGATGAGCATGATATCTGCTCCTGTATAGTGGTTAATCTTGAATAAGGCACCAATAATTACGACTGCGGCACCCCAGCCATAGAGCTTGGCCATGAAGTTCCGATACTTTTTAGTCCTGGTTAAAGCGAAGATACCCATAAGTAATACGAATTGTTAGAGGTTAATTGCTTGGTGAACTGTGTTGTGTAGTGAAAAATCATTTTAGTTATAAACCTTGGAAGCCCTTGCAGGATTGTCATCGCGCTGGCGACCCATATATCCCTGGACGCAACGGAAACCGACATAACATTTGGCAGTATCCTGGTATTCGTATGACCGTGTCGAGACCCGGAGGAAATAGGCAACATCCTTCCATGATCCACCTCTTGTGACTTTTCTCTTTAGTGCAGGCGGATCCGTATCTTTTGCATTGTATTTATAATCGGGATTCAGATCCCATGTAAAATTATAGGAGGATGGGTGGAAAGCAGAACTGGTCCATTCGGCAACGTTTCCTGCCATATCGTAAAGGCCGAAATCATTGGCAGGATAATGGGCGACAATTACTGTAGTAGCACCGCCGTCATCAATATAATCGCCGCGCATGGGTTTAAAATTTGCAAGGAAACATCCCTTGTCATTCCTGGTGTAAGGTCCGCCCCAGGGATAGGGGTTGCCATCATAACCTCCACGGGCGGCCCACTCCCACTCGGCCTCAGTCGGAAGACGGAACTGGCTCACAAAAGTTTCGCCCTTTTTACCGTAAAGACTTGCATCTTTAAGCTGTGTTCTCCAGATACAGAAAGCATTGGCCTGTTTCCAGTTGACGCCCACAACAGGGTAGTTGTCATAGGCTGGATGCCAGAAATATTTTTCAGTGCTAGGATCATTGAAGGAATATGCAAAATCATGAATCCAGCAAAGGGTATCAGGATAAACATTGATTACCTCCTTACGTACATAAACGGAGCGGTCTTTCAAACCCTGCGGGCGGTTTGAAAGGCCTGCTTCTTTAGGATCGGCCTGTGTGGTAAAATCCTTTCTGGCTGCAGCTTTCAGATCAACAAAATAATATTCAAAATAGAGTTTCCTGGTGTCAACCTCTTTTCTTCTGAAATATCGTTCATTTTCAGGAAGGTACATCTGAGAAAGGGCATCCCTCATATCCTGTTCCTGCGGGCTCCATTCCAGTTTGGTATCCCAGTTCAGGAAGGGAGGATCAAAGGTTTCGCCCGTTTTCTTGTTTTCCGTAATGAAATAAAGCTCCGGCTTTATCTCTCCGAGAATCCTCCGTGCGATAGAATCGCGTACCCAATAAACAAACTGGCGGTACTCATTGTTCGTGATCTCTGTCTGATCCATGTAGAAAGCCTGGACAGTCACAGTCTTGGGGTTGCTGAGCTGGGCATAGGGTACATCTTCATCACTGATGCCCATGGTATATGAGCCCATCGGGACATAGACCATGCCAAAAGGATCAGGTTGAAAGTATCGCTTTCGGTTTTTCACTCCCGTCAGTTCACCATTTCCCGAGTTACCACAACTACCGAGAAAAATGATCAGGGCTGAATAAATAAGCAGTTTTTTCATTTTTGGCCGATTAAATGATGAAATTAAACGCAACTTCACTTCGGTTTAGTATGCGTGACCCTAACTTTTAAGCAAGAAAATCGCAAAAATACATTTTTTTCCTTTACAGGAACCTCGTGTTGTGATAACTTTTCCTGTATTTATCAGTATCTATTTTGAAGCAGTAACTTAACATTACTTCAATGCTCCCACTGTTGGCCTTTGAAAGGCTCGAAGTGCAGATATCATAAGCAGCACCTATCCTGAACCCTTTGAAGTTAACTCCTGCAAGGATTGAAACTGCATCCTGTATGCGGTAAGCGAGACCTCCGTAAAATTTGTTGTTATACTCAACCAGGGCTGAGAGATTGAACTGGAACGCAGCGCCATCAAACATCAGCAAAAGAGAAGGCTGGAGTTCGAAAGCTGGATGACCAGGGATAGACCATTGGTACCCTGAAGTCAGGTAATAATGCCTTCTCAGCTGGTAATTGGTGCTCTTCCCCTGCGACTCAAGAAGCTGGTCTGAAGACAATCCAGCATAAAACTTATCCGGGATCCTGTAATATAGCCCGGCTGCCAAATCGAACATCATGTCGCTCTCAGTCCCTTTCCCCTGCAAAAGCTGGTCATCAGCATCAACCGGTTTGAATTTCGTAAAGTCGATTTTCGGATTCTGGAATCCAAGTTGAACGCCGATCGAGAAATCTCCGGGTCCGAGTCCGAAAATAAAAGCATACCCAACCTTAACCCCTATCACTTTGAGAAAGCCGATCTTATCCTGGAATACCGAGCCTCCCACAGCACCATGAAGAACTTTGATGGGAGAATCGACTGTGAGAAAAAAGGTTTGTGGACCGATCTTGTTGCCATCAGTATCCTTAAACCCAAGCCATTGCTCCCTGAAAAGCCCTGTTGCACAAATCCCTCCGCTGCTTCCGGCAGCTCCGGGATTGAAAAAAAAGTTTGTGAACATGTATTGAGTGATCAGTGGATTCTGCTGGGCATGTGATGAGGGCGCCAGGAAAAAAACAAACAGCGCCACAAGCAGTGGCGAACCCTTTATTGTAAAATGTTGACTATTATAGACCTGCAGCACCAAAGATCAGTTTTGAATGAGTTGACAAAAGCGCGATAAAAGTACTATATTTTTCAGGAATAATATAACGCTAAGAGATAAAATCAATTGCGTACAAAAAAATATCTTTGTACTTTGAAACGGTTACTTAACATCTAAACCCATGGCATTCTTTCTTTTAAAAGAAAAACCATTTACAAAAAAATGGTTCGTCTCCTACAGCCTTATCATTGCCGGTGCCTTCATCCTGGCCTCAAGTTTCGTGCTCTTCATCACTCCTTACAAGATAATTCCCGGGGGAGTTTACGGGATCTCTATCGTATTGCATTACCTTTTTGGTACTCCGGTCGGTATGGTAGCCCTCTGCTTTGATATCCCTCTTACTTTGCTGGGAATAAAATTCCTGGGACCCAGGTTTGGAATCAAGACCGTGGTGGGGTTCTCTCTTACGGCCGTCTTCAACGACCTGCTTACTATTTTCTGGGGATATAAACCCCTTGTGGAAGGGGATGCGCTGCTTTCATCCATTTTCGGTGGTGTTCTTGCAGGATTGGGACTTGGTTTGATCTTCAAATCCCGGGCAACCTCGGGAGGAAGCGATATTGTTGCCGCCATCCTTGCAAAATATACCAGATTGCCGCTCGGAATGCTCATGATCTATGTTGATTCAGTCATCGTCCTTTTGGGGTTGATCGTTTTCGGAGACTGGAAAATTCCACTCTACTCCTGGATTGTGATCTTTATAACCGGGAAGGTAATTGATGTTGTCCTTGAAGGGGTTAGCTACGACAAAAGCCTTTTCATCATTTCAGACAAGCACGAGGAGATCCGCGATAAGATCCTCATTAACCTCAACCGCGGCGGCACCTATATCGACGGAAAAGGAATGTATAATATGGCTGAGCGGCGAATTATCTTCACTGTCGTGAGCAGGCGGGAACTTGCCATGCTTGAGGAGTACATCCACCAGATCGATCCGAAAGCGTTTCTTACCGTACTCGACGCGACAGAGATCCTTGGAGAGGGATTTAAATCGCTCAAAGAAAAAGTAACAGAGTGACAGGGTAACAGGGTTACAAAAGACCTTACCTTGTTACTTAAAAAGCTTTATGATGTCATTGCCATTTGCAAAAAGCAGCAACCCCAGCAACAAGGCCATTCCCACATACTGGGCATATTCCATGAACTTGTCGCTTGGTTTCCTCCTGAATATGATCTCATAAAGAAGGAACATAACATGACCGCCGTCCAGGGCTGGAATTGGCAATACATTGAGGATGGCCAGCATGATGGATAAGAAGGCCGTGAGGGACCAGAAAGCCTGCCAGTCCCAGGTTGACGGGAAGATGTTGCCAATGCTGATGAATCCACCGACCGATTCATAGGCTTTCTCCTGTGAGAAAAGCAACTTTATCGACTTGAGGTAATTTCCCACCCCATCGAATGTTTTTGCAAAACCGGCAGGAATGGCAGTTATCAGGTTATAGCTCTTTTCCTTAAGCGAAAAATAGGTCGCCGGTCCTTTAGGATAAACCCCGATAAGTCCCTCTTTGGGCACCGCCACCGGGATCCTGATGGTATCACTTCCCCGGAGGACGACAACCCGGATCTCTTTATTTTTATATTGACCGATCGAGGCACGGAATTGATCAAAGTAGGTCAGCAGAGAATCATTGATCCCGATGATCTTGTCGTCAACCTTCAGGCCCGCCTGTTTCGCAGGTGATGATTTGGTGAAATCCCCAACTTCAAAGGGAATCCTGAAAGAGATGAATTCTGGGGATTTATGGGCAATCAGTCTAGAGATGAATCCTTCAGGTATCTCGATGTCGGTCTTGTTGCCGTCCCTGGTCACCTGGATGGACTTTGCCTCCTCAAGAATGATTACTTTTGGGATCGATGCAAAATCTTCCACGGGCTTGTTGTCCACCGATAAGATCTTATCTCCATTTTTAAGCCCCATCTGGTAAGCAAGGGATTCAACAGTGATCCCATATTTCACTTCGGAAGTCGGCAAGTACTGTTCTCCGAGGGCAGTTAACATAACAATATAAATCGCAATGGCAAGGAGAA
>JBAXRT010000067.1:0-15278 GCA_037131065.1 bacterium | reverse complement strand
GCAGCTTTACCGGGTCTTGTCCTTCGGTCAGCATTTTCACCGGGTCCTCAATAATTTCCTTGACCCTGACCAGGAAACTGACCGATTCACGGCCGTCGATTACACGGTGGTCGTATGAAAGGGCCACGTACATCATGGGTGCGATCACAACCTGGCCGTCGATGGCGACCGGCCTTTCCATGATCTTGTGCATTCCGAGGATGGCGCTTTGTGGCGGATTGAGGATCGGGGTCGACATCATCGATCCGAACACCCCGCCATTGGTGATCGTGAAGGTTCCACCCTTCATCTCATCGATGGTCAGTTTGTTGTCGCGAGCCCTGACGGCAAGCTCCTCGATCTTCAGCTCCAGTTCAGGGATGCTCATCCCTTCAGCATTTCGGATGACCGGAACCACCAGCCCCTTAGGGGCGCTGACCGCAATCCCTATGTCAGTGTAATCAGGTGTAATGAGCTCGTCTCCGTCGATCATGGAGTTGACCTGTGGAAACTCACGGAGGGCAATGGTAACCGCCTTTGTAAAAAACGACATGAAGCCAATCCCGGCACCATAGCGCTCCTTGAAGGTTTCATTCAGCTTTTCCTTTATCCTGATGATTGCCTTCATGTTGACCTCATTGAAGGTGGTCAGCATGGCGGTCTCGTTCTTGACTGCAACCAGCCGTTCAGCCAGTTTGAGCCGGAGCGTGGTGAGTTTTTTCCTGCTTTCCGACCTTGACCCGGGGGGTGAAAGAGCTGGGCCTGGGGATTGTTTTCTGTTCAGGAATGCAGCAATCTCCTTGCGGGTGATTTTTTTTCCCGGGAAGGAGGCACTTACTTCGTGGCTGTCTAGTTTATTCTCCTCCATGATCTTTTTAGCCAGCGGTGTGGCGTTTTGCCTTGATTTTTCTTCTGACTGGAGTGGCTTTGTCACCGGTTTGACTTCGGAAAGAGCAGGTTTGTCTTGTGGCCTGGATCCGGCACCGGGTGTAATCACTGCGATGACGGCGCCTACGGCGATGGTCTCGCCCTCGGGGACGGCAATCTTTATGGTTCCTGATTCCGGAGCTGCCAGGGGGAAGGAGGCTTTGTCGGAGTCGATCTCCACCACCTCCTGGTCACGATCTACGAAATCACCATCATGCACAAGCCACCTGGCAAGCTGAACCTGGGTTACTGATTCGCCTGGGCTGGGAATTATTATCTCGACAGACATTGTTACTTTGTATTTAAGTTGTACACGCTACTAATCAAGTTACGAATGACGAATGACGAGTGACGAATTTTGGTTTAGCGTCTTTGCGTCTTCGCGGTTTATATGAGTCTTTGTAATTGTAATAGTTAGTTTATACGGAAAAATCGAAATTTTGTTGCCCGTATTTTAAGTACTGTACAAAGGTACAACGATTTAGGGTTTATTCCTCAGATCTCCGGGATCTCGTCCTCGGCACATTCCAGCCGACAGCTTTTGTTGGCCTTGTTGCAGGTGCATCTCCCCAGGGCTTTGTCGGTGATCAGTTTCTGCTGGATCTTGTGCAGAGCCGATGAGCCTGTTGCAGGGCTTCCGCTTGCAGGGCGGGCCGTACAATGGAGGTGCAGCGAGGGGAGGTTGGCCGAAATGAACGGCCAGGCGCCCATGTTGACCGGTTCTTCCTGAACCCATTCCCAGTGTTTTGCTTTGCTGTATCTCTGGCGGATGGTTTTGAGCTGTTTTATCGGAAGGGGATGGATCTGTTCCATCCTGACGATGGCCACGTCGGTGACATTCTCTTTTTTTTGCTCTTCGATGATGTCGTAATAGACTTTCCCGCTGCAGAGAACCACTTTGGTGATCTTTTCGGGATCTGCATTCGCATCGTCAATCATTTCAAGGAATCCTTCATTGGTAAAATCCTCCGCCGGCGAGGTGCAGGAGGGATTCCTGAGAAGGCTTTTCGGGGTAAATACGACAAGTGGTTTCCGGAATTTCCTTTTAAGCTGCCTTCGGAGGGCATGGAAGAAGTTTGCCGGGGTTGTACAGTTGACGATTTGCATATTGGCATGTCCGCAAAGGGTGAGGAACCTTTCCAGTCGCGCGGAGGAGTGCTCTGGACCCTGTCCTTCGTAGCCATGTGGCAGGAGCAGGACAAGCCCGCTCATGATCTTCCATTTGTCCTCGGCGCTGCTGATGTACTGGTCAATGATAACCTGTGCTCCGTTGCTGAAGTCGCCAAACTGGGCTTCCCATAGGGTAAGTCCGCCGGGGGTTGCAAGGGAGAAACCATATTCAAAACCCAGGACGCCATATTCGGAGAGAAAGGAGTTGATCACCGTGAATGTGGCCTGGTCTGCGGAGAGGTGCTGAAGGGGAATAAATTTCTCCTCGGAGTCTTCAATAGTGAGGACGGCATGGCGGTGTGAAAAAGTGCCGCGCTGTGAATCCTGTCCGCAGAGCCTCACCGGGTGTCCTTCGAGCAGCAGGGATCCGTAGGCAAGGAGCTCTCCCATGGCCCAGTCAAGCCGGCCTGACGGGTTTGAGCCGGGACCTGTGCACATAGCCCTGCGTTCCTCCTGGAGTTTGATGATCTTGCGGAAAAACAATTTTCCTTCAGGAAGGGAGGTCAGTTTTTCACAAATATCCCGGAGGATAACCGGTTCAATACCGGTTGGAGGAGAGGCATCAAAATCCTTCGGTTTTGCCCTGGAAAATTCATCCCATTGCTTCCCGAGGAATGGTGTGATATCTCCCTTGGTGATCGTTTTCGAATTTTCAAACCCGGTCTCAAGGTTTTTGGTGATCTCCTGCCGGATTCCTGTAACATCGAAAGAGCCGAGAATATTTTCATCTTCAAGCTTTTTCAGGTAGATCTCCAAAGGATCGGCGTGCTCCTCAATGATCTTGTAGAGGACAGGCTGTGTGAAACGTGGCTCATCGCTCTCGTTATGACCATATTTCCTGTAGCCAAGGAGATCGATGAAAATATCCCTGTGAAAAGTCTGTCGGAACTCCATGGCCAGCATCACGGTATAAACTACCGCCTCCGCATCGTCGGCATTGACGTGGAACACCGGCGCCTGGATCGTCTTGGCAACATCGGTACAATAGACACTCGACCGTCCGTCAAGATAGTTCGTTGTAAAGCCTATCTGGTTGTTGATCACCAGGTGGATCGTTCCTCCCGTTCTGAAACCTTCAAGGTCGGCCATTTGCAACAGTTCATAAATGATCCCCTGCCCGGAGACCGAGGCATCCCCGTGGATCAGGATCGGGGCAACCTTACCTGAATCTCCCTTGTATTCGTGATCAATGATGGCCCGAACTATTCCTTCGGCAACGGGATCGACCGCCTCCAGGTGCGACGGATTCGGGGCGAGCGTTACATGGACTTTCTTGCCGCTTCTCGTTTTAACATTTTTTGAATATCCGAGGTGGTACTTCACGTCCCCCAGCAACTCAGCGTCTTCATATTCGATCCCCTTGAATTCCGAAAAGATCCCCGACAAGGGTTTGTCCATGATGTTGGCCAGTACATTAAGCCTGCCGCGGTGGGCCATCCCCATCACGAACTCCTCGATGCCCAGGGCGCCGCCGCGGCGGAGAACCGCCTCCAGGGCAGGAATCAGCGATTCCATTCCCTCGAGGGAAAAACTTTTCTGACCCGGAAATTTTTTATGAACAAACTTTTCAAACATCACCCCTTCGGCGAGTTTCCGAAGGATCAGCGCCTTTTCGGGAATCGCGAAGGCGGGCGTGTTCATTCCCGGCTCCATCTTTTCACGGAACCAGCGGATGATCTCCGGGTGCCTGATGTGTGTGTATTCCACCCCGACCGACTGGCAATAGGTCTGTTTCAGGTGGTCGATGATGACCGAAAGTTTTACGTTCCCGATCCCGATCTCCTTCCCGGCGAGGTAAGTCTTGTTCAGGGCCTCTCCATTGAGGCCGAAATTTTCAATATCAAGCGTCGGTGTATATTTCCTCCGGGTCCTGACGGGATTGGTGCGGGTGAAGAGATGCCCCCGTTCACGGTAGGCCTGGATAAGTTCCAGTACCCTGAATTCATCAGGCACAAGGAATGATTCACCCTCTTCCGCCTTGTAATTTTTCTGACAAAACTCAAACCCCTCGAAGAACTTCTTCCAGCTCTCCTCAAGGGAACCAGGATCACTTTTATATTTTTCAAATAACTCCTCTATTGCGGAATTATCCATCGTGTTCAGATACGAGAATTTATCCATTTCTGCCTCAGGTTGTACCGCCACAAATTTAAGAACAAAGTTGTCCGCAATGAAAATTTGGGTAATTTTGATCCGAAAATTATTGCCCGGGGCTTCCCCTCGGGCTGTTTTCCTCAACCAGGTTATATATTTTTCGAACGATACAAGGAAATTATCGCTGTTTATGGAATATATCAGGGAATACATTGAAAATAACAGGGACCGGTTTCTCCAGGAATTATTCGGACTTATCCGGATCCCTTCAGTCAGTTCAGAGGCAGATCATAAGGAAGATATGGTCAGGGCCGCCGAATACTGGAGAAAGATCCTCCGGGAGTCAGGAGCCGACAAGGCAGAGATCTTCACAACCGAGGGCAATCCGATCGTTTATGCAGAGAAGATCATTGATCCCGCATTGCCTACTGTGTTGATCTATGCCCATTATGATGTGATGCCGGTCGACCCTGTTGACCAGTGGATCTCTTCTCCCTTTAAACCCGAGATCCGGGATGGAAAGATCTTTGCCCGCGGGGCTGATGATGACAAGGGCCAGTCGTTCATCCAGGCGAAAGCATTTGAACTGCTGGTTCATACCAAAACCCTTCCCTGCAATGTTAAATTCATGATCGAAGGGGAGGAGGAGGTTGGATCCGAACACATCGGGACCTTCTGTGAAACCTACCGTGACATGCTGCGCTCCGATCTTATACTGGTCTCAGATACCGGAATGATCGGAATTGACTGCCCTTCGGTGACCGTGGGATTGCGCGGACTGGCCTATATGCAGGTGGAGGTGACAGGTCCGAACATCGATCTTCACTCAGGTCTTTTTGGAGGGGCTGTCTCCAACCCAGCCAATGTACTGTCGAAGATGATAGCATCCCTTATCGATGAAAATGGAAAGATTACCATTCCCGGCTTCTACGATGACGTGATTGAGATCACACGAACCGAAAGGGATGAAATGGCGAAAGCCCCTTTCAACGAAGTGGAATATAAAAAACGGATTGATGTGCAGGAACTTTCCGGCGAGTCCGGATTTACCACCAAGGAACGTACCGGGATCCGTCCCACGCTCGATGTGAACGGCATGTGGAGCGGGTATCTCGGTGAAGGGACAAAAACCGTTCTCCCTTCAAAGGCCTATGCAAAGATCTCCATGCGGCTTGTTCCTAACCAGGATTATCATCAGATCAGCGGGCTTTTTGAAAAATACTTCCGCTCCATTGCACCGGAAAGTGTCAAAGTGAAGGTAGATTCTCTGCACGGTGGACATCCGTATGTTTCTCCCATCAATACCATCGGCTACATGGCCGCCAGCAGGGCCGTGGAACAAGTCTTTGGAAAAAAACCTGTGCCCGTCAGAAGCGGAGGCAGTATCCCGATCATTCCACGCTTCGAACAGATTCTCGGTGTAAAATCAATACTTCTCGGGTTCGGACTCGAATCGGATGCCTGTCATTCGCCCAACGAAAACTTCCCTCTCGAAAATTTCTTCAAAGGGATTGAGACGGTGGTATGGTTCTATAAGTACTATGCGGAGATGACGGCTGTTACTAAGTGACGAGTGACGAGTGACGAGTGACGAGTGACGAGTGACGAGTGGTGAGGCGGTGAAGACTGCGGACTGCAGACTGCCGACTGCCGACTGAGGACTCCCTTATTTTCCCTGTTGTTTGCCGAAGGCGGCCAGCCCGGTTTCAAGAAATTTTACAAAAGCATCGATGTCCTTGTCATAGGCCCGGGGTGTGGTCAGCATATTCCCCGCGGTATCGAGGAGAACATAGTAGGGCTGTGAGTTTACATTGAAGCGGGAGATCTGGAAATCGGCATATTTCCTTCCTATCGTCTTTTTGACCTTCCCGTCGTATTTTGAAGTGATCCATTCGTTTTCAGGAAGTTCTGTCTTGTCGTCCACATAAAGGGCGGTGACAATAAATTTTTCCCGGAGCAACTTCAGAACCTGGGGATCTGACCAGACATTGGCCTCCATTTCACGGCAGTTGACGCAGCCGTGGCCGGTGAAGTCAATGAAGAGGGGCTTGTTCAGTTTCTTTGCGCATTCGAGGGCCTGGTTGTAATCGAAATATCCTTGCAGCCCATGCGGAAGATGAAGAAAATCGGCATACTTAGGTTTGCCGCAGAGAGCACTATCCGGAGTTGTCTTGTCGCCGCCGGAGCCTGCCTGAGTGACCTGTTTCTGGATGATGGCCTCCAGGTCAAAATCCATCGATGTCTGCGGAGGCAGATAGCCCGAGAGCGCCTTGAGCGGGGCACCCCACATGCCGGGGATCATATAGACCACGAAAGCAAAGGTGATGATCGCAAGGGTGATCCTTGGAACACTGATGTAAGGCATGTCGGTATCGTGATGGAATTTAAGTTTGCCAAGCAGATAGAATCCCATCAGGGTGAAGATCACGATCCAGAAAGCGAGATAGACCTCCCGGTCGAGGATCCCCCAGTGATAGGTCTGGTCGGCGATGCTCAGGAATTTGAGACCAAGGGCCAGTTCCAGGAATCCGAGAACAACCTTGACCGAGTTGAGCCAGCCGCCCGATTTCGGCAAGCCTGCAAGCCACGACGGGAAGAAGGCAAAGAGGGCAAAGGGGAGGGCAAAGGCCAGGGAGAAACCGAGCATACCGATGATGGGAGTAAGCAGGGCGCCTCCCGCCGACTGGACCAGGATGGCCCCGACGATGGGACCCGTGCAGGAGAAGGAGACCAGTACCAGGGTGAATGCCATAAAGAAGGCACCTGAATAACCACCCTTGTCAGCCTTTTTATCAGCTTTGTTCACCAGCCAGCCAGGCAGTGTGATCTCGAACATACCCAGAAAAGAGGCTGCAAACACAACGAATATCAGGAAGAAAAAAACGTTCGGGATCCAGTGGGTGCTTAGGAAGTTGGCGAAATTAGCGCCGAGGGTGACGGCTACGATGGTTCCGATCACCGTGTAGATCAGTACGATCGAGAGCCCGTAAACGATGGCTTCAAAGCGGGCTTTGCTCTTGCTGGTGGTATCATGCATGAAGAAGGTGACGGTCATCGGGATCATCGGGAATACGCATGGGGTAATGATTGCCATCAATCCGGCAAGAAATGAAATGAAGAAAAACCAGAGCAGTGATTTTTTTGCTGCGGTGTCTGCCTCTGTGGCACGAAGAAAGATATCATTGGCTTTTTTCTGTACCGAATCGGCTTTTTTTACCACTGCAGCCCGGATTGTCTCGGCCGTCTCGACTGTCTCGACCGTCTCGACCGTTACGTTCGTTACGTTCGTAACGGGATTCACTTTGATATCAAAACTGAATTCCACCTCTTCCGGGGGAATGCACTGTTTGTCGTCACAACACATGAATTCCAGAATTCCTTTGATCGTAAAATCCTTCCTGGAGAGAATCTTGATCTTTTGTTTGAAAACAACCTCCTCTGCAAAGAATTTCAGGGTCATGTTAAAATTCGGGTCGTTCTCCTCGATGGCTTTCGGTTCCGTGACATTTCCGATCAACTTGTAACCGGAACCTGGTGTGAAGGTAAAGGTGGTTGGTACAGGGCCTTTGGGAGGAATATCCTGTGAATATAGATGCCAGTTATTATCTATCGTTGCGGTGAGAAGCAGGGTTGCTTCGTCCGGTTGGGTTTGCTTTACCTTGAATGACCATTTCACCGGATTCAGTACCTGGGATTGTATAAATAGTGGTAAGAATCCGGCAATGAGAAGAAAAATGATAGTCTTGCGCATCATGAAAGAGGGAGTTAGGCAAATTGTGTTGCAAAAATATGGTTTTTTCCTGAATGAGAAAGGTGTTAGGGTTTTATCCCGAGGAGGTTATTCTCAGAACCAAGCTGGTATGTGAGGTGACGCGGAACCTGTGATCGATCCTGTGGCCGATCACCCATAAGATCTTCTCTCCCGAGCATAACAGCCAGGTCTTCTCCTTGTTGGGAAGCGAAAATTTTTCGTCAATAAAAAAGCGGGATATTTTTTTCTTTCTCTCCATGCCGAAGGGATGGAAGGAATCACCCGGCTCCCATCTCCTGATGATCAGAGGGAAAATGATCTTGCCGAGATCAAGGCTCGCTTCTCTCCTTGAAGTGGGTATTACAGTTTCTTTACTCTTTTTAATTTTTCTGAAGATCAGCGGAATGGGAACGGATATTTTTTTTGTGGAAATGAAATCACCGACTGCATAATTTCGAATTGCTTTATCCTTTTCGATGGTTTCAAGTATCAGGGTTTCCCTGTCGCGTGTAAGACGATGGGTCGGGGAAAAGAAGATCTTACCCGGGTTCCTGCCGAGGGAGGCAAGGATATCATCGGTCACGCTTTTGTTGAAGCCGAAAGGTGAAAGCAGTTCCCATGCAAACGTACCCTGTGGGGTAAGTTTCCTTAAAGCATCTATATCGATGAGGATCCCGTTTTTTTCTTTCCTTGTGATCCTTTTCCTGATCTCCTCGACGGAGTTGTTTCCGATCTCCTCGAATTCCCTGAGGTGCATGATGGTCTCTTTGATCGCCGAGGGAAAATCCGGGTTTATCTTTTTCAGCAAGGGGATGACCTGCCTTCGGATCCGGTTTCTCAGGTATTTGTCCGACCTGTTGGAACTATCTTCGCGGTATGTAACATGATTCAGCCCGGCGAACTTCATGATCTCATCCCGCCCTGTAAACAGCATTGGTCTGATCACGCTACCCTGCTTCGGAAGGATCCCGTGTAATCCCGAGATTCCTGTTCCGCGGAGGAGGTTGATGAAGAAGGTCTCAGCCTGGTCGTCGAGGTGGTGGGCTGTCGCAACATAGCGGTAACCCTGGCTCACAAGGATCTCTTCAAACCAGGCATACCTGAGTTCCCTGGCCGCCATCTGGACGGAAATCCCCATATTTTTTGAGTAATCTTTGGTTGGGAAGGACTGGACGAAAAACGGGACTTCATATCTTTTCGCCAATTTCATGACAAACCTTTCATCCCGATCCGATTCCTTTCCCCTCAGTTTGAAATTGCAGTGTGCAATGGCGAATTTGAGCCCGGATTGATGAAAAAGATCAGTCATGACGACGGAATCGAGACCGCCGCTCACAGCCAGGAGGATCCTGTCTTCACGACGGAAGAGCGTTTCCTTACGGATGAATTTTTTGAAACCGGCCAGCATACCGGTACAAAGGTAGAAACCTTTCGGATTTAAGACCTTCCAGGTTTCCAAAACCTGGAAGGTCTTAAATCGCCTTTATCCTTTTTCAATTCAGTCAATATTTATCCCGCTCAATACTGATTTGATATTATCTGACAACACATCCTGCAAAATTAAATTCAGAATATTCTGCCCGGGTTTAATCTTTTTTTCATATATTTGTCTTACTGCGGGTATTTTACTCAGACGGGAGGCACGGAGGGAAGCGATGCCAAAACGGACCCGGGCGTGTTTCTGTTTGTCAGTCCATCCGTTCTTTTTAAAGGTAGGTTTTTTCGACAGGACGCTCATGTGTTTATACTGTTTCAGAACGAACTGGTCGCCCAGCAGTCCGCTATAGCCGAACGTAAGAAGGTTGGTACGCGTTTTTGACATAATTGAAGTTTTACAGGATTACTTCAATGACATCGCTTCCTTGAATTTGGTTGCATTTCACAGACAATTTATTGAAAAACCTGCGCAGGATGGTCGCAGGACAGACGTTGCATAGTCGCAGGATGGACGGAGGATGACCGAACCCCGATCGAACAACCCTGCAAGGTCGATTGAACAACCCAGCAACAACCACTTAACAACCACTGAACAACCACTGAACAACCTCTGAACAAACCAGCGATGTCCTATGCATAAAACTGGGAAAGAAAAAAGGTTTCCCTTGTCAACGCAATGATATAAACATGACAAATAATTAGTTATTGATTGATATAATTTATCTATTTGGATTGGATGATCAAAGTTTTTATAAAATTGCCAACTTCCTGATACAAAGATAGAAATTCAGGTAATTTCTCACGATTTACCTGATATTGCAAAGCACGGTCCCAGTGTCGCTTGTTGATGCGTTCTTTTTGTGGATTTACAAACCTGCTGAGGTCATCGAAGGCCAGGGATTTTAACCGACACTTTTTAATAAACAGATTGGCCAGTAATCCCAAATCTTTATCCTTGAAATGGCGGCAGAGCATTCCCACATCATAAATATCGCGCGGGCGGTTCCTTTGTTGTAATGCACGTACCTTTTCAGCCAAAAGTTCAGCCAGTGAATATGAAACGACTTGATTTGTTATCAATTCCTTATCAGAGTATGGATGTATAATGTTCTTAACGGCAGTAGCTTCCAGCAAAGGTTCTGTATAATTGATATCAATATGAACATGTGTCTGCCATCGGGATGGAGGAAGTGGCTTTTGGTTTGGATGATGGTCTGCACCCCAGAATTTGATATCGATTAGATATCCCTGGGGAATATCTTTCCAACGTTGCTCCGTTAATGATTCCAGGTGGTATTTAGCTACTGAAAGTTCTCCTGCTTTTTTTAATATTGGTTTTATCCAGTCGTCAGTAATTGGGTAACGTTTGTCAAGTAAAGTGAAATCGAGGTCTTCAGAGAACCTGTAATCCTGAAACCAGCATTTCCGCAAACAGGTACCCCCTTTAAAAACAAGGAGTCCCCGGGATTCATGAACCCCGAAGATTGCATTTAGAAGATGGCCAAGAACCCAATCCTTATCAATGGTAGAATTGGCGACTCCAAAGCGGGAAGCAAATCCGGTAATTTCAGATTGCTTCATGCTTTCAGGGGTTCGGCCATTGAAAGAATTTCCTCGTCAGTCACATTCAGGATAAGTCTCCACCGGTTTAAAAATTTTCCCTGGTGGGGGAGCGAAAAATCAAAGGGAGTATAACGCTCATTGATGTTTTTCCCGGCATATTGCAAATATTCTTCCATACCGGCTTTCGAAAGCAATTCGCTCAGATAGGCTATCCGCTTAATTACGGATATATTACCCGTGATCCGGGAATACCTGATCATGCGGGTTGAATTGAGTTTGGCTTTATGGAAGGCCTTGATCAACTCAGGGTAACCACCTGAATATTCGGGCAGATCAAAGCAATCGATTATGGTTTTTTCAACATCTGTAACACTGTACGTATGGTTTCCGTATCCATGCATCTGATAACCGGTGATTTTTTCAGGTTTGACCTTAATAAATTTACAGGTAGTTCCCATTCCGGGAATATTTTTTTCACCCTTTCGGGCGCTGTTTTGAATCATGATGAAATTCGGGAACTGTTCCGTGAGACCATGCATGTTCAATGCCGACCAGTAAGCGATTCCACCATCTTGTACCAGGAAGCAGGCTATGACATTTTCATCAGTAAAGTGTTGACGCCGGTATTTCCCTTTTTCAATTTGTGTTATTTCTCCCTTATTAAGCAATGACCGCAAGGCCTGGTTAAGTTCTTTGTGTGAAAGCCTGCCATCGTCAAGAAGCATTTTGTGATCGAAAATATCCCAGCCGTTTTCTCCGATGATTTGAAGCAATATTTTTTGATAGGGTGTCATGAGTAACTTATTGTGTAATCAAATATACGAAAATTAACATTATGAATACACAAAAGGTTAAAAATATTTATCATCTGGCTCACTTACAGGTCATCCGCAGGTCGATAAAGTTCCGGACATTGTCGAAATTTTCATAGAGTTTGGAAAGGAGGTTTTCCAATTCTGCCCGGGAGAAGGAGTTGAGGGATAGGGCAGGGGGATTAACTTTATTCCTGTGCATTATTCAGATATTATTTTGATCAGACTGGAGCATGGAGCTTTTGCCGTCGGGGGTATTGTATTTAATCAGGTCACTCATGGTTTATATGATGATCCGGATTGCAAAATAAGTAATTTCTGAATGAGAAGAGCATCAGGATATAAATTCATTCTTTATCCGTCAACACTAATTTTTCATCACCTTTTTTATGATGATCTTGAAGATATCGTTATGCTATTCCTCCATTAGTAAATGGATTATCTAAAAAAAATAAATCCCTGAAAAGATAGAAAAGAATGTTTGGTTAACGTATGGTAGTGTAAAGAAACTTTCATAGCTTTGAAAAGAAAAGGCGACCCGAAGGCCGCCTTGAATGTTTTCACAACGGAATAATCCTTATTGTGAATTGCTTTAGATTGTGACACAAATATAATGCGAATTATCCAAAATTATTCTCCTATGAAAAAAATTCTTGGATTAGATCTCGGTACAAACTCGATTGGATGGGCATTGATTGATCAAAACTTTGCCGAAAGGCAAGGTGAAATTTTAGGACTGGGATCCAGAATAATACCTATGGACCAGGGAACTTTAGGTGAATTTGAAAGAGGAAATTCAGTCTCCCAAACAAAGGAACGAACTGGTTTTAGAAGTGTTCGGAGATTACGTGAAAGACATTTACTCAGGAGGGCAAGGTTGCATTCAGCACTGAATATACTGGGATTCCTACCAGAACACTATGCCCGGCAAATTGATTTTAAAATTCATTTCGGTCAGTTTATAAATGATAGTGAGCCTAATTTGGTCTATAAACCCAGTTTACAAAACGGGAAACCTGAATTCATCTTTAACCATTCTTTTAACGAGATGTTGACAGAGTTTAAAAATCAATATCCTGATTTGATGGAAAATAACAAGAAAGTGCCTTATGACTGGACAATATATTATTTGCGGAAGAAGGCATTAACACAACGGATAGAAAAACATGAGTTAGCCTGGCTTTTGCTTAACTTTAATCAGAAGAGAGGCTATTTTCAATTAAGAGGTGAGGATGAAGAAGATACAGTAAATAAATTGGTTGAATTTCATGCACTTCAGGTCGTTGATGTTAAAGATAGTGGTGACCGAAAGGGGAAAGAGGAGGTCTGGTATAATGTGATACTTGAAAATGGTTGGATATATCGGCGCACCAGTAAAGTGCCTCTTGACTGGGTTGGGAAAACAAAAGAATTTGTTGTCACAACTGATCTGAATGAGGATGGGAGTACTAAAATAGACAGAGAAGGAAAGGAAAAACGGTCTTTCAGGGCGCCGCTTCCTAATGATTGGACACTTGTTAAGAAGAAGACCGAATTTGAAATAGATCAAAGCAAAAAGACTGTTGGGTGCTATATATACGATACTTTACTCATGAACCCTTCTCAAAAGATCAGGGGAAAATTGGTACGCACCATTGAAAGGAAGTTCTATAAGACTGAATTGAAACTTATCCTGGAAAAACAAATGGAGTTTCATCCCGAATTGCAGGATAGGCAAATTTATTCCCAATGTATACAGGAATTATACAAAAGCAATGAAAGCCATCGGAACAGTCTTGAGGGAAAAAATTTTGTACATCTCTTCATGAATGATATTATTTTCTTTCAACGACCGTTGAAAAGCAAGAAATCATTAATCGCAGATTGCCGGTATGAGGTCAGAATCTATAAAAAAAAGGATGGCTCCATAGGGTCAGAACCTGTAAAATGTATTGCCAAATCCCACCCATTATACCAGGAGTTCAGACTTTGGCAATTTCTTCAGAACCTGAAAATATACAGAAGGAATGCGGAAGTTGATGGCAAGATTATACCTGAGTTGGATGTGACTTCCGGATTTCTAAAATCAGAGGATGATTGGGTCGCCCTATTTGATTGGCTCAATGACAAAAAGGAAATTAAGCAGGACACATTTCTTAAATATCCTCCATTTAAACTTAAGAAAGACCTTGGCAATTATCGTTGGAACTATGTGGAGGATAAAATTTATCCCGCCAATGAAACGAGGGCTCTGATACTTTCAAGGCTCAATAAATGCAATAATGTTTCGAAGGAATGTTTCACAAGGGAAGTGGAGGAGCGCCTATGGCACATTCTTTATTCGGTTGAAGACGCAGTGGAGATTAAACAAGCATTAAAAACCTTTGCTTCCAAAAACGGACTAGGTGAGGAGTTCATCGAAAGCTTTATGAACTTCCCTCGATTGAAGAAAGATTATGGGGCTTATTCAGCAAAAGCGATTAAAAAATTGATACCATTAATGCGGAGGGGCAAATATTGGAATGAGATGGAGGTAAACGAGGGGGTAAGAAAAAGAATCAATGATATTACTGAACGATTGAGTTCGATCGGATATGATCGAACCAGGATATCAGAGATTACAGACGATGACATCCCTAAACAAGTGCTAAAGAGTTTTGTGGATTGTAAAAACCCATTACAGGCGCTGAATACCTACCAGGCATGCTATGCAGTATATGGCAGACATTCTGAGGAAGGAGAAATTGTGAGATGGAAAAATCCGGCAGAAGTTGACCATTATCTTAAAACTGTCTTCCGCCAGCATTCATTGCGAAATCCGATTGTAGAACAGGTGATTGCAGAAACTTTGCGCGTAGTCAGGGATATCTGGAGTCACTTTGGAAATGGCAGGGAGAATTTTTTCGACGAGATTCATGTTGAATTGGGCAGGGAGATGAAAAATCCGGCAGACAAGCGGAAGCAAATGACGGAACAAATCTCAGCCAATGAGAATACCAATCTGCGAATAAAGGCCCTGCTGTCAGAAATGTCACTGGATCCTGACATTGAAAATGTTCGTCCATATTCACCGGCACAACAGGAGATATTAAAGATTTATGAAGACGGTGTATTAAAATCAGGCCTTGAATTGCCTGAGGATATTATAAAAATCAGCAGGAATGCGCAACCGTCAAGTTCCGAACTTAACAGGTATAAACTATGGCTTGAACAGAAATACCGGTCGCCTTACACAGGCGAGGTAATCCCCCTGGGCAAATTATTCACGCCAGCTTACGAAATCGAGCACATTATCCCGCAGTCAAGGTACTTCGATGATTCATTCAACAATAAAGTGATTTGTGAAGCTGAGGTAAATAAAGATAAGGACAATGCTACTGCTTATGAATACATTAAAGAAAACAGAGGAAAAAAGATTGAATTGAGCGGTGGAAAATTTACTACACTTTTTTCGGTGGAAGATTATGAAACCTTTGTAAAAGAACAATATTCAAAAAATACTGGCAAAATGAAAAAACTGCTGATGGATGATATTCCTGAAGCTTATATTCAGAGACAATTAAATG
>JBAXRT010000066.1:0-15331 GCA_037131065.1 bacterium | reverse complement strand
TGGTAGCCCGTAGGGGAATCGAACCCCTGTTACCAGGATGAAAACCTGACGTCCTAACCCCTAGACGAACGGGCCATTGATTGAAATTGGGATGCAAAAGTATGAAAAAAATTTTAACCGGCAAAAATTTATCCCTAAATTTGTTTGAACTCAACCTCAGCAGACTATGGATCAGCATTCAACGGGCAATTCATCCCTCATCAAAGCCATCATCCGGAAAGGTACCCTTAAGCAGGAAATCTACCAGAAAACACTCGGGATCTTTAATGAATTCAAGACAGAGGCGCGCAAACTGATCGACGTGAATGCAGATACGGTCAGGCAGGCAAAGTATCCCCTCCTCTTTGAATTTTCAAATCACAGCCCTTTTGAATTCCAGCTCAAGTTCGGGTCCGATATACTTATTTTTTTCATGCACACCAACATTTTCGAGCTACCCAGGGATCACGAGGTCATGAAAACTCCTTATATCCGGGAGGACAAGTCCCGTTCCTACGGAGGACTTATCCATATATTCAACTTCCTGGCCGACTCATTCAAATATAACCGGGTAAATGATCTGGGGTACCTCATCGGGCGTGTCTTCGTCAACCGGGAACTTCACTACTTTATCGAGGGGAAAAGGGAGGTCGGACTCCTTTACAACAATTTCTCAACTGCGAAGCTCGACCACAAGATGATCCTGTCAATTCTTCACTCCGCCATCCTATACACCATCAATTTCGATCTTTTGACCCCTCCGTTCGACAACCTGAAGGAGGTTACCGTGCAGGAGATGCAGACAACCCTTGATGCCATGTCGATACGTACGGGCAAACGGCTGGGGTTCCGTTTTCAGGCCGACCAGGTGGAGGAGTAAAAAAGGATCAGAAAAGCTCTCTCAGGGAAGCATAACACTTCTCACGGATGTCACTGAACTCGGAAGGTGATATCCATTTCGCCTCAACAATATCCTCCTCGGCCTGAGGGGTAAGTGTTTGCAAAACATCGGCAAACATCCCGAACCAGTATGTGCGCTTTAAAATCTTATTTCCACCCCGTGAATAGATGTGCCAGGTCTCAGCGAGTTCCTCATTAACGGTAAGCTTTATGAGACCGGTCTCTTCCTGCACCTCTCGGACGGCAGCGATCCTGGCGTAATCTGGATCCTGCATCCTGCATCCTGCATCCAGTATCTTTTTATCAGACTTGTCTTTTGCAATTTTTCGATCTCTTTTACTGATCTTCCCCTTTGGCAGATCCCAGTACCCGAGGCGGTGGATGAAAAGGATCTCTCCGTAATCATTTTTCACAACGCCGCCGGCTGCTTCGACGATCTTGAAGAGGGCAAGGAAATCATCCATGATCTCCCTTTTGTGCTCATCGTTTTGAAACTGAAGATATAAATGGCGAATGGCGGGATCGGATTCAAATTCCCTGAATGCCTTTTTCATCTGTTTGCGGGTGTCGCAGACAATAAACATATCTCCGGCCGTTATTGTATCAGGTCTTGTATCCGTGAAATGGATGATCCGGTCGTTCAGGTAAACCTTCATTACAAATTTTACTTTGAACCTCGTTAACTGAAGCTAAAGTACGAATAAACAAATAACACTCGTCACTCGTCACTCGTCATTCGTCACTACACTTAACATCGTCCTTACAAAAAGGTTTATCCTTTTCTGAAGAAATTACCTATCTTTGCAAATAATGAAATCCGTTAATGTTATTTTATGATTTATAACAAAGACATTGCGCTACAAACTGCAGAATTACTTTTAAAAATCAAAGCCGTCAAACTTAGTCCCAAAGAGCCATTTACGTGGGCTTCAGGGATTAAATCTCCCATCTATTGCGACAACAGGATCACCTTATCATACCCGGAGATCCGCACCTTCATCCGTCAGAATTTTGTCCGTGCCATTGAGGAGAATCCGTTTGAACCTGAACTGATTGCCGGCGTTGCAACCGGAGGAATTGCGCAGGGAGCGCTTGTCGCGCAGGAACTGGGACTCCCCTTTGCCTATGTCAGGACAGGGAAGAAGGATCACGGACTTACGAACCAGATTGAGGGCGAGGTTCGCGATGGTCAGCGGGTGGTTGTGGTGGAAGACCTTATCTCAACAGGTTCTTCCAGTCTCGGAGCCATTGCAGCGTTACTCGAAGCCGGATGCGCCATCAAGGGAATGGTTGCCATCTTTACTTATAACCTTCCAAAAGCGGAAAAAGCCTTCAAGGAGGCCAAATGCCCCGTGATCACACTCACGGATTATGACCACCTGATCCAGAAAGCGCTTGAGATCAGTTATATTTCGGAAGAGGACCAGAATATTCTCAGGGATTTCAAACGAAGTCTGTCAAAGTAAATAAAAAAGGCTGGTCAACCGACCAGCCTTTTTCATTAGTTTCCTCTTCCGGTTACCTGTCAACTATGACTTTCCTGTTCAGGGTTTGTCCGCCGATGGTCAGCCTGAGGATATAGACACCCTTGTTGATATTCTCCAGGGGAATCTCATTTGAATTCATCCCGGCGAAAAGCTGGAATTCCCTGCTGATAATGGTTTTACCAATCAGATCTACGATAGAGACCAGGATTGTTCTGGCTTCTGAGGATTCGATCTTCAGGGTGACCTTATCGCTTGCAGGGTTTGGGAAAATGGTGAAGGATGCCTGGTCCTTATCGCCAATCCCCTGGGTTCCGATAGTAGTGAATGACCATGGTGCACTCCAGTCGGAGGTATCGGCCATCGCACCTCCGTCGGAGAAGGCCCTCATCCTCCAGTAATAGGTCTTGAGGTTCTTAAGTTTCTTGGAAACTGCATAGGAAACATCCGCTGGATCGATTTTTGCGTCGACAACCGGGCTTGCAAAGGTATTCAGCGAGTCAATCTGAAGTTCAAAGCCCGATATACCTGTCTGGCTGGTCCAGAGTAAGCTCGGTTTCAGAGCCACATCCTGTTGGGCATCAGCGGGTGATTTAAGAACTACGGTATTGATCACGGTAAAGCTTCTTGAGTTTGACCAGCTTGAAGTGTCGTGAAGCTGACGGGCACGAACTCTCCAGTAGATCTTTTGTCCGAATTGCAGCAGGCTGCACTTGACCTGGTTCGTATCCACTTCGCTTTGAACAATAACATTACTGAATCCCGCATCGGAGGCCAGCTGATACTCATATCCAAGGATCCCGGTGACGTTTTTCCAGCGGATCTGGGCATCCATCATTTGACTCACAGCAGCATCGTTTGGTGCCTGGAGTGTGATTTTATCGACCACGGTGAATCCCCATGGCTCGCACCATGAGCTGGTACTAAGGTTGTGACGTGCACGGACCCGGTAATAATATTTCTGTCCGAATCGAAGGTTCGATGTTGCGACTTTCAGGGTTGCAAAAGGCATGGTGCCCTCCTTAAATGCCGGAGAATTGAATGTTTCCACCGAATCGTACTGATAATCCCAGTATTTAACGCCTGTTATGGCTACGTTCAGACCATCCTGGCTGACGGTATTTTTCCACTCAAGATTTACATCCGGGACCTGGTCTATCTGCAAGTTGGTCGGCTTCGACAGGGTCACCTGATCGAAAACAACGAAGCTCCATACAGTTGACCAGTAGGAGGTCTGACCAAGGTCGATAGCCCTGACTCTCCAGTAATAGGTCTGGCCGAATATCAGTTCATGTGTTCTGAAGCCTGTGAGCAAGGTCTGGATTGTATCGACTTTCAGCGGAGAATTGAAGTTTGCCGAAGTATCAATCTGTACCTGGTATTGCAGTCCGGTACTGCCGGCTATGGCATTCCAGCTTAAAATCACATTCGGAACCATGTTCGTTGCGCTATCTTCAGGAGTTTTCAGTGTAGGAGTATAAACATCCGTTTGAGCCATCAGGCTGATTGCAAAGGACAGGAAGAAAAGAAGGGATATAATTCGTTTCATATCGCGGTATATGTTTTAAATATTTACAACTTTACAACTTTTCCGAAGGCATTGCCTACCCTTATGATATAGGTCCCTGCCGGAAGAGAACGAAGATCCATGACAGAGATATTGCTTCCTTTCGGTTTATCGCCGAAGAGGGTAGTGATTACATTCCGTCCTGTAAGATCGGTCACCTGTGCTGTGACTGATCCGGCTTTTTCGAGATCATAGGTTATGCTGATCTTGTCGGTTGCCGGGTTCGGAGTGACCCTTATCGTGCTGTTTTTGCCAACAGGAGTAATATTGCCCGGGTCGATGCCGAGGGGTGTATAATAGGTCGTATCAATGAAGATCCCACGTCCGTATGTTGAAGCATAGATGGTCCCCAGGTTTTTAATGAGATAATGATCAAGTGTCTGCTGTTTGATCTGCGTAACGGGAACGTCACCCATGTTCAGCAGCTCGAGACTCCATTCGGGAGCACTGCCAGTAAGGTTCGAGGTTGAGAATACACCATATTCGGTACCGATGATGGCGCGGTTGTTGTCGTGCATTTCAATGAGCCCGCTGAAGACAGGGATCGGGGGCAGATTTCCCTGAACACTATTAAATGCTGGCAGTGAGTCGTTGGCATTTTCCGTAAGGAAAACGTAATCATTGTTTTCATAGTTTCCAAGGGTAACCATCACCTGCCGTGAATCGTTCGGGTTTATTGCAATGGAACTGATATACCTTCCGAGGAATGGCAGATCCTGAAATTTTTCCGTTGCGATGATACAGGTAGGACTGGTCACATCGGCCGTTGCAAAGTCGTATGCCATCGTAATATTGGAGATTCGGATCATCCGTCCGCCTTCTGTTCCGCACCACAAGGTATTGAGGTCTTTGGAAAGAGCCATCGTGCTGATCGGGTCGTTGAAGAAGGCAGTATCGGAAGCAGGAATGATAATGATCTTGAACCAGGTAGGTGTGCCTGTAAAGTTAAGTGCACCCTTAGTCATCCACACGGAATAATTACCCCCGCGGGTTCCTGCCACGAAGAAGCGTGATGCAACCGGGTCGGGGATCATAATGCTATCACCGGCCGGGATAGGTTCGGTTGTAATATAATCGAATCTGAAACTCACGGTACTGCTTTCGATAACCAGGGTTGTATCTGCCTTTATCTCTTTGCCAGTCTTATTGATATATTTTACACTGTCGCGGGTGTCGGTGAAATTGATGCTTTCCCAGTATTCAATGGGTGTGATATCCACCTTTGTGTTAACGATCCCCATGATGAATCCGTTGGTATAGGAAAGATCGGTAAGATCTTCCCGGCGTAAGCTGTCCCCGATTTTTGAAAAGAAGATCGTATTCGGGGCGATGGTCGACCAGGCACATGTGCCGCCTGAACCTCCTTCGTCGGCAGTCCGTGCACCATCGTTCCACCAGGCCTGGTAACCGTCGGTGGGATTGTTGACGAGAGCAGGGTAATAGGCTCCGATGACCTGGGTGCCAATGGCGTCGCCGCCGCCCATTGCCCACTCCTTGTTGCGTGACATGGCAACCGAGTTGAACCGGGAGACTGCATAGTTTTTATTGCTTGTCTTGTATTGCATATAATCTGTTCCGATGATGGCAGTAGTGACTCCCCCGTCAGTTGCCATCGCAAGCTGGGTCGGGTATCCTGGGCGGAACAGGTAATTGTGGTGACGCGAGGGTGCATACTGGAAATCAAGTGTCGAAGTGCTTCCGTTGCTCATTTCCATCCAGTCGAAAAAGCCGGTTGTCTGGATCTGCTTACCCCACCACATGTTGACGCCACCGAGAAGGATCTGGTAAGGATCATTCGGAAAAACAGTAAGGGTATGTGAATAGCATCCTTCACCTGCAAGCGGTTCAAAAGTCTCGTTGCCAGGGAAGATGACAGACCAGTTTGCCCCTTTATCTCTGGAAATATAGACATTCAGGAGGTAACCCGTCGAATCTGCAAGACTTGCATAAAGAATATTCGGGTCGGTCGGAGCGATGGCAACAACAGTCCATCCATTGAGATTGAAAGGAAGTCCTGTGGAAAGACCGTTTGAAACATTGACAAAGTTGTTAAAGTCGCCTGCGGCTGCAACCCACACAGAACCTGCAACAACAGTAATGATTGTTCCGTCATTTCCGACGGCAACATCGTTGCAATAGCCTTCACGAACCTGTGTCCATGCAACACCATCGTCGCTGTAATGCAAACCGCTGTTGGTCGCAGCGAAGATCCTGTTGCTGGGGTTAACAGCCAGTTTGGCAACTGAATACCAATTATGACCGCTTGTATTGGGTGATTTCACAAAGGTATAGCCATCATCACTGTAAAACAAACCGGTTCCGGCATATGGCGCTTCGTTACAGTAAGTGACTCCGGTTCCGGCATAGATCCTGCCACCGGAGGTCTGGGCCAGCGTGGAAACTTTCAGAATGATATTACTTTCTGCATTCATCTGGTGCCAGGTCAGTCCCAGATTCGTAGAACGCCAGACCCCGCCATTGGCTGAACCGGCATAGATTGTATTGGATGTAGCATCCTTGTTGTCGAACATAACAGACCAGGTGACACCCGAATAATTATCCGGACCAAGGGAGATCCAGTCCAAATTCAGTGTTCCTTTGGACGGAGCATTCATCTCCTGGAGCTTTTTCCATGCCGCTGCCTGACTTTCAGGACTTACGATTCCGGTGACCTGGTTGGCCCGCATTTTTTCCATACGGGTTTTCCCATCATACTTTTTTCCACCCGAATCCCCGGGCTGACCTGCCATGGTCAATTCGGTGAGAAAAAGAAAAGAGAGTCCCAGTAAAACAGCCAGTAAACCAGATGGTAAAAGTCTATTTTTCATATCATTCGCTTTTATTTATTGAATATAGTTTTAAGATCATGTCACGCAAGTGCAGTAAAATCAGGGATTGGCAAGGAACATCATGTTCTCGATTCAAACCAACAAATATAAAGTAAAATCTGAATTATACAAAAAAAAATTATCCTTAGCCTTTGTCACGGACAAGAAGTCGATGATCCTAACAGGATTTCCGGTGAAAGGGAAAAAACATCAGGCCAAATGGCTCAGATCTTTTCAATGGCGGTGGAAGGGATCCAACCCACTGATCCATTGGATATCCGGATTTCATACCATGTGCCGATCTGATCTTTTATCTGCACTTTCGTACCCTCATGGAGCACGAAAAGATCGACACTCTTTTCATCCGGTGAACTCTTGATTGTTATGGTAGGAGTGAAGATGATGGCTTCGTTGGCATTTTTAACGTTTGAATAGCCGGTCCAGGCAAAAAGGATGGAGAGGATGGAGAAAAAAAGGATGACAGACCCGACCCAGAAACCTATTTTTCTCAATATCAATACCCTACTGATCAGGTAAAGGGTACCGGAAATAAGTGCAAGGATAAAGAGGATAATCCCTGTAATGGCCCAGCTATCAGCCGGGAAAAGATCGATCAGGCTCCTGAACCATCGTTTATAAAAAAGTTCAGGCAGGGGTTCAATCTGGTCGGCAATTTTATTGTTGGCAACCTTGAGGTTAAAGTCGATGTCCTCATCACCGGGATCAAGACGCCTGGCCCTTTCAAACCAGAGGATCGCGTTAGGGTAATCGTTTAGCTTAAAATAGGCATTCCCCAGGTTGTAATAGAGTTCCGGTGATTCATAGCCGAGTGTGATCACTTTTTTATACTGATCCACTGCCTCGGTGAACAAACCATTCCCATAAGCTTTGTTCCCGTTCCTTATAAACGTATCCGCCTCCGAAGCCAGAAGTGCACCGCTAAGGAACAGGAGAACAAATATCAGGCTTAGTCGTTTCATTGTTCGGTCATTAAGTCATTGGGTCATTAAGTCATTAAGTCATTTGATTCGTCACTCGTCACTCGTCATTAGTCATTAGTCACTACCTAAGTTCCCTTTCAATCTTCGAAATAATCTCCAGGGCTTCGTTGTAAATGCGTTCCATATTCACACTCTTCTCGCCGGGTGCGAAGCGGGCAAACTCCGTATTGTTCAGTGTCTCGATAAACTGCCTGATCATCTCCTCGTTGACGCTCTTCTTCACCAGGGCTTCGTGTACCGAATCGATGCTCAGATCGGCCATGGGGATCGAGAATTTATCACTCAGGTATCCCCAGAGTGCCTGGGAGATCTCAACGTAAAACTCCTCCTGTTTTCCGCTTTTCTGGAACACTTCGGCCTTGCGGAGTCGCTTACGGGCAACCTTGGTCGCCTTAAGATTTTTCATCAGGATGGTATCACTCCTGCGGGCAGACAGTCTCCTTCCAAGGATGATCACCATGATGAAGAGAATCAGCGGGATCAGAAGCAAAAGCCAGAATCCGGTGGAGCCGATGAACCAGTTTCCCAGGCGGGTCACGACGAAGCTCTTATCCTTGATATGACGGATATCGCTGCCGATGTACTTGATATCCTCCTTGTTCGCACCTGAGTAAGTTACCGCCGCCGCCTCCCCTGTTCCTTTATCAACATCAATGGTGTACTCGGGTGAACTTAGGGTGACATATTTTCTTTTATCAAGATCAAAATAGCTGAAATTGAATGGTTTGATGGTAAATTTTCCGGGCTTGCGGGGAATGATAAGATATTCAAAGGTCTGGCTTCCGCTGATGCCGGCCCCGGAAGACTTGACATCGCTGGTGATCTTCGGATCATAGGTTTCAAAATCGGGAGGGAAGGTGACATTCAGTTTGTCGATCAGCTGGATATTCCCTTTCCCGGAAATAACATATTTCAGGTTCAGGGCTTCGTTTGCCTTCAGGCGGCTTTTATCGATCTCGCTGTTGAAGGTAAAACTACCAACCGCCCCGCTGAAATCGGCAGGTTTCCCGGATTCGGGCAATGGCTTCACGTTGATGACAAGGGCATTCGATGTAAGCGATTTTTCAATGTTGGTGGTTCCTGTATTGAAAAAAGGATCATTGAAAAAATCGTCGAAGAAAGGATCCCCGGTACGTGACCTAGAGGCCCGCTTCACCTGGGCAACACATTCCAGCTGCAGGGGATCGATCACGAGTTGTCCGCTTTTCAGCGGGAAAAGGGCGATCTTCCTGATATCGGCAACCACATATTGTTGTCCGTCAATCACCTGGGTTGTCTGCTGAAGCTTGTCGTTCTCCTTGATGAGGTTTTGAGACCAGAAACCAGAAAATGAGGAGAGTTTGCTGATATTGATCTGTGCGATGGGCACCTTTGTATAGATCTTATAAGCAACCACAATTCCTTCTCCCTGGATGGGATCACTCTTGCTGGCAGTCGCTTTGATGAATACATCATTGGGGCCGGAAACGACCTGATTCGGCTGGCGGGAATCTCCCCCGGGCTGGCGCTGTGTGCCGCTACCCTGCTGGGATGCTGTCCCGTTCGGATTTTTAACTACCTTGATCGTCAAGGTATTGGAGTTGTAATTCTTTCCATTCACATTGACTGAAGCGGCAGGAATTTCGAAACTTCCCTCGCGGCTCGCCTGGAGATAATAAGTATAGGTGTAGGCAATGGTCATGCTTGTCCGGCCACTTACACTGCGGATGCTCGAAGTGGTTGAAGTATTCGGCCCGCTGAGAACATTGAATCCCTGGAAATTAGGAAGCCGGAAGGCTGTTCCCTGGGCATTAAGTGTGAAGGAGAGCGTAAAGGTCTCCCCAACCGCTACGACCGGTTTCGACGAAGCGACAAATTCGATATTGTCTTGTCCAACGGCCGCGACAACGCAGAAAAGGAATACAATTGATATGATATTTTTAATACGCCTGGTCATTAGTCATTAGTCATTAGTCATTCAAAATCACCAGTCCTTCTCCACTCCCACCACCTGAACCTTGGCTTTCTCCTTCTTCACCTTCTGCATGGTCTTCTTCTCATCGTTCTTCAGGGCCTCCAGCATGCGGTCGGCATCCTCCTTGCTGATCTTTTTCTGGTCGGGTTTCTGATCTTTATTCTGATCCTGGTTCTGCTGGGGTTTCTGATCCTGCTTATCCTTTTTATCGTCCTTTTTCTGCTGGTCCTTGTTTTGCTGCTGTTGTTGCTGCTGTTGTTTTTTCAGCATCATCTTAGCATATTCAAGGTTATATTTCGTATCAATGTCCTTCGGGTTGTTCATCAGGGCATTTTTATAGGAGAGAATGCTTTTTTCATACTCCTTTGCCTGAAGATAAGAGTTCCCCTGATTGTGATAGATCATCGCCTGGGCAGAACGATCCTGATTCTTTTCGGCTAATGTACCGAAAATTCTGGCTGATTCCTCATAATTCTGCTGCTGGTAAGTCGATGCGCCGAGGTTAAATTGTCCTTTGACGGATTCCTTATTCAATTCAATCGCTTTCCGGTAATCCTTCTCCGCCCCCTTATAATCTCCCTTCTCATAAAGCCGGTTCCCTTCACGCAAGAGTTTGTTCTCTTTCTGGGCCGAGGCAAGAAAGGCGGCTGAAATTAAAACCAATACTATCAGGATCTTTTTCACAAATGACTAATTACTAATGACGAGTGACGAATTCATTTTTCGAATTATCAATTATCCATTATCAATTATCAATTATTAATTATTAAAAGGTTTCACCTTTTTGAGCCACTGTGTCTTCCTTTCAAAAACAAACAGGTCAAGGATCAGGACTATCAGCGCCAGGGCAACAAAATACTGGAACCTGTCCTCAAAATCGGAATACTGTTTGGTTTCAATCTCTGTCTTTTCAATCTTATTAAGATCGTCAAATATTTTATTCAATCCCGTTTCCGAATTGGAAGCTCGGAAATAGATACCATTACCAAGGCTTGCTATTTTCTGTAAAAGTGTTTCGTCGAGTTTGGTCATGATGACACCCCCCTGCTGGTCCTTTTTATATCCGACCTGCCGGTCGCCTTCATAGACAGGGATGGGTGCCCCTTCCGGAAGACCCATGCCGATCGTGTAGATTGCTATTCCTTTTTTAACAGCGGCATCTGTCTGTTCGAGAACCCCGCCCTGGTGATCCTCCCCGTCGGTGATGATGATGATGGCCTTGTTGTGCTTTGATTCGCCAAAACTTTTTGCCGCGATGTCGATGGCTTCGCCGATCGCCGTGCCCTGTGTCTGGACCATGCCGGTATTGATCGTGGAAATGAACATCTTGGCAGCAGCATAATCAGTGGTTATCGGAAGCTGTGTATACGCCTTGCCTGCAAAGACAATGATCCCGATCCGGTCGCCCTCCAGGCGGTCGATCAAACGAGAGATGGATTGCTTGGCCCGTTCCAGCCTGTTTGGCCGCAGATCCTCAGCCAGCATCGAGTTGGATACATCGAGGGCAATGATCAGGTCGATACCTTTGCGTTTCACCTTCTCAAGCTTCGAGCCGGTCTGCGGATCGACCAAAGCGAAGATAAGGAAGATGATGGCTGTCATGAAAAGGACGAACTTCAGGATGGTCTTTGCCAGCGAAAATTCGGGCATAAGCTGACCTATCACCTGCAGGTCGCCATACCTGTTCAGCGCCTTTTTCCTCCACACAAGGAAAAGCACGAGGATCAGGACGAAGACCGGGATCAGCGCAAGGAGGTAAAAATAGTATGGATGAGCGGACCTAAACACCTTTTACGATTTCAGATTTCAGATTTCAGATTTAACTTCTTTGTTATGGTATGTTTTTTAAATACAGATATCGTAGTAAAAACTCCAGTCCAAGCAGTGCAAAGGCAAGCAGGACCAGGGGGACGAATTCCTCTTTCTTCTTCCTGAACTCGGTTACATCGATCTTCGATTTCTCCAGTTTGTCTATCTCCTGGTAGATGGCCCGCAGTTTGGCATTGTTTGTCGCACGGAAATATTTCCCGTCGGTTGCCCGGGCAATCTCCTGGAGCAGGGGTTCATCAATTTTCACCTCCATCATCTGGGTCTGCATGCCGAATGGTGTTTGTACCGGGTATGGCGCCTTCCCGACTGTCCCAACCCCTATGGTATAGATACGTATACCGTAAAGCTTGGCAATCTCTGCAGCCGAACGGGGATCAAGGCTTCCCATGTTGTTCACCCCATCGGTGAGCAGGATGATGACCTTGCTGATGGCCTTGCTGCCACGGAGCCTGTTCACCGCTGTCGCCAGTCCGTCGCCCAGGGCAGTACCATCATCGATCATACCGCTCCTGATATCCATGAAGAGATTCTTCAGAACGGAATGGTCGGTTGTGATCGGGCACTGGGTGAATGCCTCCCCGCTGAAGATCACGAGGCCGATGCGGTCGTTGGGGCGTCCGTCGATAAAATCGATGGCAACGGCTTTGGAGGCTTCAAGCCGGTCGGGTTTGAAGTCCATGGCCAGCATGGATCCGCTGACATCAAGTGCAATGACAAGGTCGATCCCCTCAACACTCACATCCTGCCTGCTGAGGCTGGTCTGGGGACGGGCCATGGCGACGATCAGAAGGATAATGGCAAGCAGCCTGATGACATACAGTGCATGAAAGGCGATCATCTTAAAGCTGCGCCCGGTATTTCCAAATCCTGTTATGTCGGAAACCTTAAGGTCCGCATTGTTATTTTTCAGCCGGTAAAAGTACCATACAACCAGTCCGGGTATGATGACCAGCAGAAAAAGGAATTGCGGATTTGCGAACTTTATCATAATGCAGTAGTTGTATCTTCAGTCGCTGTAACGGATTTAAACCCGGTATGGACGAAGGATATCCCCAGTTCCAGCGACTGGTCATTTTCGGAAGGGAGCGGATGTCCCTTGGCGAATTTGACCATATCGGCCTGGTTCAGAACCTGGTTAAGCTTAGTGAGCGGTTCCTGGTTTATTTCATTTAGTGCCGACAGGGCATCCATGATCTCGGAGGTGGTCTGTTCCATGGCAGGAACACGAAAATTCTCCTCTATATATATCCTGAGAACGTCTGTCAACTCTGTATAATATTCTTTCACTTTGCCTGATTGCCAAAGCTTTTTGACCCGAAGTTTTTCGAGTTCCTGGAGCGCCTTTTCCTGCGGGGACAAAACAACCCTTGGTTTGAGGCGGAAAACAGGTTCGTTCTTTCTCCTTTTCCTGATGTACCAGATCACCGCAAGGATGATTGCCGCCAACAGTACTCCTGCAATGATCCATGGCAACATCTCGCGGAAAGAGATCGGGATCTTCATGATGCCCTTGATGGGTTTGATGGCCTTGGTCGTATCGACAGGCAGGGTATGCACTGCCAGCATCAGCGGGTCACTGAGCGCCATCATCTGGCTGGTGTCGGGAAGGTTCCTGTATCTGAAAGGAATGGAAGGAATATTGTAAAATCCGGAATCAAAACAGGTCAGGTTCAGAAACTGCTTGTAAGTAGCCGTAAGTTTATCCGTCGAAAAGGCAGTATCGATCGTTCCCCTTCCGATCACCTGGATATTTCCGAGGATGGTATCCGGGATGAAAGGCCAGAGTACCTGTGTTTTCACCGGGCCGGTAAAGGAGATCGTCATCCCGACGTGATCACCGATCAGCATGGCGCCTGTGTCAAGCTTCGCAGTAACCGCCACGTTTTGGCCAAATCCATGCGAAGTAGCAGTGATGGAAAGTAGAAGGATAATATTTTTAACTAAACGGGTCATTAGGTCATTAGGTCATTAAGTCAATAGGAAATTTCATTCGTCACTCGTCACTCGTCACTCGTCATTATCTTCTTGCTCCTCTTTTTTTAAACAACCCCATCAGTGGTTTGATATAGTCCTGATCCGTCCTGATGCGTGCAACATCCACCCCGCTTCTTAAAAATGTTTCATTCAGAAACGCCTGGTGCCCGGTATACCATTTATTATATTGTGTACGCACCCTGATATCGGAACTGTCGATCCAGATCAGCTTGTCACTCTCGGCATCCCTGGCCCTGATGAACCCGACATCGGGAAGGCTGGTCTCCCTCTCATCAAAGATCTGTACGGCGATAAGGTCATGCTTTTTGTTTGCGATCTTGATGGCATCGCTGAATCCTTTATCCAGAAAATCGCTTAAAAGGAAAGCCGTACAACGCTTTTTAATGACGTTGGTGAAGTACCGCAGTGCTTCGGAAACATTTGTACCCTGGTGGTCGGGTCTGAAATCGATAAGCTCACGGATGATCCTGAGAATGTGAGAGGTTCCTTTCTTGGGTGGTATGAATTTTTCGATCTGTTTGCTGAAGAAGATCACCCCCACCTTGTCGTTGTTCTGGATAGCACTGAATGCCAGTACCGCCGCAATCTCCGTGATCATCTCCTGTTTCAGCGTCTTCCTGGTTCCGAACTGGTTTGAACCGCTCACGTCGATGAGCAGCATGACTGTAAGTTCGCGTTCCTCGTCAAAGACTTTGATATAGGGATGGTTGAATCTTGCAGTAACATTCCAGTCGATGTTCCGGATATCATCCCCGTACTGGTACTCCCTCACTTCCGAAAAAGCCATACCACGACCCTTGAAGACCGAATGGTACTGTCCCGAGAAGATCTGGTTGCTCAGTCCCCTGGTCTTGATCTCGATCTTTCTGACCTTTTTGAATATTTCTGCGGCTTCCATTGTTCAGCAGCCCCTCCCCCGTCCCCCTCCCCATCTGGGGAGGGGGTGCAGGGAGTGGGGCTTCAATTAGTTAGGGTACTTCAACCGTATTAAGAATTTCATTGATGATATCTTCCGTGCTGATGTTCTCGGCTTCGGCCTCGTAGGTAAGTCCGATCCTGTGGCGCAGCACGTCGTGGGCCACAGCCCGGATATCTTCCGGAATTACATATCCGCGGCGTTTGATGAAGGCATAGGCCTTTGCTGCCAGGGCGAGGTAAATACTTGCGCGCGGGGAGCCGCCATAACTGATCAGTCCTTCAAATTTTTTCAGCTTGTATTCTGCCGGGAAACGGGAAGCGAAAACAATATCGGTTATATAATTCTCAATTTTTTCATCGAGATAAACCTCGCGGGCGACGGCCCTCGCTTTGAGGATGCTTTCAGGTTTAATGATCGTGCTCGTTTTGAAGGTCTCATTTGAAATATTCTGCCGGATGATCATTTTCTCCTCCTTCTTATCCGGATAACCGATCACCACCTTCAGCATGAAACGGTCAATCTGGGCTTCTGGCAGCGGGTAGGTCCCCTCCTGTTCGATCGGGTTCTCCGTTGCAAGGACGAGGAAGGGTTCCGGAAGAATGAAGGTCTGGTCGCCGATAGTCACCTGGCGCTCCTGCATGGCTTCAAGCAAAGCGCTCTGAACCTTTGCAGGACTCCGGTTGATTTCATCAGCCAGGATGAAGTTGGCGAAGATCGGACCCTTTCGAACACTGAACTCTTCTCTCTTCTGACTATAGATCTGAGTTCCTATCAGGTCGGCCGGAAGGAGGTCGGGAGTGAACTGGATCCGGCTGAATTTGGAATCGATGATGTTGGCCAGTGACTTTATGGCAAGTGTTTTGGCAAGGCCGGG
>JBAXRT010000065.1:0-15369 GCA_037131065.1 bacterium | reverse complement strand
TCCCCTTGATGTACCCTGAAAGGTTGACGCCTGGAAAATGCGCAGAGGGGCTATGGCCGGGAATTATCCCGGGAATAGCCAGAAGCGAATCAGGGTTATACCCTGCAAGTCCGATCAGGGTCGGCACCAGGTCGATGGAACTGGTAGGATATACGATCTCCCTCAGGGTACCGGCACTGGAATTCACAAGCGGGGATGAGATCACCATGGGGACCCTGACCGATTCTTCATATGCATTATGCCACTTCTGGATCATTCCCCCGTGGGCGCCTGCCATTTCCCCGTGGTCGGAAATGAATACCACGATGGTGTTTTCGGTAAGATGGCTATCATCAAGGGCTTTCAGGATACGGCGGATCTGGAGATCGGCCAGGTACTGGCAGTAAAAATAAAAACGGGCATAGTTCCGGCACCATTCGGCGTAATCACTGCCCTGGAGCTGGAACGGATGCGGGGAATGATGAACAGTGTCGCCAATTTTCTTAAAGGTGTAATCGATGTTGGTTCCGAAGGCCAGTCCCATTTTGAACGAATAATCATACTGGCAGTCCGGTTTTTTATCAAGCTGCTCGTCAAAGGTCGGCGGAAGGAAGGCATTGTTCTCGGGGAAGCCGTCAGGGTTCAGGGGGACACGGAATGCTTTGGAGATGGTGTCGTAGTTTACCGCCAGGCTCACCGTCCCCCATAAACTGTTGTCGCCGGTGGCGGGTATGGTCAGAGGTGGCGGATAGTCGACCCAGGGCACCACCCCGTTGGTATCGTATACCTGCCAGTTCGAGGGCCAGGAACTCACGTCATGCGGATCGACCAGTGAAGCGACCGTGAACCAGGGTGTTGCCGGGGGATTCGTCCCCTGCTTTTCCAGGAAGTTGACCACGTGGTTTGCAAACACCACATCCCGGTAAACACCGAGGTTGTCGGCACTCCCGCCGTGTGGTTCCGGATAGGATATTGCCCAGTCGGAGAAACCCCAGGGCTGCAGGTATGAAGGCGGGCCCAACTCCGACACATGCCATTTCCCGAAATAATGGGTAGTATATCCAAGCTGCCTCAGCCAGTCCCCTATGGTAGGTGTACCGTCTGGATCCAGGAAAGGAACATCCTGGGCTGACTTGAACATGCCATCGGTTTGCGTTACGTTTGTCACCGTGGGATATTGGCCTGTCATGATGCAACACCGGCTGGGAACCGATGCGGCAGACGCCGTATAATGTTTTTTCATGACCACCCCGTTCTGCTGTAGCCGCAGAAAACCTTCGAAATACGGGCTGTAGGAATTGCCCGGGGAGACAGGACGGAAACTCAGGATCTCCTTCATATCCTGCACTGCCCCCTGGGTGGGGCCATATCCTTCGGGCGGGGTCTGCATCTGGTCCACCATGATCAGTAAAATATTCGGATGGGCAGGCGGGTTGCCGGGGGCTGTCTCACGAAATCCGGTCAGCGCGGCAACTGCTAGAACCGCGGGCGGCAGGCTGATATACCTTTGTTGGAACTTTTGCATGTTGAATCGTGTTGAATGTTTAACAACGCAACGATAAAAATAAGAAAAAGGGTGACACGTGACAAGGTAGCAGGGTCAGGCGATGAAGTAGTGAATGGGTATTTTCGATTTTCAGATTTTAGATCTACGATTGACGGATAACTAGGGCATCTAAATCTGCAATCGCAGATCTTCGAATCAAATCGAAAATCGTAAATCGTCCGATCGTAAATTATATCACCTTTTACCTAGTTTCCCGATTAAGCAATAAAAAGCATTATGGAAGCCGATTTACAAAAACAAGTGGAAAATATCACAGTATTGATCCATTTTATCCGGGGAGAGAAAGTGATTCTTGATTACGATCTGGCCAGACTTTATGAAGTGCCAACAAAGGTTTTAAAGCAGGCTGTCAGAAGAAATTTAAACAGATTTCCTGTCGATTTCATGTTTGAACTAACTGATAATGAAGCTGATTCTTCAAGGTCACAAATTGTGACCTTGAAAAGAGGTCAAAATATTAAGTATAGGCCTTTCGCATTCACCGAACAGGGAGTTGCAATGCTATCATCAGTCTTAAACTCAGAACGTGCCATCCAGGTCAACATTGCTATCGTGCGGGCATTCGTTCAAATACGTCGGTTCCTTGAAGCTAATAAAGAGCTTGCCCTGAAGATCGAAGAGCTGGAAAGGACGGTCTCCTCACATGACGAAAATATCCAACTGATCTTTGAGACCATTCGGGAAATGATGCATAAGAAAAGCGAACCGATGGAGCCGGTGGGTTTCAGGATACCCGGGGGAGAGTAGTCGGCAGTCAAGAGGGGGCACTTGACAGGGTAACATGGTAACAAGGTGATAAGGGGAGGTGATGAGGTGGTGCAGACTGCCGACTTAATTCCTGCATTGTTTGCATTGCTTGCATTGACTTGAACCGTTATCCCTTGTGATGGCTTTTTTCCAACTGGTGGTCACGAACGATAAAGATCTGGTTCAGGATCACGGCCAGGAGGGTTGAAACGGTGAGCGAAGAGGAGCATACGGGGACCAGCCATGAGGGAACTGTAAAAAACAGGGAGGAGGCAATATCGGCGCTCAGTCCGAAGATCATGGAGATCCCGATGATAAAGATCATTCGTGTTGAGATCGGGTTGGAGAGGATGATCTGCATTCCTGAAATAAGCATGTAACAGGTCACAAAAACCACGATGGCGCCCATCACCGGCTGGGGCATGATGGTGAACAGGGCCGCCATTTTCGGAAGGAAACCCAGGAGCATGAAGATCCCTCCTGCACTCCAGGCGATGACCCTGCTGTTGGCCCCGGTGGCAGCGGAAAGCCCCACGTTGCTGGCCGAAGTGTCGGTCGCAACCCCGCCCAGGAGACCGCAGGTAAATACGCTTATGCCCGATGCCACCAATCCTTTTCCCACGTTCTTCAGGTTGGGTTCCTTCCAGTTGTCGTCGCTTAGTTTCTGGCAGGTGATGATGTTCCCGAACGATTTCAGGCATTGGATGATCGAGATCAGGATGAAAGGTATGATAAGGGCGGGATCGAAAGCGTACCTGAACATTTTCACTCCCTGTCCGGGCAATGCAAACAATGGGGTCTGTGATACCTGTCTTAATTCAGCTGAACCGATGAGGCCGGCAGCCAGGGAGAGGAGGTACCCGAGTATGATGCCGATGAGCACGCCGTAAAGCCTTATCTTGCCTTTGCCCCAGAGGTTGAGGCCAATCATCACACAGAGGGTGATGCATGCGATGATGATCTTCGGAGGTTCGATGGAGTCGCCGGAGTATTCCACGCCAAGGAATCTCGACACGCCAAGGGGTATCAGCGCCACGCCAACCATGATCACAACCAGCCCGGTAATCTCCGGTGGAAATAGTTTCTTTAGTTTTGGTATAAGCTGTGCAAAGGCCATTTCAGTCAGCCCGGAAATCATGATCATGCCGTGCATTAACGGGAGCCCGCCCAGCCAGCCTGCTTCCAGGGAGACGGCCATGTAAGAGGGGCCGCAGAGATTCGGACAGAGATAACCCGACCCGATGGGACCTCGTTTGAGAGACTGGAGTATAGTCCCGAAACCGGCTGCGATCATGGAAAAAGAGACCACGCTGTTGATCTCAAGAAAATTTCCTCCGATCTCCTGTACGATCACGACGGGCAGTACCAGCATACTCGACATAGTAAAAATATGCTGCAATCCAAGTAAGATCGTAACTATGAAAGGCGGTTTATCGTCAACGCCATAGATCATGCCTTTAGGAGGTGTAGCCATAGTGTCCGTTTTGAGATCAGATCTTAAGCCATACCGGTTTTTCAAGCCGGATTGAGGATCCCACGATATAGCCTTTATTGCTGATGTATATCTTGCGGATGTAGGCGAGTTTCTTGACCGGTTTGTTTTCATCGGGGCTCCTCGACATATACGAAAGCCATGCAGTTTCATTTGTCTTCAGCTTTTCTATCATCTCGATAACGATGGGCTTGCCAATGGCGTCTTTCATATTTACCAGTTTTCGTCCGCTCAGACTTGGGAAAGAGGGATCGACCAGGGCCGTGCCATTTTCATCAAGGATGAAGATGTACGAATCGCAGAAATAATATTTGCCCGATTTATCAAGGAACTGGGGGATCATGTCGAGTCCTGTTTTTTGCAGTTGAACACAGGCAGAATCGACCATGTCGGAAATAAATATTTTCTCAGCCTTCTGCTTGTAATTCCCGCTGCCGATCACAAAAACATGGCCGGTGGGGTCTGTAACCCGCATCACATAAGAGCTTTTATATTCGGGATAGATCTCCCCCGGCTCCATCCACAGGTAATGGACCCATCCGTACGGATGGCTGGTGTTGGAAGCGATCGCCACGATCTCCTGTATTACAGGTTTCCCGTTCAGGTCTTTCATTTCGATGATATTCCTCCCGATCAGTTCAGGTGTAACCGGGTGAAAGATGCAGGTCCCGTTCAGGTCATAAGCAAAAAGGTAGCGGTTGCCTGTCAGCCATCGGCTGTTCTTCAAGGCAAAATCGCTGAATGCAGCAATCCCCTCGGTCCTGACCAGATCGGCGGCATCTTCAACAAAAGCGACAAGCTTTTTTGTTTCATCGAACTGATAGGGCTCGAGGCTTTTCCTCTGATCAGTGCAGGAAACGGCAAAGGACAGAAGGGCCATGAGTCCGAAAAGGGTTTTGAATGAAGTCATCCGCTTACCGGGGAGAGTGAGCATAGGGAATTCTCAATATTGTGACAAATATAGTTTTTCTCCGGTCAAGAGCTGAAGTCTTCAATAATAATCCTTCCGAATTGACAGGTGTGATTCACAGGGGAGAGTAGTCGGCAGTCCTCAGTCTAAAGTGTGAAGTGCGAAATGTAAACTCTGGGAGCCAGGGTATTTTACGGAAAAATTAATTAACTTGCTTTGAAATCAATTCGTGATCATCAAGCAAAACCTTCGGATTATGAAAAGATCGGGAAACTTTTTACTGATCAGTCTGACGCTCCTGTTGTTAATGGGCTGCTCCAAGAACAAGGAGGCGGAATATGCTCCCGCCGGTCTGGATATGAAGACCCTGAAGAAGCAATACAACCTGGCGGTAATGGATGCAAAGGAAACTGAGCCATGGGAGATCTACCGAAGCCTGATTGCCGTGATCTATTACGCCGACAGTACCGCGGGACAAGGGAACCTGGCCTGGTCGGCGGATTCACTGGGCCGGCAGCGCCTGCTGGTGGTCTCCTGGATGAGCCAGTCATCGACCCAGTACTGGCCGCTGGGAAAGACATTCAGGACCGGCAACAGCCAGGCCCACATGTCGTGGATCACCTCTTCGCCCCAGATCCTGGACTTCCTGAAGAAGAACTCCTTTACTGACAGTTCCTCTCTCCATCTTCGGATCGCCCAGCTCCTGGGAATGCCTCCTGATACCAAGAATAATTTCTTTGTCGAATACTGGGTTTACCCCGAAAACCTTTTCCGCCCTGCTCCTGACCCGGAGATCACCGACCATGAAGCCAACCTCTATTTCCCTGGTGATGTCAGCCAGAAGCACCGCAACTGGTTCATTCATGAAATGCTGAACAAGTATGATACCGGTACCTCAACGGCCTTCCCGTGGACAAGGCTTGGTTACACCTACGACTGGGCCAACCCGCTGCACCCGGTCGGTATGAGCGAGTTTGTGGTGGATACCTCCTCCCTGGTGACGGTCAAGAGCATCTACTCATCGTGGCAATACTACCAGTTGAGTTTGACGAAGAAGTAAGCGAAGTAGTGCAGTGATGAGCTTATGAGTTGGTGAGTTGATGAATTTGCGCCGTGTCGCCGACTGCTGACTGCCGACTAAATTTCTGAATTCCTGTCTTGATTATCGTACCCGAAACACCCTCGACTCGCCATATCGGGAGGCAATCTCGATCCTGGTCCCGTCGGCATGCGGGTGGAAAAGATCTTCGACGACGCGCGAGTGGTTATTCTGCTCCGACAAATGCGAGAGGATGAGCAGGCGCATGAATGGTGCCCGGTGATTCAGGAAGAGATCCAGCGCCTGGTGGTTCGACAGGTGGCCGTCACCTCCCCGGATGCGCTGCTTCAGGAATGCCGGGTAACTGCCTTTCTGCAGCATCTCCGGATCATAATTCGATTCGAGGAAGGCTGCGTGGCAGAACCGGAGATGACCGGTGAGGTGCTCACACGCTTTACCGATGTCGGTGAAGACACCCGCGGTGATCCCTTTGCTGCTGACAATGAAACTGTGCGGATCGATCCCATCGTGATGCTTGGGTATGGTTTTGACCGTCAGCCCCCCGATCCGGATCTTCTCAAGCGGAACAAAATGTTTTACGAGTGGTTTTTCAAGATGCAGCCGGCTGTGTTTAAGGGTGGAATGGGTAATATAGACCGGGATTCTGAACTTACGGGAAAGCACCTCCACCCCGCGGATATGATCGCTGTGTTCGTGGGAGATGAAAATTGCCTTTACGTTTCTGATGGACAACCCCGAGCGTTCGAGCCGGAGCACCGTCTCACGGCAGGAGATGCCTGCATCAACAAGCACTGCCTCCTTCTGGTTTCCAAGGTAGTAGCAGTTCCCGTTACTTCCGGAGTTGAGCGAGCAAAGGTAGAGCGACATGGTCACTCTTTAATTACAATTGTACGCTTCACCTCCCTGCTTCCCACGTACCAGAAAAACCTTCCCGGTTTGAAGGTGCTGGCCGGGACCATGTACTCCTGTATCCCCGGTATGATCCCCCGCCACCAGATCACCCTGTCGCCGATATCAGAAATGACGCATAACCGGGTGAAGGTATCTGTCTCCATTTTCCACCGGAAAACAATCTCGGAATTGCGGCTAAAGATCATGTTGTTGTCCGGGCTCTCTAATATAATTGATTTCTGGAGTGCTGAGACCGGGTCACCCGGGGCAGGCTGCTGAGGCTTTTCGGGAATCGTGACGGGGATTGGTTTCCTTGTAACTGGCTTTTTAACGGCCGGTTTCACCTGCTCCCGGATAACCGGTTCCGGCTTGTTGTGTTTCCCTGTAAAGCTGATGATTCCTGTTAAAAGCAGCAGGGAGATTACAAGTGCCGCCACCAACAGGAGAAAGAGGATGAGATATCCGGCCTTTGTGCGGTAATTTCTTCTTCTCCGGGTAGTCTCCCTGAGCTCCTCTACCGCCTGGGTTATCATGTCATCCCCTTCGGCATTGAAGAGTGAGGGGAACGATTTTCTCAGCCGGAATTTCCTGGCAAACTCATGGTCTTCCTCGAGCCTGGTCTCAAAATCCACCAGTTCCTCGTGTGAAAGTTTTCCGCTGAAGTGCCTTTCAATAAGCTCTATGTCAGATTTCTGGTTGTTCACCTGTATTCCTTTTTCACTTTCAAAGATACCTGAATTTAGGATATCCGTTCAAATCTCACAGGACCTTGATCATCTTACTGACCGTAACATGATCTCCTGAAACCAACCGGCAGAGATAGACCCCGGCCGGCCATTTTGATCCGTCGATCTCAACAGAAAAATCTCCTGCAGGATGAACCCGGTCGGGAATAAGGAATATGACTTTACCATTCAGATCCAATATCTCTGTCCTGACGGGTGCGCGGCAAGATAAAGAATAATCCAGTCGTGTTGAGGAGGTGAACGGGTTCGGACAGATGTTCAGGGTTTCTTCGGAATTCTTCCGGCTCTCAAGTCCGACCAGGGAGCAATCCAGCGCATAGGCAAGAACCTCATCTTTCCCCTGCCTGATCCCCTCAATGGTGGGCCAGACCTCAAAGTCGGGAATGATTCCGATGCGCTGCGTCGGTTCATAATCGGGATAGAAAGTGCCCAGCCCGGTAAAATAGGTAGTTAGGTTGCCTTGAAGGTAGATTTCCGAAACATTTCCATCTGCCGCTTTCGTTTGGTTCCCTATTTTTATTGAGCCGGGATGCTGTTCCAGTCCCATGCAGGTATATTCGGCCTGGCTGAGGGTACGGATATCAAAAAGAATGATCACTTTCCCCTGGTATACGTCGGTGTTATAGCCACCGATCGAAACGTTCTGCCAGAAGAGGACCCCAGGATATTGATTGTCGGGCACAGTGAAATTTGCTATCGGGATAGGCTCTGTGAACAAATAGTTTGCCAGTGTCCACAGGGTCGACAGGGGATAGTTCCTGATGTCGAAAATAATGGCATCGGTATTCCAGAGGTCGTCCATCATAGTTCCGACCTCGTTGATGGTAAGCCGGCCCATATCAACATATCCGAAAGTACAGCCTTTGTTAACAACCGTATCAAACCAGACAGGGCCTGTGTTTTGCATAAAATTATTGTACTCGAACGAAGACCAGGTCCTCTGCGGGGACAAGGTATTCGTTCCAGTTTCATTTTCAACCGTGATACTGAAATTGCCGTATGACCCCATCAGGATATCATCGTGCACAAAGGAAGAGACCGCAAGATCGTTGGAGCCATGTGTGTATCCTCCAATACTGTCGCGCAACAGGCCTATCTCCACTCCGTCGATGGCCCGGACAATATCTCCCGCCTTGATTCCTGAGACTGAAGAGGCGACTTTGGTTATGACAGTCTCATTTTCAATCAAACTGATGCTGAAGCGGGGAAGATAACTCCCGAAAATTATATAAACCACTCCGCCGGATACGAAGGCATGGGAATCGTTAATTCGCTTGGCCATTACCATGACGGCTTTATCAAATTCTCTTGCGGTATGGGCTTCAATGAACAAGGGAATGACCTCGGTGAGGGTAGTATCCCAATCCTGGTCCATGATGTTCTTATATGGAAAGAAATAGTTCAGTATGTTCCAGTATCTGAACAGGGAAAGGGTACGAAGTGGTTCAGAGGGATAAACGCCGGAGTTGAGGTTATAAAGGGTATCGTTCTTAAACGTAGGATTCCCATTATAAAATGCTTCTCCCACGAGACAATGGGATCGTGGTCTGAACCTTACCCTAATAGTATCAAGCGCATCTTTGACCTGCTGTGTAAAGATTGTGCTCTGGATCCAGTCCAGGTTAAGGTTGTACCTGAGGCTATCGGGGACTTCCGGTAACGGGACAGTTGGAGGGGCCGGAGATCCCGGGCTGTTGATCAGGTCTAGCAGCACCTGGTTAAATGCTGTTTCGTCGGAAGCTGCGAATATTGCCGGAAGTTTCTGAAGAAGGATGCTGTCGAGATTGATGGTGCAATCGGCCGTTTCCGAATGAAAATACTTGACAAATCCCCAGACCTTACAGGTATAGAAGAGTTTTTCATAATAATCCGGGGTCACAGGGGCACTGATCCCTGAAGCCTGTGGGCCGGAAGGGTTTCTTCCATCGTTATTCAAGCCATGGGAAACCGAAGGAAATGAAAGGACAACCAAAAGAAAAAAAATCTTTAGCATGCTGTTTTTTCTCATCCGTTTCAGTGTTTGGCTTATTTCTCCTTTGTAAGGGGTGTATTCCACTGGTCGGGTGGTACAACCTTCGGTTCCGCCGGATCCCGCTCGTAGGCAGGGGTCATGATCTGGACATTGTTCTCGTTGAAGACATCCAGGATATTCTGATGCAGCAGCGTATAATACTCTTTCATCCGGGAGGGGTTGTCACAGAAAACATTCAGCTGGTAAGTAATGGCAAAATCGCCCAGTGATTCCTGCAGGACGAAAGGAGGCGGATCTTTTTTCAACCCAACGGTCCGTGCCGCTGCCAGTTTGAGCATGGCCTCCACCTGCCGCCATGGGGTTTCATAACCAATGCCGACCGTTGTATGAAGTATCAATCCCTGGCCCTGTGACTTCGTGCTGTAATTAAGGATAAGGCTGTTCAGCAGAAGGGAATTGGGGATTACGATCTCTTCGTTTTTCAAAGAACGTAAACGGGTAACCAGCAATTTTTGTTCCTCCACAACCCCGATGTTCCCGTTGACCAGGATCCAGTCGCCGATCTTATATGCCCCCCTGTAGGTCATCGAATATCCTGCGATCACATTGCCGATCAGGGAGGATGACCCCAGGGAGAGAAGGATCCCCATGAATACCGAAACCCCTTTGAAGGCGCTGGTTTCTGATCCCGGGATGTACGGGTAGGCAATGATGACGGCAAATACAATGATGAAGACCCTGACAATCCGGAAGGTAGGCATGGCCCATTCGGGTTTGAAGGATGAAAGTGTGATCTCCCCCGTCTGGACTCCGGTAAAGAGCATTTTGATCAGTTTCAGCAGGTAGCGGGTCACCACGTAGATCACGATCAGAAAAGCGAGACTGGGCAGAAAGGAAACAAAACCCCGAAAAATGGTCAGGACCGGTTCAAGAAAAAGATTTAGCGTGTAAACTGCTATGCTGTTTGTCCAGGGAAAGAGGCTGAGAATAAACTGGAAAAACACTGCGATGATCAACACGATGATCACGATCCTTAATACATGGAAGAGCAGATGAAATGCTTTCCAAAGCTGACCCGACTGGATCAGGTGGAAAGATTTTGTTTCCATCGATTCGATCTTTGATTTGATCCTGGACTGGATCAGTCGGTTGACCCACCGGATGAGACGGAGGAGACCGAACATGATAAGCAGAAGCAGAACCAGTGCCCCCGTAGCATAAAATATTTTTTTTATCAGGACGGGACGGCTCCGTTCGTGCCGGTACTTCTCGATGGTAATTACCAATTTATGATGGATCATTTCAGCAAGGACTGCCTGTTGGATCCCTTCGCGGGTTGCATCCGCCTGGTAAATGTTCATGATAAAGTGAGGACCTGCAAATATCTTTATCCGGTCTGTCCCGGAAATGATCTGTACCGAATCTACCGGAACATCATAGTCTGCCGCGGCATCGATAATCCTTGTGCTGATTGCTTCGGCACGCTGCTGTGCTGTGTAAGAGGAGATCCCCCTGATAAAAAAGATGATCTCCCCATCCACCTTTACCGGGGCGACATTGATCTGACGGGAAGCCGGGTCAGGGTCCACATCGTTTGTTGACTGAGCAACAGATGCCACCGGCAGGAACCATAAGAATACAGCAGCGATGGCCAGGAATCCATGGAATATTTTTACTAAATGATTTTTCATGGTCAAGGAATTTTTATTATTTCCCTGCATAAATGCTCTCCTCCGAGAGGAGGAAAGGGATGTAATCCGGGTCAGGGTTCCCTCCACCGCTGTCGAGATTGTACTGGAACAGGGAGACGATATCCAGGTCGGAGCCTGTCCATTGGGCTGGCCGGATCATAAGATAGGTCCTAACCGGTTTGTCGCAAAGTTCTGCGTTGACCCAGGAGCCTGAATTGGCATAGATTCCAACAGGATTCTTCGCAGACGGGAAGAAAATCAGTTCCGGGTTATGGGTATGGCCGAAGGCCGCCATCCTGTATTTTTTGGGCGCTGTACTCGCCATGTACTCGTAAGTCGCTGCAATGAACATATCCATGTTGCCGTCGAGGATGGCCATGATAACCGGCATATGAACCGGTACCTGGTTGAGCGTCTGTGTTGCTTCCCAATGATCTTCAATGGATCCTGCATACATATCCCTGGCGCTGTTAAATGAAAACAGGCTCGTGTAACCGTCGATGCCGCCCATTTTAATATTCAGTGAATCGGGATGGATGGTAAGAGAGAACTTGATGTGAAGATATTCGTAAGCCAGGATCCATGCCAGGATGAACTCAGCTGAACCTTTAGTGCCATAACCCTCTTTCATCTTACCACCATGATGCTCCTGCAAACCTGCGGCCTGGAGCCGTGAGATGAAAAACCCCGGGGGAAGCATATGCCCTGTGCTGACCAGCGGTTGGGGGCAGTTGAAGAAATCAAAACGATGCCCGTGTTCCATGATGACCTCATCCACCGGTGAGTAATTCCCGAGGCCTGCAATGTTGCCCTGCCAGATCACACCCGGAATGATCTCTTCGAGGATGGATTGGGTCAGCAGCATATCGTGATTCCCGGGAATATAGATCAGTTCCGTGCTGTCGCTGGCTGCGATCGCTTTCAGTTTGTTTATCACGGGAAGATTAACCGGCGAATTCGCTACTGAGAGAAAATAGCCCCTCGCATCATGAACTCCTGCCGATGAATCGAATGGCGACGTCCGGTAAGGAATGATCCATCCGTCGAAAAGATCGCCCATGATCACCACCTGACGCGCTTCACCGTTGTTCAGGACATCGTCCAGCAGGTCGGTCAACGGGACCTGGTTTTTGCTGAACCAGCAGTAATTGCCTGTCACCGCCCGGTATTCGCCCAGGTGTATGTCGCTGATACAAAGGATGGCATCGCGTTTAACGGGACCACCTCCCAGGTTCAGGTTCAGCGTGCTTGTCCTGAACTCAATCGTGCAGGACGATGGAAACGTTGTTCCGGATGTGGATTTTACACCCGTCCCGATCGTCAGCAGGTACCTCCATCCCTTTTTCAGGGAGAACCCTGGCAGAAACTGAATGACAATTTTCCGGTCCATTGCAAGGCAGGAGAAGGCGTCGCCAAAACTCCCCGATTTATCAGAGAAGGTGAGTTGTCCCCGGATCGTGGCGGTATCAAGGGGCTCATTGAATTCAAGTTCAACCGACCGGACATTGTTGTTCAATGAATAGTATAGTTCATTCTGAAGGGTAAGCGCCGGGAGCGTTACCTCCAGGTACTGCGGGTCAACTGGAGTCTCTTTCTTTTTACAGGATTGGAAAAGAAGGATGGTCACCAGTGCAGGCAGACAAAGCAGAAAAAATAAATCCGGGAACTTTTTCATCTTGCGTGTGATAATGATTTCACCGTAAATATAATAAATATCATCTTCCCGGAAAGAAACCATTTCCAGGCACTCGGGAAATTGTTTTAACTTTGCGGAAAGCATTAAATTCGAAACAATCCATGCAAAATTCGTCTGTTTTTCATGGAGTTATCCTAATAAAATGAGCTGTATAAATAAGCAGGATTTTTTAAACACATTAAAACATGAGAATCGGTTTTATCGGACTTGGAAAGATGGGCTTCAATATGGTCCAGCGGTTACTGAATGATCACCATGAGGTTGTGGTATGGAACAGGAGCCAGGCAACCGTGGAAGAGATCAGTAAAAAGGGTGCCACCGGGTCATCTACGGTCAGAGAGCTGACCGAAAAGTTGGCCGGTCGTAAAGTGGTCTGGTTGATGGTTCCTTCCGGAAAACCGGTCGACGACAATCTCGATTTGCTTCTGACCTTGTTAAATAAGGACGATATCATCATCGACGGGGGCAACTCCTTCTGGAGAGATACAAAATTGCGGGCCGAGAAGGCAGCATCAAAGGGTATCCATTACCTCGACTGCGGTACCAGCGGTGGGGTGTGGGGTCTGAAGAACGGTTATTGCCTGATGGTTGGAGGGAATAAGGAGGCCGCTGAATTTGTTGACCCCCTGTTCCGCTCCCTGGCTCCTGAAAACGGATTTGTTTATTGCGGAGCCTCCGGGTCAGGCCACCTGGTGAAGATGGTGCATAACGGGATCGAATACGGGATGATGCAGGCCTATGCCGAAGGTTTCGAGATCCTGCAGAAATCTCCCTATGACCTGGACCTCACCAAAATTGCCGATACCTGGCAGTATGGCAGCGTGGTCCGCTCCTGGCTGCTGGAACTGGCCGTGAATGCACTCCGGGAAGATCCCCGTCTGGACCACCTGAAAGATTATGTACAGGATAGCGGGGAGGGGCGCTGGACCGTTCAGACAGCCATCGATTTTGATGTGCCTGCCCATGTCATCACCGCCTCCCTCTTTACCCGGTTCCAGTCGCGACAGGATGAATCTTTCGCCATGAAGATGCTGGCAGCACTGCGAAACCAGTTTGGAGGACACGCGGTGAAAAAGAGTGACGAATGACTAATGACGAGTGACGAGTTGTATGGATAGTTTGTGTTATGTGATTTTCGGCGCCTCGGGTGATCTGACACGAAGGAAACTGATCCCGGCGTTGTATTCCCTTTACGTTCAGAAACTTTTACCTGAAAGGTTCGCCCTGCTGGGTGTTTCACGCTCCGGGCTTACAAACGAAGCATTCAGGGAGGCAATGAGATCAGCCATCTGTGAGTTTAAAGAGATCGAGGATGATTCGGGGATTAATAACTTTATTCAGAAACTGTATTATACGACCATCCAGTTTGATCAGGTCTCTACCTACTTCTCCCTTAAAAATGAAATTGAGCTGCTTCGCGAAAGGTTGCAGATTGGAGGAAATACTGTTTTTTATCTTTCCACCCCTCCGAACCTCTATGGCGTAATTCCACGGCACCTGGCAGCGGCAGGACTGAACCGGCAGGAAGATGGCTGGAAACGCGTGATCATTGAAAAGCCTTTTGGCTATGACCTCCGGTCTGCCCTTGAACTTAAAGACCAGCTCCTTGGTGATTGGGAGGAGGAGCAGTTGTTCAGGATTGATCATTATTTAGGAAAGGAAACGGTTCAGAACCTGCTGGTGACCCGGTTTTCAAACGGGATGTTCGAACCGCTGTGGAACCGGAATTATATCCATCATGTTGAGATCACCTCGGCCGAAAGCATCGGGGTCGAAAAGCGTGGCGGTTACTACGACAGCTCGGGTGCCCTGCGCGACATGGTGCAGAACCACCTCCTGCAGGTTACTGCGCTGACAGCCATGGAACCGCCTTCCTCTCTTGAACCGGCAGCCATCAGGAATGAAATTTTAAAGGTGTTCCAATCCCTTCGGCCAATCCGGAGAGAGGAGATCCACCAGGTTGCCATCCGGGGACAGTATCTTACTTCAACGATCAAAGGTAAATCTGTTCCCGGCTACCGTGAAGAGGAGGGCGTTCCCTCAAACTCCTTCACCGAGACTTTTGCAGCCCTGAAATTCTATATCGACAACTGGCGGTGGGGAGGGGTTCCTTTTTATATCAGGACGGGGAAACGACTTCCTACCCGCGTAACCGAAGTGGTGATCCATTTCAAACCAACCCCGCATTTCCTTTTTTCGGGCGACAAGGCCCGTCAATCCTGGAATCAGCTTGTCATCCGGATCCAGCCGGATGAGGGGATCCTGCTGAAATTCGGAATGAAAACTCCCGGGGCAGGTTTCGAGGTTCAGAATGTGAACATGGACTTTCACTACAAAGACCTTTCCAATACCAGGATCCCATCGGCCTATGAGAGGCTTCTCTATGATTCGATAAAAGGAGATGCCACCCTCTTTGCAAGGACTGACGAGGTTCTTGAGGCATGGAAATTTCTCACTCCGGTCATTGAGTCCTGGAAAAACGAGCATGAAGTTCCCCTTTACGGTTATCCTGCCGGTACATGGGGGCCGGAAAAAGCCGATGACCTGATCGAGGATAAAGAGATGACATGGCGTTACCCGTGCAAAAACCTTTCCGATGACGGAATTTACTGTGAGCT
>JBAXRT010000064.1:0-15476 GCA_037131065.1 bacterium | reverse complement strand
GTTCCATGCCGGCACATCCGCCGGACCGGAAAACGGTCAGACACTTACCGCCGGTGGAAGGGTCATTGCCGTCACATCCTTCGGCAGCACGATGAAGGAGGCCCTCGATCAGTCGTATGAAAATGCTGGTAAAATCACCTTCGGGGGGAAGTACTTTCGCCGCGACATCGGTTTTGATCTCTGAAAAGGAGATAAAATCCTAATGCCATAGCTGTGGTCATAAAATTTTTCAGGTCAAGTTTCATCACACAGTACGCCGTCATAAGCATGACAGCCCTCGTTCTTTGGGTAATACCCTGCTTTAATCCTCCATCCATTCCACCTCCTTACGGGCCTGTCCCTCTTTATGACCTTCTTTACAGCCTGATCCATAATTTACCGCTGCTCTCGGTAATCCTAGGGTTTATACTGGTGGTGGTGGAAATGTACTGGCTCAACCAGATCCTTTCCGGCCATGAGCTTGTCCAGAAAAACTCCTCACTGGCGGCCCTCATCTTCATCCTGGTGATGAGCTTTTACCCGGAAGCATTGATCCTGAACCCTGTCAATATCAATGTATTGCTGCTTCTGGTCATCATCTACAACCTGATGATCTCCTATAAAAAACCTGAACACCTCGACAGGATTTTCGCTGCAGGTTTCTTCACCTCTGTTGCCTCGATGTTTTATTTTCCGTTCATCATCTGGTGCGGATTGATCTTTATCAGCTTTGTGCTCTTCAGGTCAGGCAAATGGCGTCAGTGGATCAGCGCCCTGCTGGGACTCCTGACCCCTTATCTCTATCTGGCTGTGACATACTTCTGGTATGACCAGCTTACTGAAAAGATCAATGCCTACGTTGAGTTCTTTCATAAGATCTTTGTTTTCCCGAACCCTTTCCAGATCGATTTCCTGATTCTCGGTGGAATGACGCTTCTTTCAGGCCTCTATGGGCTTTCCGTTCTTTTCTCCGGACCGGTTGAAAAAACTGTTGAGATCAGGGCAAAAATGAATCTCTTCCTCTGGACGATCCCCTTCAGCATTCTGACTTTTTTCCTCTCAGGGCCTATGGCCATCTTTCACCCGCTGACAGCCGCCCCGGCATTCTCCCTTGTCATCGTTTCAGCACTCCAGGGGATCAGGAAACCCGCCAGGGTAGAGTGGTTCCTCTGGCTCTACTTTTTCATGATACTGGCTAATACCCTCTACTTTCATCGCATTTTTTACCATCAATAAACTAGAAGATGCTCTTAAGCCAATACACGGAAAAGCTGGTGGAGGCAGGCTGCGATGAAGCAGGCAGAGGCTGCCTGGCCGGGCCGGTATTTGCAGCGGCTGTCATCCTGCCGAAACACTTCAGCCATGAGATCCTCAATGATTCAAAGAAACTGACCGCAAGGCAGCGGACACACCTGCGAAGCATGATACAGGAAGAGGCTGTGGCCTGGGCAGTGGCAAGTGTCAGCGCAGCCATCATCGATGAGATCAACATCCTGAAAGCCTCCTTTCTGGCCATGCATAAAGCCATCGGAGAGCTCAGCACAAGCCCGCAGCTTCTGCTGATAGACGGAAACCGGTTCTCTCCTTATAAAAAAATTCCGCATATCTGTATTATCAAAGGAGACGGACTCTACCTTTCGATCGCTGCAGCCTCAGTCCTAGCCAAGTCATACCGGGATGAATACATGGAACTGCTGCACAACGATTTTCCTCATTACGACTGGGAACACAATAAAGGTTATCCCTCTAGAAAACACAGGGACGCCATTACCCTCCATGGGATCACGCCACATCATAGGAAAACCTATCGCCTTACCGAACAGTTGAAGTTTCCTTTCTGATTATCCAAATTATCAATTATCCATTATCAATTCTCAATTTTCATTTACCTTTGACCCCTTTCCCACGGAAATCTACTGATGAAAAAGATCCGGATTGCCCTAATTGCACTGGCTGCCCTGATTATGGTTGCCCTCTTTTCCTATGCTGGCTACCGGATCTACCTGAAACTCCGCCGTCCGGCAGAATCCCCTTTTAACGCGATCCCCGACAACACCGCGCTCATCATCAAACTGAACAAGGCAGGCATCCTCTGGGAAGATATCAACCGGACAAACCTGCTGTGGAAAGAACTAACCCATTTCCCGGGAGTCGGCACCCTCCGCGATGAGATCCTGGTGATGGACTCGGCAAGAAAAAAGAATGCTACTATCAACGATATCCTGCGACAGCAGAACCTACTCATCGCGATCACGATGAGCGGCCGGATGTCGTTCGGGGCCCTCTACCTGACCACCCTCCAGGGACCTGACCCCGAATCGAGCATCCTTGAATTTGTTAAAGAATTCGCCTCCCGGAAATCCAGCATTATCGAGACTCCTTATGCGGAAACCAAGATCCACCGCATCCAGTTGCAGGAGGACAAGGATCCGTTTTACTTTGCTGTACTTAAGGGTGTTTTCATGGGAAGCTTCCGGTCCGACCTCGTGAAACGGGCCATCGACAGGCTATCGCTGAATAGTCCGAGCTTCACATCTGCCGGATTCCGAAGGGTGGAATCAACAACCGGAAAAAAGGTGGATGCCAACATCTATGTGAATTACCGCATCTTCTCTCTTATCCTTTCGAAAGTCACCCGCGATGAATATCTCCCGGCACTGCTCAGGGTGGCAAAGTTCGCCGACTGGAGCGGTCTCGACCTTATCATCAAGAAAGACGAGCTTATGCTTAATGGTTTTACGGTCGCACCTGATTCAAATCTCCATTTCCTCTCTCTCTTCTCCGATCAGCAACCACAAAAGATTGAGATCACCTCCGTGATCCCGGCCACCTCCTCCTATTTCACTTTCTACGGATGGCAGCTGCCATCGGAATATATGCAGCGGATCCTCGACCGCACCCTGCGCAACGACCGGTGGACCGCAGATAACCCTGCCATCTCCTCCTTTCTGGAGAAGCACGCTGTTGACCTGACAAAATTCTTCACCCCATGGATCGGGAACCAGGCCTGTACCTTTGTTGTCGAAAGCGGAGGAACGCTTCAGAATGCTATGAACTTCGCGGCCTTCAGAACAAACGATACCACCGAAACAAGAAAAGCCCTGTTTTCGCTCTCGGATACCCTGGGAATGAAGGTTGATTCCACTACATACAAAGGCAGGAAGATTTTCGGACTCAATACCCCGTCTTTTTTCCCGGCCCTTTTCGGGGAACTTTTCGCAAAGACCAGTACCGCCTGCTGCCTCTTCCTGGAAGATTATGTCATCTTCGGTCCCGACCGTAAATCCCTAAGCTACCTGGTCGATGAATACATCACCGGCAACACCCTTGCGAAAAGCAGCGATTACGGGGACTTTTCCGGGGATATTCCCGACAAGGCTAATATTTACTGCTACTTCAGCACAAGGAATTCACTCCAGACGATCAGGGGACTTCTTAACGATGATATCAACGCCAGGCTGCTTCCTTTCATGGACAGCCTGAAGAAATTTGAATCGGTCGCCTTCCAGTTCAACAACCAGGAGGGGATCTTTTACTCCAGCTTCTTCCTCCGTTTCAACCCTAACCAGAACCAGGAGGGACCACTCCAATGGAAGGTTGCCCTCGACACAACGGTACATGGGTCGCCCCAGATCATTAACGATCCCTCCGGGAACTTCGTGACTGTTTCCGATATTTCGAACAATGTCTACCTGATTGATTCCGAAGGCCGGATTCGCTGGAAAATACCCGTTATGGGAAAAGTGCTCGGAAAAATCCACCCAATAAGAATTAAACCGCGGGATTCACTCTACCTGCTTTTCAATACAGAGACACATCTCTATATGATCAGGTCCGACGGGGAGTATGCCGACCGGTACCCTATGCGATTTCCTGCCAGGGCTACCAACGGGATAACCCTGCTTGATTATTTCAAAACAAAGGAATACAGGATCCTTATTGCGCTTCAGGATAACCATCTTTACAATTTCACCACGAGTGGTTCATCAGTCCCTGGTTGGGAAAGACCCGGGTTGAAGGAAGAGATAATCCAGTCCGTCATCCATCTCAACGCCGGTCGTTCCGACCTGCTGATCATTGAAGGAAGCCAGGGGGGGATCATGATCACCGACAGAACAGGAGAACAAAAGATAAGGCTAAGCCCAAGATTCCGTCATTCGGCCAATTCCGGTTTCTTCGTAAATAAATCGCAGAAAAAGGGCGTCCTGGTCACCTCCGATCCCGACGGGAAGGTGATTTTCATCCAGGAGAGCGGAAAAACCACCGAGGTCACCCTGAACCTTTTCTCTCCTGCTCACTATTTCTTCTATGAGGACATCAACGGGAACGGTTCACCGGAATTCATCTTTTTTGACAGGAACAACCTTTACTACTATAACAAATCGTACAAACTAATCTATTCTTATGCGTTCCGAAGGGAGGTCATCTCCTCCCCGTTCGTAATCCGCGCCCCTGCCCGCAAGATCTTTTTCGGGATGGTCGCTCCGGAAACAAGCGAGCTTTACCTCTTCGACCAGAACGGATTCCGTGAGCTGGGTCCGGGGATCCGGGGCAATACTCCTTTTGAGATCGGATATGTGGCTACCGAGGAGACGATGAACCTTGTGGTCGGCTCAGGAAAGTTCGTAAAGAACTACCGGTTAGCGAAGTATGAGAAGTGACCCCTGAGCCGGGTTCACCCCTTCCACCAGTTTATTCTTTCTTTCAAGCACTTTCAGCTTGATCCCGTAAATCTGGGAGATCCGGTAAGCTGTTTCCCCTTTTTTTACCAGATGGACATCGGAAGCTGCCTTCCTCCGTTTTGATTCAAGGTAGATGATCTCCCCCTGGCTTACCACGGGTTGCCTTGGAAAGTCATTATATTTTACCAGTTGTTTTACCGGAATACCGAAATCAGCTGATATCGCTTCAATGTAGTCGCCCGGCCGGGTGATGGTCAGCTTCAGCCCGTTGTTGGAATAGATCTTCCTGTGATTCGGCCCCTCCCCGACGACCTCAAAATTACTGATCCATGCAAGTTTGTCAAGATCGTTCCTGCCGGAAAGGGTATCTCCGAATGTCCCCTGGAAACTGGCATTATCGAACCGGTACAATTCATAGTTCTCAATTGTTTTTATCAGAAGGTCTGCATACTGCGGGTTAGTGGCATACCCCGCCGCTTTCAGTCCCTTCGCCCATTCCCGGTAATCGGTTACATCAAGATCGAATAGTGCCTTGTACCTGCTCCGCTGGGTAAGGAAATAGGAGTGATCGCGGAAAGATTCCCACGGAGTGTCGTATTTCCGGAAGCACTCGTTGGGGGCATCATCATCCTGATAATAGGTCTTGCCTGACCAATCCTTCTGGCACTTGATCCCGAAATGATTATTGGCATCAACAGCAAGTCTGCTCTGCCCGGCATTGGATTCGATGATACCCTGGGCCAGGGTGATGCTGGCCGGGATGCGGTACAGCATCATCTCCTTGGCTGCGACACCCGAAAAACGTTTGATGTAATTCTTTACCAGGGTATTGTAGTCCGGCTTTTGAGCAAGTATTACGACCGGGAACATGGTCAGAAGAAAAATACGGAAGAGATGTTTTGAGATCATTGTTTGTTTACTAAACAAGTCCGCAGTCCGCAAATTTAATTCGTCACTCGTCACTCGTCACTCGTCATTTTAATGAGTTCCCTGAACCTCTTCCCCCGCTCTTCAAAATTGTTGAATTCATCATAACTTGCCGCAGCAGGAGAGAGAAGGCATACATGCCCGGGCTTTGTTTCACGGAAAGCAATCTCCCTGAAATCATCAAACCGGTTGATAAAAAATATTCTCTGCTCTCCTGAAACTTTGCCCTCTATCGCCTCACCAACACGTCGTCCTGCAGCCCCGACAAGGATAAGGTTCCTGACAGGGGACCGGCTGATAAAAACAGCAAGTTCCGTATAATCAATGCCCCGGTCAAACCCTCCGACGATAAGGGTGTCGACACCTGGTATCGCTTTTACCGCCTCAATACAGGCCTCCGGGATCGTGGCAATGGAATCATTGTAAAAATGGATCTGACCATACTCCCCCACGTACTCCAGCCTGTGCTCCAGCCCTTTGAAGGTCGCAATTCCTTCCGCAACAAACTCAGGGGCAATTTTCAAGATCATCGTGGCATCGACGGCTGCGAGTATGTTCTTCAGGTTATGATCTCCGCGAAGGAAGCGGTCCTGGTGGATCTTCCACACCCTTTCCTCATTACCCTTCCCGCCGAAAAATATCCATCCGTCCTGAATATAGGCGCCCTCCTTAAACCTGGTTGCCTGGGAAAAGGGGATCTGTATCCCTCTTCCCGGAGATTCCGCCAGGTGTAATTTCACCAGAGGATCATCCCCATTGTAAATAAAATAATCATCAGCTCCCTGGAACCGGCTGATGTTCCATTTTGCCTTACGATATGATTCATAAGAGGCATAGGCATCAAGATGTTCCTGGAAAAAATTCAGGAGGATTGCAATTCGGGGAGATGCATCAATGTATTCGAGCTGGTGCGACGACAACTCGTAAACGATCCTGGTAGAGGGATTGATCAGCTCGGAAAAATGAAATGCGGGATTACCGATATTTCCGGCAAGCAGGGCATCCTCTCCTGCTTCCTTCAGGATGTGGCAGATGAGGGAGGCTGTTGTGCTCTTCCCCTTGGTGCCGGTCACACCGATCACCTGTTTACCATAAGCCTGGAGAAAGAGGTCGGTCTGGGATGTGATCCTCTCCCTGTGAACCGGGGGAGCTAAATTCCACAGGGTGATTCCGGGTGAACGGAAAACCAGGTCGAAATCATTCAATCCGTTAAGGTACTCTTCTCCGGTTTTGAAGAAAACCATTGGATCCCCGGAAACAAGCGGATTCTCCCGTATGGCGGGATTTTTATCAGCAATAGTGAGGAGCATCCCGGGGAAGAGCTTCCGAAGAAAGGCATAGGAAGATTGTCCCTCCCGTCCAAAACCGAGGATGAGGATTGATTTACCGGTACACTTTTTCCTGATCAGTTCAACCATGGAGTGCTGATTTCAGTATGGAGAGCAGGGATCCCGTGACATGATGTCCGGCGGCAAACCCATCAATGGCTTCCCGGAAACTCTTTTCACTGTATGAAGGATACAGCGGCAGGGTCCGGTAATAATCCAGCAGTCCTGGTAATTTCTCTTTTCCGCATTGACGGATCTTTTCACAAAGCGCCAGGTTCACCTCACTGATAGTCCCCACACAATCAAACGGTTTTTCCTCCGCCCCCCCGGTCAACTGATCAAAAAGCAGCAAAAGTTCCATATCATCCAGCAAATCTTTTCCGAAAATATCCTTCATCTTTTCGGAAGAAAGAAAAGGAGAGAGGATGATGAAGGTAAATAAGCACTTGGCACACTTCCCGCACCAGACATCCTCCCTGCTGCCGGCGTTGCAGCTCCTGAATACTGCATGATACTTGTGAAAACCGGCGAAGAGCCTGGCAATTTGCATCTCACTCAGCGGCCTGAGGTAACTGAAATAATCGATATCGGTGGTTATATAATTCCTGAGGTAATTCCGGAAATCATTCTCAAACTCCAGCGATTTCGAGTACTGGTGGTTGATTGTTGTTCCGGGGATTGTTGTTTCATTTGCACTTGATTCATTCGAGAGCGCAATATATTTTCTTCCTGACAGGATGGCCGCGAGAACAGCGACAAATGCCAGAAGGGCAGAAAACGGAGTATGGCCATTCAGAAATCCCTGATCATTCAAGGCCAGCAGGCCGGGATCCAGGGTCCGGTGGATCTCGATATATTCCTGGTCACCGAACCCGAACTGGCAGATGGTTTGAAGTGTTGCTCCCCTTGGATTCATGATCATGGGGATGGAGTCTTTCTGCTTTCCGACCAGTTCAAGGGTAACCGCAGAATCTTTCCCCCCACCCACGGGAATGACGATACCGCCAGTGACAGGGATTTTCATCAATGGGTGAACAGGTCCCCCATCTGCCTCAATAACCATGAAGTCCTCAAGGGTCGTCCCAATCGAATTAAGGTAAAAAAACTCCCCCAACCCATTGAAATAGCACCGCTTCCACCAGGCAACCTGGTCTCGTGTCAGGGATCCCGGTAAAATCTTTACCAGTGGCGGGCATGCTGCTTTCCAGTAACTCACCATCTCGATCATCCCGATCTGGAAAAGGATATTGGGAAGGAGCATCTCAATCTCATGATCCGGTCGGAACCACTTTTTCCGGGGGACAAAAAGACGCGGGAGGAATGTTATCTGCCCGGAAAGACTGAAAACAAAATCAACCTCCAATCCCTTTTGCGACAGAGAAAATGAAAAATTATCAAAGGAAAACCAGGGGAATATTTTACGAAATTCAAGAAATTTTTCGTAATTGGTTGACTTCGGCATGGATTGGTATTAAATTTGTGCAAACCGGAAACAAAAGTAATAAATTGTAAGGAGTGTATGGTACCGCCGATCATAAAACCGAAGCAGGGGATCATCCTCATCTCTGAACCATCATTGAGGGATTTCTATTTCCGGCAGTCTATCGTTCTTCTTGCCGAACATAACGATGAGGGATCCTTTGGCGTGATCATCAACAAACCCATTGATGCACAGGTGAATGACGTCATGAAAGATTTTCCCGATTTCGATTGCCCCGTCTATCTGGGCGGACCGGTCAAGACCGACAGTATTTTCTTTCTTCATACCATCCCTCACGTTGAGAAAAGTCTCCCGATCATCGACGGACTTTACTGGGGCGGCGACATTGATACCATCAGGGAGATGATCCTTGATCATAAACTGAACGAGGATAACATCCGGTTTTTTGTAGGATATTCGGGTTGGAATCCCGACCAGCTGGACCAGGAGATCGAAGAGAAGTCGTGGATCCTCTCCAATGCCAGGATCTCAGAAGTGATCAACAGGCACCCTGAAAACCTCTGGAGCCAGCACCTGAAAAATATGGGAAAGGACTATGCCATCTGGGCAAATTTTCCTGCCGATCCCACTTTCAATTGACGAAAGACGAATGACGAGTGACGAATTGATCTGAAACTTCCATTTTCAAATCTTCAAATCTTCAAATTTCATTTCTACCTTTGCGCCTTCGCCTCTTTGTGTCGGATTTGATGATTTTTTATGAAGAAAACTGACATCATTGTCCTTGTTGTTTTTATCCTTCTCTTACTGCCATTTTTACTGTTCCCGGCTGTTCTCCGTGAATACAGGGTCCTGAACGGGGAATTCCCCTACATGGCGAGCTACATCAAGTTTGCAATCCTCGCAACCTTCGGTGAGTGCCTGGGACTGAGGATAAGAACAGGGAGATACTGGCAGCCGGGTTTCGGGCTGCTCCCCCGTGCCATAGTATGGGGATTCCTGGGGATCAGCATCAAAATGGCCTTCGTGATCTTTGGAGAAGGAGGGCCACTCCTTCTGAAAACCCTTGGCATCCATTTTCCGACGGATAATCCTTCCGATATCCTCAGACAACCGGGATTCAGCTGGTTAAAACTTCTTGCAGCCTTTTCTGTCGGCACAACGATGAATATTTTCTTTGCCCCGGTATTCATGGCCACCCACCGTATCACCGATATGCACATCCAGGACTCCGGTGGCCACCTTAAAAATTTCTTCACCCCGATCAGGGTAGGCACCTACTTCCGTGAAATGGACTGGTATAGTTTCTGGAATTTCGTGGTAAAAAAGACCATCCCCATCTTCTGGATCCCCGCCCAGACCCTGAACTTCATGCTTCCCGAGGAGTTCCGGATCCTGGTGGCAGCCCTCTACAGCATCATTCTCGGTGTTCTTCTCTCGGTGGCAAGCCTGATGTCTGAAAAAAGACTCTGACACTAACCGGTTTTCACCGGTTTTTTGTATTTTCGTATCCACATATTGCTGTTCTTGCATTCAATTATATCATTTATGAAGCAGCCGGAGAATAAGGGTGAAGCCAAAGTCCAGAAGAATCTGGATGGGATAAACTATTATGGCCAAACCCCTGGAACCAACGTGGTGAACCGGGAGCCCAAACCCAAACCCACCGCCCGTGCAGAGGCCGCCAGGGATCTTTACTTTGAAGCCAAATCCTCCACCAGTATGGAATTTCCTTACTGGTATACAAGGAAGTGGGAGGCGCTGGAAGGTGAAATCCCTGTCATACGACGTGCGGAAGCACTCAGGGCCGGCTTTGAACACCTCACGCCGGTGATCTACCCCGGTGAACTGCTGGCCATGGGCAAGGCATCCTACCTTCGCGGCTCCTTCCCCATGCCATGGCTCTCCGAAGCATTCTTCATGGCTGCCGAAGACAAAATGTACAAAGAGGCCCTTGAATCGGGCAAACTGACTGCCGACACCTTCACCACCATGGGAATAGGAGGCGGCAACGTGACCAGGAGTACTGGTAAAGTAATCTCCATCGCCGGGAAATTCGGGATCCGGGTAGAGGAGATGCCCGTCATGATCGAAGTTGCAAAAAAGTGGAAAGACAAATCGGTGGATGATGTCGGTCACCGGTATGAACAGCTTGTCCCGGGCTACAAAGAAAAAGAGGCGCTGATGAGATCCGTGATCTGCATGTTCGATTCCGGATATACGCTTCCGCAGGGACGTGAGGTCATGAACTACTACTATCCACTGCAATTCGGCATTGACGGGATCATCGCTGTCTGTGAGAAGAACCTGGCCGAAGTGGCCGGTTACCCTGAGATGGACCGGCTCTATTTTTACAAGGCCGTGATCGTAATGCTGCAGGGGGTCAAAGCCTGGATAAAGAACTATTCGGAAGAGGCCATAATGATGGCTTCCGTTGAACAGGACAAAAATAAAAGAACTGAGTATACCGAGTTGGCTGAACGCCTTGAATGGCTCTCCTCCAATCCTCCCCGGAATTTCCACGAGGCCCTCCAGATGATCTGGACATGGCATGTTGCCGTCCTTAACGAAGATGCTATCTCGGGACTTTCGCCCGGTCGTGTCGGGCAGCTCCTTTACCCCTTCTGGAAAAGGGATATGGAGAGGGGGATCCTCACGCGGGAAAAAAGCATCGAACTTCTCGAATGTATGAGAATGAAATTCACCGAGATCGATTGTTTTGCCTCCACGGGTGTCGTAGGTGGCGTACTCTCAGGAAACACCTTCAATAACCTCTGCCTCGGCGGGCTGAACAAGGACGGTACCTCAGCCGCCAACGAACTGGAGATGCTGATCCTTCAGGCCGGAATCAGCTGCGACACTCCGCAGCCAACCCTTTCGGTTCTCTACGACGAAAAATTACCGGAAGAGTTCCTTCTTAAAGGGGTTGAGTGTACCAAGATCGGAACCGGTTACCCGGCATGGGTAAACAACCCGGTTGCCATGGAGTTCCTTGTAAACAATTATGCCCATGAAGGGATGACCCTGGAGGAGGCCCGTGCCTGGTCGATCGGCGGCTGCCTTGAAAGCTCACCCGGCAGCTGGATGCCGCTGAACCTCGACGGGGAGATTCACTGGATCCCGGGCGGATCGGCGCCGGCGACCAGCGTGGGAGTTCACTTCCTCTCCCTCCCGAAACTTCTTGAAGTTGCTCTTTTCGACGGGATGGATATGCGCAGTGGTGAACGGATCTTCCCGCCGCACGGGTTAAAACTTGAAACATACGATGAACTCTGGCAGGCATTCCGCGACTACTTCGCACGGGCCGTGCATGTTCTGACCCTGACCAACAACATACAGCACGACGCCTGGAGAAAGATTTCCCCCTCGATTGTCAACTCGATGCTGAAGCCCGATTGCCTTGAGAAAGGAAAAGATATCGGGCAGATGGGCTCAAGGTATAATACGACTTTTAACGTGGAGAGCTGTGGCACGGCCAACCTGGTCAACTCGCTCGCCGCCCTTAAGAAGAACGTTTATACCGATAAACAATTCTCCCTGGATGAATATCGCAAGGCGATCCTGGCCAACTTCGGATACAAAAGCGCCCGCGAAACCGGCTCTTACTCCCTGCTCGACCAGGTACAAACCGATGATTACCACCAGTGGAAAAAGATTCACAGGCTGAGCCAGGATGCTCCTAAGTTCGGTAACGATGACGCTTTTGTCGACGTGATCCTGAAGGAGTGGGAAGAGTGGTTCTGCGAGATGACCCACAACTACCGCTCGCTTTACGACCAACCCATGTATGCCTGCCAGATCTCCGTCTCCACTCATGGCCCGATGGGCGCTGTGACCCTCGCCACTCCCGATGGAAGGCTCTCCGGGACCACCTTCTCCGATGGTTCGGTGTCAGCATACCCGGGGACAGACAGGAATGGTCCTTATGCCCTATTCAACTCGGCCACCTGCTGGAATCACTCCCTGTCGCAGAACTCGCAGCTGAACATGAAGATACATCCCTCTGTGGTTAAGGGAAGAGAAGGGTCGCGGAAATTCCTTGAACTGATCCGTGCCTATATGCGCAAAGGCGGTTTCCATGTTCAGTTCAACATCGTCGACTCCCGCATGCTCCGCGAAGCCCAGTCCGATCCCGATAAACACCGCAGCCTGCTCGTCCGTGTCGCCGGCTTCACCCAGTACTGGGTCGAACTCGGAAAGCAGATACAGGACGAAGTTATTGCAAGGACAGAATACGAGGAACTTTAACGAAATACTAATGACTAATGACGAGTGACAAATGACTTTTAGCTGTAAAGACTGTAAATTCTACCTGCCAGTGGACGTGTTCCAGGGGATCTGCAAGATCTCGAAAGGGAAGACAGGTCCGGATGAACTCTTTTGTGACAAGGCAGAGAAGGTCCCGAAGTGCAAATTTTGTTCCAGGTACAATGCTGAAAAGGATTACCTCGGAAAATGCATGGAGACGACCCTTGCCTATCCCGACATGATCGCATCGAAATGTGCCGACTTTGAATGGTCCCGGCAGAACTAACCGGTGGGTTCATCTTCGATATCCAGGGTTTCTCGGTTCACGACGGCCCGGGGTGCCGGACTCTGATCTTTTTAAAAGGTTGCTCCCTTCATTGCACATGGTGCTCCAATCCCGAAGGGATCGCTCCATCTCCTGAACCCCTTTATAACCTTGAAAAATGTATTTCCGACCTGCTTTGTGTCGATGCGTGTCCCTTACAGGGGATCCTCATTGACGAAGGAGGCCTGATTTTCGACAGGGTAAAATGCTCTGCATGCACAACATTTGATTGTGTCAAAGCCTGCTGCACCGGAGCACTGCGCGTTGGCGGATATCATACCCCAATCGAAACAATATATGCAAAGATACAACGTGACAGGCAATACTGGGGCGATAAGGGGGGGATCACGCTTACCGGCGGGGAACCTTACTTCCAGCCTGAATTTGCGAGGAAATTACTAAAAAAATGTTTTGAAGGGTTTATCCACACTGCTGTTGAAACCTGCGGCAATGTGCCATGGAAAAATATTGAACCATCCCTCCCCTGGCTCGACTGGATCTTTTATGATCTTAAACATATGGATCCGGAAATTCATAAATCCGCTACGGGTCATTCAAATAAAATTATCCTTGAGAATGCCCTTAAGTTATCTGAAAAATTCACGGGCAGGATGGTTTTCAGGATGCCGGTGATCCCGGGGTTCAACGACAGCGGAGAGCACATAAAAGCGATGGCGGCATTCATCCTGACAACAGGACGAAATGAAATCAATCTCCTCCCTGTTCACCACCTCGGCAGGGAAAAATATTCGCTTTTAAACCGGGAGTATGCCATGGACTCCTCCGGTATCATGTCTGACGAAGCATTGCGAACGATACAGTCACTCTTCAGCAATGCGGGAATTACATGCTACCTTGGCAGCGATACTCCATTCTAAAAATGAAATCCGAGCTGGATGCTGTACCGAAATCCTGCTCCATACTTCAGCCGGTAACCGGTAGCGAACGCTCCGTCGTTATGAATAAGGTATCCAAGGATGGGAAATTTAGCAAGGAGCTTGTCCAGAACATCCTTGTCGATCTGTTCGATGATCTCGGGACTAAGGTCACCGGTAACAGCGAATTTGGCACTATAAAGACTCATACAGGGTCCGAAAACCAGTAGATCAAGTGTCAGACGTTTCCAGAACACGAACTGGTAGCCAAGAGAAACTCCGAGATTGATAATATCAAACCCGCCTTTCATCTTGCCGTTGTCGATAATGGATGAGTTGAAAAGCGTAAAATCGTTCCAGAACCTGTACCCGTAATATGACAGGAAGGGCCCCAAATATATTCCGTCGGGAGCAGGTCGGGAGTTTCGCCTCGACAGGTAAAACCTGTAATCGACTGCAATGTTCACCCCTCCCTTTTGGCTGTCACCAAAATAAAGGATCCCGGGGATCTGATCACCGATGATCCTTGGCATTTCAAGAAATCCGACCTGGAGGCTGACAGACTGCGACCGGTTTACAAGTCTTTCGTATGAAATTGTGATGTTTCTTGCCGTACTCCACATGAACATCGGCATGATATTCAGCTTTATCACATTCCAGTGGTAAGGCCTGGGACGCCAGCTGTCCTTCTTAAGTGAGTCAGATTTCTGTCCAAAAAGTGGCAGGGCTAACGTAAAAATAACAAGACAGGCAAAAAGTCGTCTGAAGTCTTTTCTGTTTTTCATCTAAGCAAAAATAGAAAATGTTGCAGAAAAATTATTTTGGCTTTTTTGTTTTCTTTTTCATCTCCTTTTGCTCCTTCGAGTTGAAGCCCATCTGCGATTTCAGACCACTCAGAACACTTTTCCAGATAAAATTAATGATCCCCTTCTCCTTGTCCCGTCTGAAAAAGATGACGCCTGTTTTAAGTTTTCCCGATTGGGTCGGATTATCATCATTGACAACAAAATCATTTGCCACCCAGTTGATCACCCCGGTCTTAATGGTATTCCAGGTTGACTGCTTCTCCGATTCGATCTTCATTTTAAGTCCCTTGTAACAGCAGATCAGCTTGCCATGAGCCTCTTCATCAGTGGCGACAACGAGGGGTACCGAAACCTGCGTGCTTTTGCCGCTGATGATCTCGGCAGGAAGTAGTTTGGTCAGCATTGGGTTGAGCTCCCGGAGATCCATGGGACCCAGCGCAGCAGAAAAGGTAAATGCGTTCCTTTTATCACCAAAGCGGAATTTTACATTCAGGTCAAGCCTCCCCTTTCCCATCAGGTAGGCAGTTCCTTTCAGTTCTGATACCAATCCCGCATTCAACATAGCAGAATCATTGGTCAACCCGGTCAGCATGGCATTCATGTTATCTAAAAAGATAGTCCCGGGCTCCCTGCCAACCTGTTCTGCGTAGGTAGCCTTCCCATTCTTAAGGATCACCGTATCGATCCTGAGATAACTCTTCAGCTTTCTCAGCCCGTCCTGCGGCATGGGCGGCCTGAATCCGGGTTTACGGGATATCCGTTTATCCCTGTAGTCATCCACAACAAGCCCCTCAACTTCCAGGAGTCCTGCGATGAATTTTCCTTCAAAAAGAAGCTTCCTGATATCCAGCCGGTTAAAACTCAA
>JBAXRT010000063.1:0-16178 GCA_037131065.1 bacterium | reverse complement strand
TTCGCACCAAATCGGAAAAAATTTTCGAGGATATCTCCAGGATCGGCAGGATCATCGATCATGTCAGAGCCTTCTCCCGCGATCATGATGAGTACATAAACTCACTCTTCGCAATCAACGACAGCATTAAAAATGCGATTTCAATGATCTCCGAGCAATTCAAACATCACTCGATACACCTTACTTTCCAATCTGATAAAAAGATGTTGCCGGTGATCGGGAATACTTACCGGTTTGAACAGGTGATCCTGAACCTGCTGAGCAATTCAAAAGATGCAGTGGAGGAGAAGATGAAAGTCTCAAAAAGCAATTATCAGAAATCCATCGTTGTGAGGACCTGGCACGATACCACTTCGAATTATATTGAGGTCAGTGACAACGGGGTCGGGATCAAATCGGAGGACCTTCACCGCATTATTCATCCATTTTACACGACCAAGGAGGTAGGTAAGGGTACCGGTCTCGGTTTGTCCATCTCCTACGGAATAATCAAGGAGCTTAACGGGAACATTGAAATCAGAAGCGATCAGTCCTCCGGCACTACCTTCATAATTACGCTGCCGCTGCCCGACAAGAAGGGCAAGAAGGCCCAGAACATCTCTTAAAAAGATAATATGCCTAAACTCAATGTACTCATCCTCGATGATGAAAAACGGTTCACGGAAGAGCTGGCTGAATTTCTACAGGATTCCGGGTTTCAGCCCTTTGAAGCCCATACTGGTAAACAGGGGTTGTTGATTCTGAAGAAACAATCGATCGACCTGCTGGTCCTGGATGTCCGCCTGCCGGGCATCAATGGTCTGGATATCCTGCAGGAGGTAAAGGTAAAATATCCCTCCATGGAGGTGATCATCGTCTCAGCGCATGGCGATATGGACACGGTGATCAAGGCGATGCGTCTGGGTGCGATTGATTACCTTAGAAAGCCCTTCCGCCACATCGATATCCGGATCGCGATTGAACGGACCCAGAAATACTTACTACTCCACAAGAAGATCAGGCAGATGGAAGAAAAAAATTCCCTGATCTCCAAGGCCCTTGAAGACAGGATTGGTCGCCATTACATCGGCGTCAGCCAAAAGATCCAGGAGGTACTGGATGTGGCCATGACCGCAGCAAAATTCCCCGACACCAATGTACTTATTACCGGGGAAAGCGGTACAGGTAAAGAGAACGTAGCCTGCATCATCCATTTCGCCAGCAAGCGAAGGGATAATATCTTTTGCGCCGTAAACAGCAGTGCCATCACAGATTCGCTGCTTGAAAGCGAATTCTTCGGTCACAAGAAGGGCTCCTTCACGGGTGCAATATTGGACAAGAAAGGGTTTTTCGAGAGCTGTGATCAGGGAACCCTCTTCCTGGATGAGATTGCCGATATGCCGATGAACCTGCAAGCAAAAATGCTTCGGGCCATCGAAGAGAAAAAGATCACACGGGTTGGCGAAACCCAAACGATTTCGACCGATTTCAGAATTATATCAGCCACCAACCATGAACTGGACAGTCTGGTGGAGGAAAAACGGTTCCGTCTCGATCTGCTGCACCGGCTGAACACCCTGCATATCCATATTCCCCCACTCAGGGAACGTCCCGAGGACATCGAACCCCTGCTGTTCTATTTTGCCGAGGACTTCTCTGTCAAGATGAACAAACCGGTCCCTCCCATCGACAAAGAGGCCATCCAGGCTTTGAGATCCTATTCATTCCCCGGAAATGTGAGGGAACTGAAGAATATGACGGAAAGGGCCATTATCCTTAGCAAGGGTACTTCCTTAGGGGTGAGGGATTTCCAGGTCAAGACCCCTTCGCGGTCGGTTCAGGCAAAGGAGCCACAGAAGCTGAACCTTGAAGAACATGAAGCCGAACTGATCCGCCTGGCCCTCCACAACTGCAACAACAACCAGAGCGCCGCTGCAAAAGTCCTTGGCATCCAGCGGATGGCATTGGCACGCAAAATGCAGAAATACCGGATCACAGATCAAAAAGGAGCCGATCAAAATTGAGCATCTGCTCATTTCCGAGCGATCCACCCTGGTTAATTACAGGTTAAAATCTCCCTAACAATATTTTTTTTCAATTTTTCAATATCCTCTGCTTCAGAATTCTGAAGATTCATTTCCAGAAAAAAAATCAGGGTCCGTTTTTATTTCCGGCATCCCCTTTGCCTTTGTATCCGCAACAAGGTAAACCGTCCCTTATGTAAAGCACGGTTTTTTACAAACCAAAAAGAAAGGACTACAAAATGGCAGTAGAAAAAACGATTGGCTCATCCAGTTTGGTTGAAGTCATTGACCGCATCCTCGACAAGGGAGTCGTAGTTGATGCATGGGTACGCGTATCACTGGTCGGTATTGAATTACTGGCTATTGAGGCAAGGGTGGTTGTTGCTTCGGTTGAAACATACCTGAAGTATGCAGAAGCCATCGGATTAACCGCAAAAGCTGCTTAAGCAGTTGTTGCAGTTTAGAAGAGTTCACTTGCCAGGACATCCTTTTCATCAAAGATAAAAAGCATGGTTTGCCAAGGAGACTCTTAATTTTTTCCCGGTCTCACCAAAAAAAACACAGGTTACGATGGAAGCCACTACCAAAAACAAACCCACAGATTTCATCGAAAATTTCATTCATTCATTCGAAGATCAGATACAAAAAATTGAGGGGGTTTTCCGCTCCTCCGAGGAGGTTTACGACTCCTCTCATGTTTTATTTCACAGTTTCCAGCAATCCCTTTCATTCTTGAGGACAGAAAGATCCCAGTTAAACATGGATCTCCGCGAGAACCTGGCAAAGAATGGTTCCCTCCGGAAAAACGATTACGACTGCCTGATGGAAGAGATCTACCTCCTTCTGGATGAAAAAGAGAAAGAGGCCGAAAAACAATTCTTCCTTTATATCGAAGATCAGAAGGCAATGGCACGTTTTCTGCGCCAGGGCATCCTCGACATTGAGAACCTGGAGCATGGTGGCAGCAAAATAAAAATTGAAGCCTTCAAAGCTGAACTCGAAAAAACCATGAACACTCAGCATATAAAAAAAGAACTGGCAAAAGCAAAACTCCTGGAATTTCAGGATATACATAGAAAGATTACGGATCACCTCCGGATGTTACTTGATGCCGAGGCTCATACTATAACTTGCAAGGACATCAAGAAAATAAAAAAACAAATACTTGAAGAAATAGTCTGAAAATACAACCTTAACATAGGAGAACAAAACAATGGGAATGGCAAATGACATGAGAAACCTCAGCGACGAAATTTTATCCTCTTATAAAATGAGAGCGGCTGAATTTCAGCAAAGGCTCAGGGATAACTCAAAGCTGGTTAAAGATGTGCAACACACACTCGACGGATTCCGGAAGGATCACATGGAAATGGCGGCGGCCATCAGGGCCAGCGCCGACAAAATGCGTTCAGGCCTTGCCAAAGGGGAAAAGGACAGGCTGAAATCATTTCATCAGATGATGAATGGTATCAACGGCACCATCTCACAAATCCAGGGTGAAGTTCAGAACCTGAAAGTGACAACAACTGACATGCTGAAAGACTTTTCAGTCTCTCACGCAGAAATGGCTTTCAAACTCGATAAGGATCTTGAAAAGGACAAAACAGGCAGGATGAAATGGAATTCAGGCAGGATGAAGGAGTTTGACGGAATGATGAAAAACATAAACAGCGAGATCGGGAAGATCCAGCAGGAAGTTGGCGATGTCTTCGGATATACCAGTAAACTGCTAAAAAAATTCTCGAAAGACCATAAGGTGATGTCTTCCACCCAGAGAGCCGAACTAAAGGCGAACCTCACCGAACGGGTTGAGTACACCCAGTCGCTGCTCAGGCAGTTTGATAAAAAGCTGGCTGAAATGGGCAAAGAAAACCAGAAAATGGCAAAGGCACTGAGATCAGAACTGCTTAAATCAAGGGAAGAGCTTTCACAAAGTGAATCCGAACGTATGAAGGACTTCAACATCACCTTCAGCGGGATCCAGGGCAAAGTAAAAGAGATCAGGTCATACGTGGATACTTATCTGGATGACTTTACTAAGGACCGCAAGCAGGCTGCAGCAACATGGGAAAAACTCGCACAGGCCATCGCAAAGCTTGGAAAATCAGAACCAGCACCAGTGGTAAATAAACCGGCAGTCGTGCCCGCTCCAGCAGTGAAGAAACCCGCCGCCATAAAAGTGGATGAGGTCAAAAGAGAGATCCCTGTTGAAAAAAAGGTCGAAGTAGCAGCACCGAAAGCCAGGATCATACCAAAAAAAGTAATTCAGGTAAAAAAAGAGAAGGAGATCCTTGTTCCGCAGAAAGAGATGACGCTGGAGGAGAAAGTGCTGAGTTACATCAATGCACATAAAAAGGGAGTCCGCGTTGCAGATATGGAAAAACCCTTTGGAGAAACCAGGATGCGGATAGGATTCATCACAAAGAAACTGCTGGATGAAGGAAAGGTTCAGCGGATCGACAACATTTATTATCCCCTGGTTAAAAAATAGCCGTAATGACTGTAAAAATCACATGTCCGTATTGCAAAGGGGCGGGAAAGGATTTTTTTGAACTGATTGCTCCTGACTCGTTCTGCCTGGTGTGTCACGGATCAGGGGTAATCGGACTGGAAGAGCCCTACAAACCATGTGTTTTTTGTTCCGGCACGGGAAAAAATCCCCTGGGAGCAAGGATCACATGCATTGTTTGCGGGGGTAAAGGAAGCAATACCGTGACAGGGGACAAAGTTTGTGAAAAATGCTCGGGTACGGGAAAGGCCGTGGATGCCTTGCCCTGTACCCGGTGCAGGGGAACCGGGTATCACTAATCGTGAAGGAGAATCATCATGAGAATCCTGAACACCATAGAGAGAGGGACCAACATTGCCTTTACGGTAGTCATGATTTTAACCTTGATCGGTCTGCTGGTGATGATCAGGTGGTACCCTGAATTGCTTGGACAAATTTCCGGAGCCATTTTCAAAGGATTCAAATCCGTAAACCCATAAGGTCGGCCAGCCATCCACAGATCTCCAAAAATGAATAAAAAACAAATGAAAGGATTTGATTATGATTCATGAATTAAACACCGTGCTGGAGCCCACTCCCCTGCCCGATTTTGTAGAGACACCCTATATTACAGATATTACCAGCCGCGCACGGACCTATATCAAAGCAGGCTTCCCGGTTCATTTCAGGGGCCCCTCGGGGACCGGAAAGACCACCGTGGCCATGCACCTGGCCAGCCAGATAGGCAGGCCTGTAGTCATCATCCACGGGGATGCCGAATTTAAAACGTCGGACCTTATTGGCGGCGAAAGTGGTTATACCCTGCGGAAACTGGATGACCGGTTCATACATTCGGTCCATAAGTACCAGGAAGATATGACCAAACAATGGGTCAATAACCGTCTCACGCTGGCTGTCAAATATGGGTTTACCCTGATTTATGATGAGTTCACACGCTCGCGGCCGGAAGCCAACAACATCCTTCTCCCGATCCTGCAGGAACGCATGATGAGCACTCCTGCAAGCAAGGGAGAAGAATCCTACCTCCAGGTTCATCCCGACTTCAGCGCCATCTTCACATCGAACCCGGAAGAGTATGCCGGGGTGAACAGAACACAGGATGCTTTACGGGACCGGATGGTGACGATGGACGTGGACCATTTCGATTATCAGACAGAGCTTGAGATCACCCAGGCAAAATCAAAACTTCCCCTCTCCGAGGCAGAGAAGATCGTAAAGATTGTGAGGGGACTCCGTGAATCGGGAAAGACCGAGTTCGACCCGACCATACGGGGTTCCATCATGATTGCTAAGACCCTGTCGGTGTTGGAGATCTTACCATCCAAAGATAATGAGATGTTCCGTAAGATCTGCCAGGATATCCTCACCTCTGAAACCAGCCGTATCGGCTCAAAGACAAACCAGGAGCGCGTCAGGATCATCGTGGATGAGCTGATTCAACAATTTGCATAAATAATTTTTGTAAAGGAAACAGAACAGAAAATAAAGGAGGATCAATGCCAACTTCAACTTCATTAAAAGGACTTCATACGCTGAAGACCATTCAGACGAAAAAAAGAGATTCTGAAAACCATAAAGAGAATTCCGATTACCTCAAGCTCTTCATGCTGGAGAAGGAACGGACCAGGCTGCGAAACGAACAGACAAGACTCACCCTGAGGATGGAAAACCTCAACCTGCGCCTGAAAGAGATCGATGACTTTTACGAAGCCACACTCGGAATAAAGAGCAAAACCAGTTCCGGTGAGATAGCTGACCAAGAGTCTGCTGAGGAGCCGAAAAAGGAATGGAAAACGATTTCCATCAATTATTAAGAAGGAGGAACCTCAATGAACGATAATATTTCCCACTCCGTAAATTCGACCAACCTTGCCGACATTCTTGAACGTGTCCTCGATAAAGGCGTTGTCATTGCCGGGGATATCAAGATCCAGATTGCCGATATTGACCTGATCACAATCAAAATCAGGCTGCTTATCGCTTCCGTTGACAAAGCCATGGAGATGGGGATCAACTGGTGGCAGGATGACCCTTATCTCTCATCCAAAGCACAGGAGTCGGAACTCAGGAAGGAGAACGACAAACTGATTGAGCGGCTGGAAAAGCTGGAGGCAACGGTTAAATAAAGATAATAGGCTTATTCATTCAAGGGATTAACAGCATTTTACAACAATCATAAGACAATGGAAAAGAAGAAAAGGAATGACAAAGAGAACGAACTTGATTTCGATTTTCTGGGTTTGGGCGGATTGTTCAAGGGAGTGGAAAAACTGGTCGACCTGGCCGGAAAACTGCAGGATGAGAAAGAGATCAGCAAAGAGGGAGAGATAAACCTTGATCACCTTAAAAAGGGGATGAAAGGGGTTTATGGCTTCACGATCAAATCGGCAGTAGGTGGCGGGAAGCCAACAGTAGAGACCTTCGGGAACATTAAAAAGACACCCGAAGGACCAAAAGTTGAAGAGGAACGTGAACCAATGACCGACATGTTCGACGAAAAGAATGAGATCGTAATCATCGCTGAGATGCCGGGGATTGAGGAAAAAGACCTGAAGATTGATCTCAAGGACGATATGCTCGACATATCCGCCTCCAGGAACAGCAGGAAATACCATAAGGAACTGCTCCTTCCGGTGAAAGTCAAGAAGGAGAAAATGAAATTTAAATATAACAATGGCATCCTCGAAATCAGGATAAAAAAATAAAAAATGGCACTTATTGGCTTGGATAACGCTGATCTAAAGTTGATTCTTTTCGGAGGGAAAGGAGGCGTTGGAAAAACCAGTTGCGCCACGGCCACGGCCATTGAACTTTCACAGAAACATAAGACACTCATCATCTCCACCGACCCGGCCCACTCCATCTCCGATTGTTTGGGACAAAAGATCAGATACGGGGTTCAGCATTATGAATGCATTGATAACCTCTGCGTAACCGAGATCATAGCAGAGCAGGCCTTTAAGGACTTCAAAAAAGAACATGAGGAGGTGCTGACTGATCTTTTTAAAACATCCACCAACCTTGATTCGGAAGATATTGATGATCTGATGCGCTTAACGGTACCTGGCATCGACGAAGTAATGAGTTTTAAGGCCATCATTGATCTGATCGAAGAGGGCAAATTCAGCAAATATGTCGTGGATACAGCGCCGACAGGTCATCTTCTGAGACTTATATCCTCCCCGAAAATGCTGGATCAGTGGATCAAAATGGCTTCAAAGATGAGGTGGAAGTACCGCTACATGGTAACCACCTTTTCAGGCTCCTATCAGGAGGACAAAACAGATGCGCTCCTGATTAAACTGAAAAAGATGGTAAAGAGAATAGAGAGTCTTCTTAGCGATGGTAACCAGTGTGAATTTATTCCTGTCTGCATCCCGGAATCCATGGCCATTCTGGAGACAGGGCGATTGCTGTCAAGCCTCATGGATTATAAACTTTCGGTCAGGCAGATGATCATCAATGATGTCATGGAATCTGACGGATGTCCTTTCTGCAGGGAGCGTAAATCTGCACAACAGAAATATCTTGACCAGATCCGCATAACCTATCCTCAACTGAATCAGGTCCTTGTTCCGCTCCTGCCTGATGAAATCAAAGGCCAGCAAAAACTTGAGCAGCTAAGAAAGCTGCTGTTCAATAACAAAAACTAGAAATACAAAAATCCAGGTTATGAACAAAACTTCAACTGTACCCGTTATTCTGAAAGTCAGGGAAGCCCTGGGCAAGGATGTCGGTAGAGCCATTGCACGCATGGACCCAAAAGATATGAAAACTGCAGGTGTAGAGCCTGGCGACATCGTAATTATTGAAGGCAAACGCAAGACCCCTGTTAAGGTTATGCCCTGCTACCCCGAGGAGCGCGGAAAAGAGATTCTGCAGATCGACGGTATTACCAGGGAAAACGCCCAGGCCGGTATCGATGAAAAGATACGGATCGAGAAGGCTGAGTGCAAAACAGCCTTTAAAATCCGGCTGCAGCCCGACACCTCGGGTACGCAGTTAAAGGCCAGCGATACAAGGTATATCGGGTCACTCATCGACGGATTGCCGGTCTCGAAAGGAGACAAGGTCAGGGCAAACCTTTTTGGATCCAGGTCGGTCGATTACCTGGTCGTGGATACCAACCCCTCAGGTGTAGTGCTTATCAACCCAAATACAAAAATTGACCTGAACCTGCCCAAGCAGGGTGAAAAGAGGTCGTTCAAAGTATCGTATGAAGACATCGGCGGCTTGTCAACACAGGTGCAACGCATTCGTGAGATGATCGAACTCCCTCTAAAGTATCCTGAAGTTTTTGAACGACTGGGCATTGATCCTCCCAAGGGAGTTTTCCTCTATGGCCCCCCGGGAACGGGCAAGACCCTGATCGTAAGGGCAGTCGCCAATGAAACGGATGCCTATTTCCTTCACATTTCCGGTCCCGAGATCATGGGCAAGTTCTATGGTGAAAGCGAGGAGCGGCTACGCAAAGTATTTGTTGACGCACAGTCACATGCTCCGGCGATCATTTTTATTGATGAAATTGATGCTATCGCCCCTAAGAGGGAAGACCTCGGTGGGGAAAAACAGGTTGAAAAGCGGGTGGTTGCTCAGCTGCTGTCGCTTATGGACGGGCTGGAGTCAAGAGGGAAAGTGATTGTGATCGGCGCTACCAATATACCCAATACGATCGATCCGGCGCTACGCCGGCCAGGACGATTTGACCGGGAACTTTCTGTTTCTATCCCCGATAAAAAAGGGAGACTTGAGATCCTTGAGATCCATACGCGCGGGATGCCTCTGGCTTCCGATGTAAGCCTGGAAAAACTGGCTGAGATCACCCATGGTTTTGTAGGAGCCGATCTGGAGGCGCTGGCACGTGAAGCAGCCATGACCGCACTCAGGAAGATCCTGCCAAAGATCGATTATGAACAGGCTGAAATACCCTTTGACCTCCTCGTGCAACTTGAAGTCTCCATGGACAATTTCTACGATGCCATGAAAGAGGTGGAACCATCTGCCATCCGGGAAGTGTTTGTAGAGGTCCCCGATGTAAAATGGGGAGATGTCGGTGGCTTGGACGAGATCAAAGAAGCCCTGAAAGAGGCCGTGGAGTGGCCCCTGAAATATGCCGGGTTATTCCAGAAAGCCAATACCAACCCGCCCAAGGGGATCATTCTTTACGGACGTCCCGGGACAGGGAAAACCTATCTTGCCAAGGCGGTCGCCAGCGAGAGCGGCGTTAATTTCATCTCGGTCAAGGGCCCTCAGATCATGAGTAAATATATCGGCGAATCGGAAAAAGGAGTCAGGGAGCTGTTTAAGAAAGCCAAGCAGGCCGCCCCTACCATTCTCTTTCTCGATGAGATCGACAGCCTTGTGCCCCGCCGGGTCGCCGACAGTTCAGGCTCCAATGTCACCGACCGTGTGATCAGCCAGTTTCTTACCGAAATGGATGGCATTGAGGATATGAAAGGGGTGGTTGTCCTTGCAGCAACCAACAGGATCGACCTGATCGATCCTGCTCTGTTACGCAGCGGCCGGTTCGACCTGATGTTTGAACTTCCGGCGCCTGATGAAAAGACCCGTGAGAAAATATTTGAGATCCACACCGCAAACAAACCCCTGCACAAAAACATCAGCCTGAAAAAGCTGGCCCAGGCCACCGAGGGTCTTGTAGGCGCCGACATCGAATTTATCTGCAGAAAAGCTTCTGTAATGGCAATCCGCGAAATCATTGAAAACCTGAAGGAGCAAGCTGAAGAACCTGAAGCCAATATTGTGATTAAAGAGAGCCACTTCCAGGAGGTTGTGAAACTTGTTAAAATGCAAAACCTGATTAAAAAATAGGCAATGGATAACGGAATAAATACAAAAGGACTGTACATCTACGGGATCATTCCGAACTATTACCCGGCTGAAAAATACAGGGAGCTGGATAATATCAATGTCTTTAATATTTCTTTTGGAAAGGTCTCTGCCATCGTCTCAAAAAGCAGTGTGATCGATTACAGGCAGCTCGGGACAGAGCCGCTGGCAAAACTGCTCGTCGATCATCAGCGGACGATTGAAAACATCATGAACATGGGATTCAATGCGATCATACCGATGAAGCTGGGGACCTTCGCCCATAATACCGGCGCGGTTCTGAAAATACTCGAAAGAGGCTACCCCCTGATCATGGAGGTAATGGAAAAGATCGTCAACATCATTGAGATCGATGTCGTCTCGACCTGGGCAAATTTCAACCAGGTCCTCGCGCAGGTCGCTGTCCATCCCAAGGTGATTGAGATCAAATCAAGGATTGAAAAAAGTAAGGTACGGATCACCCAGTCAGAACAGTTGTCGGTAGGCTATCTTGTCAAACAGATCCTGGATGAAAAAAAAGCAGCATGTGAGATCAGGATCATCAAGGCGCTGAATCCCTTCTGCCAGTCCATCAGGCCTCACGATGTCATGAATGACCAGATGGTGTCGAACACCGCCTACCTGGTAAACCAGAGTCAATCGGAACTGTTTGAAAAAGCCCTAGACACGCTTGATCTTGAATTTGGAGACGAACTTAATTTTAAAATGATCGGTCCTCTGCCCTGCTACAGTTTTTTTACTCTGGAGGTAAATGAACTTCATTTCGAGGAGATAGAATCGGCACGGCAGGAACTCGGCCTGAGCGATTATACAACCGAGAAGACCATTAAGCAGGCATATCTTGATCATGTAAAGATCTTCCATCCCGATACCAATCCAGGGAACCCGAGTCCAATCATTTTCGAGAGGATAAACAAGGCATACCAAGTCATGGTCGACTATACCAGGGCAATTAAACCTACCTCCCGTGACGACCAGTTTTCGTTGTTGCCGGATGCCATAACTGAGAATTCAATTCTTGTGAAAATAAGGGAATAACATGCAAAAAGACGGCAAATACATATACTGCATTATCGCGTCAAAGTACGACTGCAATTTCGGACCGATCGGAGTTGGCGGCCGCGGCGATCTGGTCACAACCATAGGTTTTGAGGGGTTGTGCATGGTGGTAAGCGATCACACGTTGAACAAGTTCGTGGTGAATCCCGAAAACATGCTGGCCCACCAGAGGGTGATCGAGGAGGTGATGAAAGAGTTTAACAGTATCCTTCCGCTAAGGTTCGGTATTATTGCCGTTACCCCGGATGAGATCAGGAACCTGCTCAACCGCAGGTACAGCGAATTCATGGAACTGCTCCGCACATTTGAAAACAAGGCTGAAGTCAACGTAAAATGCACATGGAAAAATATGGAGGAGATCTTCCAGGAGATCGGTGAAGAGTACAAGACATTCAGAAAGATAAGGCAGGATCTCAGCAAAGAGCATGACCCCGAACAGCAGAAAGTAAAAATGACAGAGGCAGGCAAACTGGTCGAGAAAGCATTGATTGAGAAGAAGGAAAAAGAATCTGAAATAATGCTCCAGGCATTTAAAAAAGCCACATTCGAACACAAGCAGAACAAAACCACCGGCGATGCCATGTTTTTCAATACCGCATTCCTGATCAACAGCGGCCGTGAAAAAGAGATAGATAATATCATCTCAGATCTTGGTGAAAAGTTCAAGGACAGGATTGATTTTACATACACGAGTCCGCTCCCGATATTCAATTTCATCGATCTAAAGATATTCCCGGAAAAGTGGGAAGTTTAAGCCAAACTGGTCAGGGAGGCAATTACAAACAAACTAAAACGATAACAAGGGGATAATGGCAACATCAGAAACTCACAGTGAAGGCATCTATTTATACTGCATCATACGCCATACCAGTCCGATCGAGTTCGGCCCCATGGGGATCGGAAACCGGGCCGACCTGGTGTACGGGATCAATTACCGGGATATATGCGCGATTGTCAGCAACTCCTCCGAGATGAGGTACGAGGCACGCCGGGTGAATCTCACGGCTCATCAGCTGGTCCTGGAGGAGGTCATGAAAAGATTTTCGGTGCTCCCGATAAGGTTCTCAACAATTTCAGGATCCTATGATCATTCAAAGATTGTTAACATCCTCGAGCGGGAATATGATAAATTTTCCGAATTGCTTGAAGATATGGAGGGTAAGAAGGAACTTGGTCTGAAGGTAATGGCCATTGAAGAGACCATCTTCCCGTTCATCCTCAGCAAATACAACGAGATCCGGTCGATGAAGGAAAAGATTGCAAAACTGCCCCCCGACAAGGCCCATTATCAGCTGATGAAGATCGGTGAGATGGTGGAGAAAGCGCTGATAAGGGAAAACTCCAATTTCAGCGACACCATCTTATCCGCACTGACACCCATTGCCGAAGAATCAAAACAGAATGATAAATTCGGCGAAAGGATGATCCTCAATGCCGCCTTCCTGATCAGGAATGAGAAGGAACCGGAATTCGATCAGGCCATTAACCGCCTGGATAAAGAGTATGGGAACATACTTTCATTCAAATATGTTGGCACCCTGCCGCCCTACAATTTTGTTAACCTGGTGATAAACACAAAGGAGAACTGATATGTTTCTGATTGATGATATTTTTCTGGCCCCCCTAAAAGGGATCATCTTTGTCGGAAAGAAGATCGATGAGATGATCCAGAAAGAGCACTCCGATGAGGGGCGGATCAAGGAGCGATTGATGGCGCTGCAGCTTAAATTCGAGATGGATGAGATCAGCGTCGAAGAGTACGACAAGCAGGAGGAGGAGTTACTTGGATTAATTGAGCAGATAAGGTTAAATAAGGAAAATAATCATACATAAGGCAGGAGGAAAAAATGAGTAAAATTGTTGAAATCAAAAATGCCGTAATCAAGTTCCTGAAGGAAAATGGCGGCTGTAAAGACATAACCGTGATCAAGCTTGAAAAGTCCGACGAAGTATGGGATGCGGTGGCCGAGGCCTATGAGGACGATTCCTTTCTTAAATCAATGAATCTGCCCCCAAAAATGAAACGGGTATTCTACAGTGTGAAGATGGATGACAGAAAAGAGGTCTTCGCCTTTGAACGCATGGATACAGCCCTTGCCTGATCATAATAATAAGGAATGGAAAAAGTGTTTTCCTGATAACCATTTACCATGAACGATCCGTTGCTTTTCTTTTACTGTATTACCGGCGAACCATGTTCCCCGACCGACCTTCCGGATGGTGTGAGATGCCTTGGATTCGGCACCCTTTATGCCATCGCTAAAGATGTATCATCTGATGAATTTTCGGAAGAGAACTTAATAAAGAATTTCGGGGACCTTGAATGGGTCGAAAAACATGTTCGTGAGCATATCAGCACGATCAGCAGGATAATGGCACATCACACTGTGATCCCTTTTAAATTCGGTACGATATTCAATTCGGAGGAGAATCTTGGAAAATTCATCAGCGAATATTCCGATTCTTTGCACGAAAACATCATTCATGTAACCGGAAAAGAGGAGTGGTCGGTTAAAATCTACAGCAACCGTGAGGTTCTGACAAAAATGATCAATGGTTTCAGCATGGAACTGCTCAACATGGAGCAGGAGATGGAGAAAAGCACTCCGGGAAAAGCATTCATCCTGAAACGGAGAAGAGCCGAATTGATGGATAAAGAGATTGAAAGAGTCATCCGGAACTGTGGTCAGACTTGTTTTGACGGCCTGGCCAGACACAGCGAGGAGACCAGGATCAACAATCTGTTACCCAGGGAGGTGACCGAACACCCCGATGACATGATCCTGAATGCCGTCTTCTTCATAAAAAAACAACATGTTGAGGAGTTCCTAAAATCTGTGGGCGAGGGCCGGGAAAAATATGGCAGCGGCGGCTTCAGCCTTGAGGTGACGGGACCATGGCCTCCATTTAATTTCATTTCAATAAAAGAAAAGTGATGCAGGAAAACGTCATAGACCAGTCAAAAGAGATTACGCTTCTCGAGTTGCTGGACCGTGTCCTGAACAAAGGAGTAGTTGTCACGGGCGACATCGTTGTTTCCGTTGCCGATATCGACCTGGTCTACATCGGGCTTAAACTGCTGGTTTCCTCCGTGGAGACGATGCAGAAACGGCACCTGACCCATGTGAAGCCTAACCAAAACCATAATTGAGCAGGTCATGGAAAAAATGATCTATGCCATCATCGCATCCGATTCAAACCTTAACGGACTTAATGTTATCCTGAAGGGGATGCATGGCATCATGGGATCGACACTCTATACCCTTTCACACAGCAATATCTCTATTGCTGTTTCCGACTTCAACCCTTCGGGAAGTCCCCTCGATAAGGCCGTGGCGCTTGATTTTGCCGGGGTCATTGAACACCTTTCACACAGTTTAACCCTCCTGCCGGTAAGGTTCGGAACAATTCTCGAATCCGATGAAATGATATCCCGGCTTCTGGAACAGAATTATAATGCATTTGTGGAGAACCTTAAAAATGTTGAGGAGAAATCCGAGTATGGACTTAAGGTGGTTTGGGATCATGAAAAAGAGCGTGAAAAGATCAGGATAAGAACAGAGGCGGAAGAGGTAACAGCTGAGGATTACTTTGCAACAAGTTCCATCCACACGAATTACCTTCTGGAAAAGATCAAACAGCACCGCTTCGAAGATGCTTTGCTGAAATATGTTGAGGATCTTGTTGAAGAGATCACTCAAAATCTGGCTCAAATAAATCCCGAATGCAAATTCAGGAAAATGGGATCACGCAGTATCATTATTGATGCCGTATTCCTAATCGATAATAAGAAAAGGGAGGAATTTATCAGTGCAGTTGAAAAGCTACAGAAAACACATGGCGATCTGCATTTTTTACTTTCCGGCCCATGGCCCCCTTATAGCTTTACAGGAATCTCCATTTCATGAGGAGATGAGTGAATGATCAGTCAGCCAAACCGAACAAGAGAGAAAGGGAAAAAAATGAACAACAGCGAGAACAAGATATTGATGAATTCGGTTCCCCTGATGGAACTGGCGGAATCGATTGAAAAGATCGAGAACAATGCAACCTCGAGGATCAACGCAACACCCGATAATGCTGACCACGGGTTAGCCCAGTTGGTGCTGACCCTTATCGAGCTGATCAGGAAGCTTGTCGAAAAACAGGCCATCCGAAGGGTGGAGGGAGGGACCTTGTCGGAGGATCAGATCGAACGGCTCGGTGAGACCCTAATGAAGCTGGAAATGAAAATGGAGGAGCTAAAGAGGATCTTTAACCTTTCGGATGATGATCTGAATCTGAACCTGGGACCGCTTGGTGAGCTGATGTAACCAAAAACAAACCAATCAATGAGAACCCTGATACATATTCCGGTTATTCATTCCGGCGCCGACATGGGCTCAATGGCGGATGAGCTCTCCAAAAAAGGAATCAGCGAATTCGGAAAAGATTTCTGGCAGAAACATGTCGAAACAGTCAATACATACTGGGATATCATAAAACTTTGTTGCGACAAGGTCAAAATTGATAAAGGAACTGTTAGAATTTACCAGGACGGCATGGTTGCCGAGGGCGAACTTGCTTCGAAAATAATCGAGGAGAGTGCGCGGGCAGGTAGCAGGAATTATGAAATTGTCTCCGGCCTTATCCAAAAGGGAGCCGTCATAATGCAGACTGAAGATCTGGATCTTGTAAAAAAAGAGGTGGAAATGCTCAAATCGATACCCTCTTCGGGACCGATTCTCATAAAGCTGGCCAGGATCATTGCCTTTAAA
>JBAXRT010000062.1:0-16189 GCA_037131065.1 bacterium | reverse complement strand
TCATGGTGAAGAACGCCATCATAAGCCACAACGCTGAGTACACAAAGAATGTGGAGCAGATGTTTGATGCGGTTAATTATGATGTGGTGCAGCTGATAATCGAAAATTCAGGGAAGTGATTGGACAACTATTTAGATATAAAAACCACTCATGGTAAAACTGCAATGAGTGGTTGATTTTGTAGTGGGCCCACCAGGACCATAGAGATTTTATATCTAATTGATATACAGCTTTATATAAGGGTTGAACCAAAAGTATAGGCAATATTTGACTATAAAAAGTTTTCCAGTAAAATATTTCATATTTTCTTTGAATCACCGCGAGCGCCTCCCCGCTGCTTGCCACGAGGTTCTTCAATTCACTCAAAGTAAATTAAGACCCAATGTTGTGTTCAGGACTTTCGAAAGGTGTATGATTGCTAATGTTTCAGTCTGATCATTCCATTTGCTGCATCGACATCTGTATTGTCCTTCAGCAGAGCTGACAGTTCATTCACTTGAAGTTCGATTCTTGAAAGAATATTCACACAGGCTGTTGCATGCCCGTTGAAGTCAATCCCTAAATAAAGACCGACAACGATCGTGTCGTTGCCTGGTATTGGTATCGGATACCTGCCGAAACCCCTTTCATTAAATTCTTTTGCTTTTATTATAACAATTAAATTTCCTTTCTCTTCAAGCAACTCTCCACTATAGGAAAAGCTGTCTTCTGTAACAATATTCACTCTCAGTTTGCTGTTGAAACCAAACCTGATAGTCCAATTCTCACGTTTAAGGACCGGCCTGTTATTTTCCCATACCTGGTAGTAGCTGTTCCACTGTCCTGTAAGATAATTTTTGCTAAAAATCATTCGCCAGATGTAGTTTGTGCCCTTGATTATGTAAGTAAAGAAATAACCAAGTAAAAATCCGGCCAGGGTCCGTACTATCCAGTTAGGTTCCTGTTGAAATATCTCTGTCATAATAGAACTAATAAAGTTGTTAGTGATGTTTTTTGGTATTCCACCTAAATTACCACCTTGCGTCGCTGCGTATAATCACCCTGCCTGCCCCGTTGTTTGTGGATGGATCCTATCCCAGCGGGTCCCTTTAAAAAGAACGAACATTTCTTTACTTTGATAAGTGTTACACAAAAATAGTTTTTTTATTTAGTTTCAACTTTTCCTTGAACCTGTTTTGTATTTTCAGTGATTCTCCCACCAGTATTATACGATGTACGTCATAAATTTAAAGGTCTGATCAAGGAATAATTATGCACCTAAAAGAAAAAAGGGTAGAAATGATAAAAAAAACCATTAACAATTGATAATCAATTTATTAATGGTTTCTGTTTCGTGGGCCCACCAGGACTTGAACCTGGGACCAATAGATTATGAGTCTACTGCTCTAACCGTCTGAGCTATGGGCCCGATCCGATTCCGTTCAATAGTATTACGAAATTCGAATTATGGGGCGCAAAATTATGGAAATTTTTGCACTTTTGCAAAAGCAAGAGCACCGTCAATCACTTATCTAATGCCGAAACTTATCGAATCAATTCCTTTTCATGCCAAAATCAAAAACATCATTTTTGATTTTGGTGGTGTATTGTGTGATCTGGATATCAAAAGGACGGAGAGAAAATTTTTTGAAATGGGATTGAAAAATTTTGCCTCAGATTATTCAGTAACAGAAAGGGATGATCTTTTCAGAATGCTTGAGCGTGGTAGTCTGACCCCGCAGCAATTCCACGAATCCCTAAAACAGTTTTTCACCAGAAGTGTTTCTGACGAAGAGATCGACAATGCCTGGAATGCACTGCTTCTTGGAATCCCGGAGGAAAGGATCCGGTTGCTTGAAGAAGTACGTAAAGAATACAGGATCTTTCTGCTCAGCAACTCAAATGAGATCCATTACAAACAATTTCTGGCTGATTTCACCTCCCGTTTCGGCTATCGGGATTTTACTGATCTGTTTGAAAAGGTATATTTTTCCTTTCAGATCCATTTGCAGAAACCTGCAAAAGAAGTATTTGATTTTGTCCTCAGGGACAGCAATTTATCCCCGCAAGAAACCTTGTTCATCGACGATTCATTTCAGCATATTGATGGGGCACGCACCGCCGGGATCCATGCCTGTCATTTGAAAATAAATGAAGGCGAAGTGGTAACAGATCTGTTCCGCTCCTGACATTCCCGTTTTAAAACCCTTGACTTTTAGGCTAAAAAGCATTACCTTTGCGGCCCTTTTTAACCGCAAGGACCTATGAAGTTATCCCAATTTCGATTTCACCTGCCCCAGGAACTTATTGCCGATCATCCTCCAAAGCACAGGGATGACGTTCATATGATGGTTCTGGACAGGAAAACTCAAACGATCCAGCACGCTCACTTCAAAGACATTCTGAGCTATTTCGGTGATGGAGATGTCTTTATCATCAATAACACAAAAGTTTTTCCAGCACGCCTTTTTGGTGAGAAAGAGAAAACAGGTGCAAAAATCGAGGTCTTCCTGCTCAGGGAATTAAACCGTGAATCCAGATTATGGGATGTCCTGGTTGATCCCGCCAGGAAAATAAGGATCGGGAACAAGCTCTATTTTGGCGATGATGACTCACTGGTGGCTGAAGTAATCGACAACACCACCTCGCGTGGGCGAACCATCCGCTTCCTCTTTGACGGTCCTTATGAGGAATTTAAAAAGACCATTCAGCGTCTTGGCCAGACTCCCCTTCCGAAAATCCACAACAGGCCTGTTACTGCCGAGGATGATGAGCGTTACCAGACAATTTTTGCAAAGCACGAGGGCGCCGTTGCAGCACCTACTGCAGGCCTCCATTTTACGCGAGAGATAATGAAACGTCTTGAACTCCAGGGCGTCAGTTTTGCAGAAATCACTTTACATCTTGGCCTTGGAAATTTTCGCACCATCGATGTTGAGGACCTCACAAAACATAAAATGGACTCTGAAGAGGTTATCATCGAACCGGAGACTGCTGAAATTGTAAACCGGGCAAAATCGGACCGGAAAAAGGTGGTTGCCATTGGGACTACCTCCATGAAGGCGATTGAATCATCCGTCACTATTTCCGGCATGCTTAAACCTTATAAAGGCTGGACAAACAGGTTTATCTTCCCACCTTATGAATTCAGCATAGCGAATGCGATGGTAACAAACCTGCATCTTCCCCAATCTCCAATGATGATGCTCGTTGCTGCATTTGCCGGCTATGATTTTCTTATGAAAGCTTATGAAGTTGCTGTTGAAAAGAAATACAAGTTCTTTACTTATGGCAACCCGATGCTTATCCTTTAACATTTATCCAACCTTTTGAAAAAATTCGCCGTCATCGTTGCAGGCGGTTCGGGAACCCGTATGAAAACTGCAGTCCCAAAGCAGTTTCTTTTGCTTGCCGGCTCACCCCTTTTGCTACATTGTCTCAACACTTTTCATGAAGCCGATCCCGAAATCGAATTGATCGTTGTTTTACCTGTTGCTCTCTTTCATGATTGGGAGAACCTTCAAGGACACTACGCGAGAACAATAAAACACCACGTTGTTCCGGGTGGAGAAACCAGATTTTATTCGGTTAAAAGTGCCTTGCAATATGTCGGTGAAGATGGTTTGGTTGCCATCCACGATGGGGTAAGGCCACTGATTACGGCCGAATTCATCAATTATTGTTTTGACACGGCCGGCAGAAAGGGAAATGCCGTACCCGTATTACCTGTCTGTGATTCGATCCGTTTCATCGATGGTGATAAGAACCGGCCTGAGAACAGGAACCGTTTTCGTTTTGTACAGACTCCTCAGGTTTTTGAATCGAAAAAATTAAAAAGAGCTTACGACCAGACTTATCAGGAGACCTTCACTGACGATGCAACGGTAATGGAAAGTATCGGGGAAAAGATCAACCTGGTCGATGGACTGAAGAAAAATATAAAGATAACCTCTCCCGAAGATCTCCTCATTGCAGAAGCTCTATTCTCTTCGAATGGCTGATTACTTTCTGATCCTCCTCCCTTTCCACCGGTAAGGAAGAAAATTCCCGAGAATCCCGAGGATGGTTACATAAAACAGCTGGAATACCTGGGCAATAAAATAGTAACCGGTCATGTATTTTTTATCGAGAAATTCCGCCATCTTCGAAACCAGGATATATTCGGAGAGTATTTTCCCAAACCATAAAACGAGGGTCAAATAAAGTATTTGTGGGACGGCGATCCCAAGGAAAATACCACCAAGTAAAAGAAAATTTACCGTCCATGTTAGTAACGAAAACATCCTGATCCATGGGTCGGAATAACCACGATTTTTAGATATCCACCTGATTCTCTGATTTATAAATCCATTCCAAGACCGCTCTGCCACTGTTAGTGTCAGTGCATGCGGATCACCTGCAAATAACACGGAACCCGGTTTATAGTGTCGGATGATATTGGTTAGCAGGAACATATCATCCCCGGAAGCGAAACCAAAATTATCGCCATATCCTCCGGTTTTAATGAAGGCCTCTTTTGTAAAACCGAGGCTTGCCCCGTTACACATCAGGGGTATATTAAACCATGCCGATCCGGCCGTAACCGCCATAATTCCCATGAATTCGAGTGACTGTATTTTTTGCAAAAGCGTCTCTTCCCGGTGGAAGGCCACTGGCCCCAGGATCATCTGTGGTCTGAAGGAATTGTAAAGAAAAACAAAGGAAGAGATCCATGATTTTCCATGGATCGTATCCGCATCGGTAGTCATGATCAGCTCCCCGCCGGCCTTCTCGACAGCCCTTGAAATAGCCCACTTCTTTCCGGTCCTTTCCGGATTCTCATTCCCTGGCCGGATTAATAATAAAGTGCGGTCCTTGCTTTTTTCAATATATGACTGAACAATCCGTAAAGTATTATCTTCGGAAAAATCATCAGTTATAATTATTTCATACAATTCTTTTGGATAGTCCTGATTTGCCAGGTCTTCAAGACAGTGTAGAATGGATGAGGCTTCGTTGCGGACCGGAATGACAACAGAAATCCGTATTGAAGGCTTTGTTTTTCTTACAGTCCTAATTCTTAATGTTTTTGATAATCCCCTGTTAAAAAAAAGAATAAATACAACATATACTGTTGTCAGAAAAACAGACACAATCATGAATATTTCAAAAAAAATCATGGCAGGTTTACTTCGTGTTTGATTTTCTGAAGAACTGCAAACGAAAAACAAAGATGGTTCCTGCCAGTGCAGGAATTCCTAGATTTATCATCCATAAAAGGGTCGAGGCAGAAAAGATCCCGAGATTCATCTCCGGAGTAACGGGGTAAAACCTGGAGAGGTACATTCCGAAAAAATAGATGGCAACAGAACCGCGGATCCCCAGTTCTGTTAATGCAATTGTGGGGATAACCGCCATAATAAAATAGATCATCGAGATGAGCATGAGGGCATCAAAAACCGGGACCTCTATACCGAAAAGCCTCAGAAGAAGATAGAACTGGGAGGAGAAAATAAGATAACGGAGGCTGCTGAGTAAAATCACAATTAATATTTCAGAACCTTTGTAAAAAGACAAAACCTTTAAATGCTCCTGGAATTTTTTCAATCTATCCCTGAAAAGCAATTTTTTCAGATTACTGATGAATGATAAATTAAACAAGAGGCCGATAAGTAAAAGGTCCAGCAATAAAATCAGAAAAATAAGACCGTAATACATATAGCCGTTTGCATATATTGTATTCGAGAAGTACCGCGGCAGGAAGATCAGGAAGGTGGTTGATCCTGCAACAATTGTAACCATCAATTGGCACATACTGCCAAGGATCGTAATAAGGATTCCTTCTATATGACTGGCTTTCCGAAGAATAAAAACCCTCCCGAGGTATTCTCCTATTCGGTTGGGCGTAAATGAGCTTACACTAACTCCGGTCAGTACGGCCTGCACGGATTTGAAAAAACTTATATTTTCAATCTTCCTGATCAGCAGTTGCCATTTCAGGCTTTCAAGCGACCAGTTAACAAACATGAGGAGGACGACAAAAGATAGTTGTGAAATGAACCCGGGTTTGGAAAAATCGTCTTCAAGCGTTTTGATTAAACCAGGGAGATTGGTCTTGTGGAAAATCTGCTTGTACATGAACAAATAGGTCCCGACCAAAATGACAAACTGTATGAGCCTGTTAAGGATTTTGCCTACTTTTAATGGATTTTTCATTTTAAATGTCAAGAGAACGCATCATATTAGGTATTGATCCGGGAACAACCATTATGGGGTACAGCGTTATATCTGTATCTGCCCCCAGAATGGAATTGCTTACCCTTGGCGCGCTAAAATTAAGCAAATACGATGATCATTATTTACGGCTAAAAATAATTTTTGAACGAGTCATTTCCCTGACAGATCAATATAAGCCGGATGAACTGGCAATTGAAGCCCCTTTCTTCGGAAAAAATGTCCAGTCTATGCTGAAACTAGGACGTGCACAGGGAGTTGCGATTTCAGCGGCGCTCTCAAAATCGATACCAATATTCGAATACTCTCCCAGGAGAATTAAACAATCAATCACTGGAAAGGGTGGTGCATCAAAAGAACAGGTGGCATCGATGTTACAAAGAATTCTTTTAATAAAAGAGGTTCCTGAAACCCTCGATGCGACCGATGCCTTAGCCGTTGCCGTGTGTCATTTTTTTCAAAAGGATTCTATATCCAGTGGGGCAAAATTCGGTGGCTGGAAAGATTTTATTTCGGCAAATCCCGGAAGACTTAAATGAGAAGAATGATCTGGTGATTCGATCACATCAGTTTCTGGTAGACCATCCACCAGCGATCCGGAATGTCGTTATTACATGCTGATTGATAGTCGGCATAGGAGCATGGTACAAGATAGTGCCGTTCATACTTGATCCTTTGTTCCATCGGCAGAGGGATCTCCATCCACCAGCGATCACTTTTCTTACTCTTGAAAAATACGATCTCTTCTTTATGATCGCTGATGCTTACCCTGTATTTCAGGTAGTCTTCCTCATTCCGGAATGGAAAATCATGAGCACGGTTGTAAAACCCATCAATAAAATACCAGATCATCTGTGCGACGAGATGCGAGGTCTGACCTTTCCGGTCTTCCCGGGGGTTTACTTCATAAAATCCAATTGAGGTCAGTTTGTCGCTTAATCCTGCATACCGAACAATTTGGCAGGCCTCTTCCCCATAAAATCCGTTTGGTGTCGTATTTGAATTGCCCGGGGCATCGGAATGTCTGACCGAGGATATATCAAAACTCAACAGGTCGGCATTGCGGACAATGGGTTCAACCTCTTCCAGGTTCTGTCGTACAATACCCAGACGGTAGGTGTCAAAAAAGAGATTCTTCATGAGCTTAAGGGCATCCTGATCAACAAAATAGGTTTGATACCCTATATTGGCATAGTTAAACAGGTAGTTGGGCTGGTGAAGGATGATACTGCTTAGATATGACTGTGAGTTCAGATCCTGCTCGGAGTTTCCAAGGTCAAACATCGAATCAACGGCGACAATATTGATTATTTGTCCCAGGCTTTGGTATGCCTGGTAATTGGCATAGGTCAGATCCTGGCTGCCTCCGATAATAAGGGGAAGGACATTGTTGCTGATGAGCTCGGCAATCACGGAACTAAGCGCGAAATAGGTATCAGAAACGGCATGTCCCTTTTTTATATTCCCCAGGTCAACCAATTTTAGGTCATAGGGTCCGGGATATAGGTGATAAAGAAATTTTCTGACCTGATCAGGCGCCATGTCACATCCACTGTTTTCGACTGCATTTCTCTCTTCCCTGACCCCGATAATCGCCAGTTCTGCAGTGTGATAATCCGGAAAATCATTGACATCTGAAAAAATCCTGACAATGTTGCCAATGTGATTTTGTCCTGCGCTCCCGGGAGGCAGATCTAATTCGTGCAGGTCAACCGGTTCGAAAAAACTGACAATATCCATGGAATATTATTATTTCTTTCTTGATTTCGATTTGGAGGGGGCCGTGTTAATGATGATAGATTTACATCCTTCTAACGTCAGCGTATTGGGATCAGTTCCTTTGGGGATTTTATAGTTCTGCTTATTATAAGAGAGATATGTTCCAAAGCGGCCATTCAGGATCTGGATCATTTCGCCCTTATCTTCGAATTCCTTTAGTACCTTTTTACTATCCTGGTTTTGCTTCTCCTGGATGATCTCAATGGCTCGGTCAAGGGTAACATAGAGTGGATCATCCGCTTTGGGCAGCGAATAAAACTTCGAATTATGCCGTATATATGGTCCGAATCTTCCAGTTGATACTACCAGTTCAGAAGATTCATATTCCCCGAGAATTCTTGGAAGTTTAAACAGCTCCAGTGCCTCCTCAAGGTTTATTGTATCTATGCTTTGGCCCTTTTTCAGGGCAGAAAATTTGGGCTTTTTTTCAGAATCGGTATTCCCGATCTGTACCATTGGTCCATAACGCCCGATCTTGACAAATACATTTTCCTGGCTTACCGGGTCTATCCCCAGTAACTTTTCCCCACTCACTTTTTTTGTGTTTTCCAGGGTCCCTTCAATCTGATTATGGAATGGAAAATAAAATTCCTTTATCATTTCATTCCAGACCATTTTGCCCTCAGCAATTTCATCGAACTCCTCTTCGACAGATGCAGTGAAATTATAATCAAGGATATTGGAAAAATGCTGCATAAGAAAACTGTTCACCAGATTGCCTATGTCGGTTGGAAAGAGTTTCGCTTTTTCAAATCCGGCATTTTCTGTCAAAACCTGTTCGGAAATTTTCTTATCCTTCAGGGTAATCAGGATATAGTCCCTGGTAAATCCTGGCCGGTCTTCCCTAACAACATAGCCCCTTTTCTGAATGGTCGAAATAATGGGAGCATAGGTTGAGGGTCTTCCGATTCCCAATTCCTCAAGTTTCTTAACAAGCATCGCTTCGGTGTACCTGACGGGCTGTTGGGAGAATTTTTCCTGTGCACTGATTTTTTTTGCAAGTAATTTATCCCCCTGGTTTAACGGAGGGAGCATGCCCTCTTTCCCGTCGGTATCATCATCATCGTTCGATTCCAGGTACAACTTAAGAAACCCGTCAAATTTAATAACCTCACCTTTTGCCAGAAATTCTTCCTTTGTTGAAGAGATCCCGATTGTGATCGTTGTTCTTTCCAGTTCAGCGTCAGCCATCTGAGAAGCGATTGTTCTCTTCCAGATCAGTTCATAAAGCCGCTTATGGGAACGGTCTCCATCTATTTCTTTATTATTCAGATAAGTCGGGCGGATCGCTTCGTGTGCCTCCTGGGCTCCTTTGGTTTTGGTTTGATATTTTCGGGTCTTAGCATATTCCTGTCCAAAAGATTCTGTTATCTCTTTTTTAGCAAAGGCAAGCGCCATATCTGAAAGATTCACGGAATCTGTTCGCATATAGGTAATTTTGCCGGATTCGTAAAGCTCCTGGGCAATCCGCATGGTATTTGCTACTGAAAAACCAAGCTTGCGTGATGCTTCCTGTTGTAAGGTAGAGGTAGTAAAGGGAGGGGCCGGGGTTTTTTTTGAAGGTTTGGTTTCTACTTCTTTAACAGTATAATCGGCACTTTTACACTTTTCAAGAAACCCGGCCGCCTCCTCTTTTGTGTTAAACCGTTTATTAAGTTCCGCCAGAATTTTGACGGTTTTGTCCCCTTGTACAAAGACAAAATCGGCAACAATCCTGTAAGCGGAAGTGCTTCTGAATTCCCTGATCTCTTCCTCACGCTCTGCGATCAGCCTCACAGCCACCGATTGAACACGCCCAGCTGATAAAGAGGGTTTTATCTTCTTCCAGAGAAGGGGAGATAATTCGAATCCAACCAACCGGTCAAGCACACGACGGGCCTGTTGTGCATCAACAAGGTTCTTATCAATTTCCCTTGGATTATCAATCGCCTCCTGGATCGCATGTTTCGTTATTTCATGAAATGCGATCCGTTTGGTCTTCGTTTTGTCCAGGTCAAGAACTTCAAACAGATGCCATGCTATGGCCTCCCCTTCGCGGTCCTCATCAGAAGCCAGCCATACAACCTCGACGTCCTTGGCTAGTTTCTTCAGATCCGTGACGATCTTTTTCTTCTCAGGCGAAACAACATAATTCGGAATAAACCCATTTTCTATATCGACACCCAAATCTTTTTTTGACAGATCCACCACGTGTCCCATGCACGATTTTACCAGAAACTCGTTTCCAAGAAATCCACCGATCGTTTTTGCTTTGGCAGGAGACTCAACAATTACAAGATTCTTACTCATTGATTATTCGTTTTAAGTGCTTAGAATCCGGTACAAAAGTAGTACAATAAACATTATCCTTACCTTTGTGCCCGTTTTTTCTGCTTAATCGGTTTCGATGACAAAAGGTGATATTCCATCGATTGAAAAAAATGAAAAGGTTTATATTGAGACCTATGGTTGTCAGATGAATTTTTCCGACAGCGAGATCGTTACATCAATTTTAAACAATAGCGGATACCATTGTACAAACATTCCTGAAGAGGCTGATATCCTTTTTGTTAACACGTGTTCCATCCGGGAAAATGCCGAACAAAGGGTAAGGCACAGACTTCACTTCTTCCGTTCACTAAAAAAGAAGAAGCCCGGTCTTGTCGTAGGGCTTCTTGGCTGCATGGCCGAACGCACCAAAGCCTCGTTAATGGAAGATGAGAGCCTGCTTGATCTAATTGCCGGACCTGATGCCTACCGTCAGCTTCCTGAGTTATTAAAAAAGGTTGGTTCCGGTCAAACTGCAATAAATACCATTTTATCACTGGATGAGACCTACGCCGATATACATCCTGTGCGTCTTGACAGTAATGGGGTTTCAGGATTCATATCAATCATGCGCGGGTGTGAAAACTTCTGCTCTTATTGTGTTGTTCCTTCTACCCGCGGCCAGGAAAGAAGCCGTGAATTCCGCTCCATCATCAATGAAACAAAGGAACTCTATTCGCTGGGATACCGTGAAGTGACACTGCTCGGTCAGAATGTTAATTCCTACCGGTGGATCGAAAAAGGAGAGGCTCTCTCTTTTGCCAGGTTATTATCAGAAGTAGCGAGGGTAAGCGATTCCATTCGTGTGCGCTATGCCACATCCCACCCGAAGGATTTGTCGGAGGAATTACTGCGGACCATGGCAGATCACCGGAACATTTGCAGATCTGTTCATCTTCCGGTTCAATCAGGAAGCAACAAGATCCTTGAAGGGATGAACAGAAAGTACTCACGGGAGCAGTATCTCGAAAATATAGATGCTATAAGGCAAGCCCTGCCTGACTGTTCGGTAACTACTGACATTATTACCGGTTTTTGTTCCGAAACCGAGGAAGATCATCTTGATACTCTGTCAGTGATGAAGTTGGCAAGGTTCGATTTTTCCTATATGTTCAAGTACTCCGAACGGCCCGGCACCATTGCAGCACAAGCAATGAAAGATGATGTCTCTGAAGCCGTGAAAGAACGTCGTTTGAGGGAGATTATCGCTCTCCAGCAGGAGTTGTCATTGAAAAGTAACAAAAACGATATAGGGAAAGTATTTGAGGTGCTGATTGAAGGAGAATCCAAACGGTCAAATAACCATTTTTTTGGTCGAAACAGTCAGAATAAAGTGATTGTCTTCAACAAAAATGGGTTAAAAACAGGAGATTATGTAAATGTTAAGATTTCCCGTTGCACCTCAGCAACCCTGATGGGTGAGATCTCGTGAATATCTGCTGATTGTTTAGGTTGCAGTGCTCTTAAAAAAAATATGTATTTTTGTTCCCCTAACTATGGCCTTTATGAAAAAATACCTTCCTGTTTTATCTAACCTGGCAATCATACTCTTCTTTTTTATCTTAATTCTGTCATCGTGTGTTCCCCAAAAAAAAATTAAATACCTGCAAAAAAAACAGAAAGAAGATACTGCTTCGCTTTTCATGAATAAACGTGTTATTGATTACAAGATACAACCTAAGGACAATTTATATATCAGGATTTTCAGCCTCGATGAAAAAACCTTCATGTTTTTTAACAAGCAATCGACGGGTGGTGGTTATAATGACTATGCAAATGATGCTTCTATTTATCTCAACAGCTACAGTGTTACGTCGGAAGGATATATTGATTTCCCGATCATCGGTAAAGTCTACGTAAAAGACCTCACTGTTGAACAAGTCAAAAATGTTTTACAACAATTAATTAATGAATACCTCAACGAAACAATGGTTGTTGTAAAAATGGTTAACTTCAATATAACCATTGTCGGAGAGGTTGCCCGCCCTGGCCAGTACAAAATATACCAGGATGAGATCTCAATTTTTGAAGCCTTTTCCATGGCCGGAGACCTGACTGATTTTGCAAACCGAAAAAAAGTTGCCCTGATCCGGGCGACCAAAGGAGGTTCAAAAATTTATTATCTCGACCTCAACAGCGATAAGATTCTTAGTTCTGAATTCTACTACCTGATGCCTGGTGATATTCTTTACATTTCACCACTCGGAATCAAACAGTGGGGCTTTGCAACATTCCCCTGGGCCGTTGTTTTCACAGCTATTTCAACTGCCTTGTTGTTAATTAATTACTTCAAATAAAATCTGTGCCTGTGAACGAAAATATTCAAGATTTCACCCAGCAGCAGCAATCTGTCGATTATAAGCTTATTCTTTTCAAGTTCTACCGCTATTGGTACTTCTTTGCTGTAACTATCTTCATTGCGCTCATTATCGCCTTTATTTTTAATAAATACACAAAGCCGGTATATGAGGTAAAAACCACTGTCCTCGTCAAGGATAAATCTGAAAACAAGATGAATCCACAGGATATGATCGGTCTTGGCCTGTTCAACAACATGCAAAATCTTCAGAATGAGATCGGGGTTATTTCATCTTATTCGCTCACTTACCGTACTGTGACCAAGATCGGTTTTGAAGTCAGTTATTTCAGTGAAGAAAACTTTATAACCAAGGAATTGTACAAGGATTGTCCATTCAAAGTTGTTATGGATACATCATTCCCGCAACCTGTCGGCCTGCAGTTTAACCTTTCATTTATCTCAAAAGATAAATTCCGACTTGAGGCAAAAGATGAGGATATTAAATTCTACAATTTTTCACGCAGGCAGCTTCTTGAAGACCGCAAGGCAAACATCGCCTTTGATGAAACTTTTTCTTTTGGAGAAGAGATTCAGTCAAAGGATTTTAAGTTTCGTGTTTTGCTCACAGATAATTTCGATCCCCAGAAGGATATGAAAAAATCCTTCTTTTTTACTTTTAAAGACTATGACGGGCTTGTTAAGGAGTTCAAATCCTTCAGTATCGAACCCATCAACAAGGAGGCCTCGATAATTGAAATTAAATTAAAAGGAGGGAATGTTGATAAACTGGTCGATTTTCTGAACACCCTTACCAAGGAGTACCTTGCCAGGGGACTTGAAAGAAAAAACATCGTTGCGACACGGACTATTTCCTTCATAGACAGGGAGCTCCAGGGGATTGCCGATTCACTCAATTCTTCTGAAAAAGCGCTGATGGTTTTCAGGACCAACAAGGAGATCATGAACCTGGATGATGAAGCAAAAGCCGTATTCGACAAGATGATGCAGCTCCAGGATGAAAAGGCGGTGCTCATAATTAAATCAAAGTACCTTCAAAATATGAAGGAATATATTGAGAAGAATCAGAAACTGGATGAGCTTATTGTTCCTGCCTCCATGGGGATCGACAACACCGTGCTGAACGATCTTACCATGCAGCTTACTTCACTTTACATGAAGCGAACCGAGACCTCTCAGTATTCCAAGGAAAAGAATCCGAGCCTGAGATCCATCGATCTCCAGATAGCAACGACAAAAAATGCTCTCTATGAGAATATTAAAAGTGCCATAAACTCAAATGAAATTGCCCTCAAGGAGGTGAATGACCGGGTGGCCCAGATCAATGCACGGATTGGACAACTCCCCGAGACCCAAAGGGTTCTTTTCGGAATCGAAAGAAAATTCAAACTGACCGATGCGATCTATACTTACCTGCTCCAGAAAAGATCAGAGGCACAGATAACCCAGGCAGCCAATCTTTCAGATAATGAAGTGATTGACGAAGCACGTGGTGGTGGCGCATCACCGGTATTTCCTAAAAAGAGCCTTAACTATATTATTGCTTTGATCTTGGGTATCATCCTGCCAGTGGTCTACATTCTTGGAAAAGATTATTTCAACGACAAGGTAATGGAGCGTGAAGATGTGGAAAAAATAACCAAGCTGCCGATTATCGGACACGTCATTCACAATGATAAACCAAGTAAAGTTGTGGTTATTGATTCTCCGAAATCAACCATTGCAGAGTCGTTCCGTTCCATCCGTACCAATCTTCAGTATCTGCTTCAGGGCAAGGAGAAACAGACAATTCTTGTTACCTCCGATATGGTTAGTGCAGGTAAAACCTTTATTTCGATCAACCTGGCTTCTATTTTTGCTCTTTATGGAAAAAAGACCCTTCTGATGGGGTTTGACCTTAGAAAGCCGAAAATTTACCAGGACTTTGGCCTGACCAATACAGAGGGGATTAGTTCATATTTAATCAATAAAAGTAAACTTGAAGATATTATCCAGGAATCCGGGATTGAAAACCTTGACATCATAATGGCCGGTCCTGCTCCCCCGAATCCTTCGGAACTTATCGCTTCGGAAAAGTGCACTTTCCTGTTCAATAAACTGAAGGAGATTTACGATTATATCATTATTGACACTCCTCCCGTTGGTTTGGTTACGGATGCGTTCCTGCTCATGAAACATACGGATGCAAACCTGTATCTTGTCCGCCAGAATTATACAAATAAAAAGATCTTTGGTTCCATCATCCGTGATATGGAACAACGCAACATTCCACACCTTGCAATCCTTATTAACGACGTTATACTTAACCGTAACTCTTATGGATACGGGTATGGATACGGGTATGGATATGGATACGGTTCGGGTTATGGATATGGATACGGATATGGGTATGGGTACGGATACGGGTACTATTCTGATGACAGGGATTCCCAGAAAAAATCAATACTCCAAAGGATTTTCGGTAAATCCTAAGAAAAGAGGCGAGGGATCAGCATGAGTAAATATCGTTTGACTCATCTCAGGGAACTGGAGTCAGAGGCAATTTATGTTTTAAGGGAAGTAGCTGCCCAGTTTGAACGACCTGTATTACTCTTTTCGGGCGGAAAAGATTCTATCGTATTGGTACATCTTTCCAGGAAGGCCTTTTTCCCTGCTAAGTTTCCTTTCCCCCTGCTTCACATTGATACCGGGCATAATTTTATTGAAACCCTTGAATTCAGGGATGAGCTTGTCAGGAAATTTGACGCTCAGCTGATCGTTGGTTCTGTTCAGCAATCCATTGATGATGGTAGGGTTGCTGAAGAGCAGGGGGTCAATGCAAGCCGGAATGTCCTGCAGACAGTCACCCTGCTGGATACTATTGAAAAATATAAGTTCGATGCAGCTATCGGCGGGGCCCGGAGGGATGAAGAGAAGGCCCGGGCAAAAGAGAGATTTTTTTCTCACAGGGACGAATTCGGGCAATGGGATCCGAAAAATCAACGCCCGGAACTCTGGTCATTATTCAACGGAAAGAAAAGAATGGGAGAACATTTTCGCGTTTTTCCGATAAGCAACTGGACCGAAATGGATGTCTGGCAGTATATCCTGCTTGAAAGCATTGAACTTCCTTCAATCTATTTTACTCATGAAAGGGATGTTTTTTCCCGCGACGGGGTTTGGCTGGCTTCTGCTCCATTTATGAAAATGAAACCAAGGGAAAAGGTCGAGCGCCACCAGGTCCGATGCCGTACGGTCGGGGATATAAGTTGTACCGGTCTTTCACTTTCCACCGCCAATAATCTTGAAGATATTATCCAGGAGATTGCAGCGACAAGAGTTACGGAGAGGGGTGGCCGGTACGATGACCGGCGATCAGAGGCGGCAATGGAGGATCGAAAAAAAGAGGGTTACTTTTAAGTTCAGTGCATACAAATGATCAATAAAGAAACTTCCGGTGAACCTACATTCTCAAGCAAGGCATATCTTGAGATGGAACTATTGCGGTTCACCACTGCCGGGAGTGTTGACGACGGGAAGAGCACTCTGATAGGCCGGTTGCTATACGACAGCAAATCTATTTTCGAAGACCAGCTTGATGCTGTAAAGAGGGCA
>JBAXRT010000061.1:0-16249 GCA_037131065.1 bacterium | reverse complement strand
TATACTGCATCGTAAAGCTTAAAGAGTATATGAAGGCCAGATCGATGATGGCTGAGAAGGTTCTCGGGAAAAAGAACAGCTTATATTGACTCCTTTGGATCTTCAAATGTTTGATATAGGAAATCAATTATAGTTACAGGGTAACAAGGTAACAAGGTAAAATTTCTGCCACGCCAGGGCGTGGTCTCCGCTCCGCTCCGACATTGATTGCATTGATTGCATTAATAACGCACCTGGCTCTTTAAAAGTACAGTTTCCGTGTCGATTGTGAATAAATCGCTTACGGATGGGTATTACCTTTTGCCCCTGAAACCGATTAAGGAGAAAAACCATTATGGAATACCATGAAACGAGGATGCCGATCAGGAATTGGGCGGAGGATGACCGGCCGCGTGAGAAGTTTTTGCTGAAGGGCAGGCATGCCCTGAGTGACACAGAGCTGCTGGCGATCCTGATCGGGTCAGGAAACAGGAACGATTCGGCAGTCGATCTTGCCAAGAAAATTCTTGAAAGTCATAAGAATAACCTGCAGGAGTTATCGAAAGCGGGGATCAGTGAACTGATAAAGATCAGAGGGATCGGCCAGGCGCGTGCGATCGTGATCCTGGCTGCCCTTGAGCTTGGCCGTAGGCGTGAAGCCTCCGAGGTGATCGTGAGGCAGAAGATCACACGGAGCCGGGAGGCCTATGAAATTTTCAGGAGCGCCATGGAAAACAGGCCCTACGAGGAGTTCTGGATCATCCTGCTCAACAAGGCAAACCGCCTCATACGGCAATCGTGTATCAGCGAGGGAGGGGTCTCGGGGACCGTGGTCGACCCGAAGAAGATCTTTAAGATCGCACTTGACCATCGGGCGAGTTCCATTATCTTAGGACATAACCATCCATCGGGGGAGGTAAAGCCGAGCGAGGCGGATGACCGGATAACAAAAAAGATAAGCGAGGCCGGGCAACTGGTCGATGTCACGGTTCTCGATCATCTTATCATCGGAGAGGACCTGTATTACAGCTACACTGACGACGGAAAGATGCAGTGAGGCTGCCAGGTTGCCGACTGTAGACTGCAGACTATAGCCTTATCCCCTCAAACCTGTATCCTTTATCAAGGAACTCATCAAGGAAGCGCGGGAGTGCGTACCTTACATTTTCAATGCTCTTCAGACTGTCGTGAAAAACCACCACCGAGCCGGGCCTGGAATTGTCGATGGCATAACGAAAACATTGTTCCGGTGTGGTATCGTGGCTGAAATCCCAGGTGAGGACTGACCACAGGATGAACCGGTACTCCTTGCGGAGCAGCAGATACTGCGACAGGCCAAAACTGCCATAGGGTGGACGGAAAAGGTTTGTCTGAGAATATTCCCTGCACCGCTCAACGTTTTCAACATAGCCGCCCGGCGGTGTCTTCCAGCCGTTCAGGTGACTGAAAGTATGGTTTCCCAGCGGGTGGCCATCTTCCACGACAAGTTTCAGTATGTCCGGGTGTTTCCGGGCGTTGTCGCCGACCATAAAGAAGGTGGCTTTTGCATTCCTGCTCCTGAGGATGGCGAGGATCTCCGGCGTCGCCTCAGGAATCGGTCCGTCGTCGAAGGTCAGGTAAATGACCTTTTCCGTAACAGCCATTTCGCAGATCCAGAACCTTGGACTGAACATCCTGACCGGGTATGGCATGCTCACCTGTCTCATGCTCAGCGCTGGTAAACTTTTTCGATGTAGAGGTCGTAATACTTCTTAAGCATCTCGTCGCTCGCCTGGGCCAGTTTCTCCTGTTTTGCCTCTTTTGTGATGACCGAGAGCCGCTGCATGGTATAGATCGACTGCTGCAGTTCAATATCAATGTCTTTCAGATCCCTGTCCGGCAGGGTAAAGAACCATGCAAGCTCTTCTGAAGCGTATTTGTACAGCTTCTCAGCAATCCGGTTGGCCTTCTCCGTATCCCCTGTCTTGTAATAGCCTTCAATCACCGGAAGGATAAAGAAGTCAAACCTGCCTGCTTCATCCGGCATCATTTCGAGCGAGCGGTCCATCACTCTTCTGGCGGAGTCAAACTTATTTTCCCTGATAAGGGCTGTTATCAGTCTTCCGTAGATGGTCCTGAGATTCATGATGAAACGCGCATTGCTGCCGTCAACATAGACCCCGGGTGAGTTGATATTCCCCAATTTGAACTTGTTCATCAGGTTATCATACATGGCATCGATATTTACTTCGCCCATCTGCCCGTCGGAAGTCCTCGCTTTAACCGGCAGGAGACGGTAAGCAAGTCCTTCAAGATGGAACCAAGGTTCTAGTCCGATATAGGTATCAGGGGTAGTGGTCATGACAAAATAGACCGGCCGTTTCCAGTCGTTCGAGGCCAGCAGGTCGAGGATCATCAGGTCATTCTTCTCGAGGTACTCCCGTTTTACTTCCCAGCGGATCATGTCGAGCCGCGAAAGGTACTTTACAGGAACATACCCATTTCCTGCAACTTCAGCCGAGTCGTAGGTCACCATGAATTTTTTGACCGGGAAATAATCAATGGTTCCCATCTGTGCGGTATTCATCTTCAGCCTTGAATCATCCTTGTTGAGGATATTGAAAAGGGTCCTGAGATCGACATACTGGTCCTTCAGGCTCTCCTCTTCAAGAAGATAGGTTACATCGTGGTTGCCCTGCTGGTACTTATCCCTCGTGAGGGAAAAGGGTACCGGCTCTCCGTCGTAAGCTTTTCGCTTCATCTGATCGATGTACCAGTCGGTATTCGCCAGGCTGAGGTTCACAACCCGGACATCGGTCCGGATCCCCTCCACCTCCTGGGCATACCATAGAGGGAATGTGTCGTTATCGCCGTTGGTGAAAAGTATTGCATTGGGAGCGCAGGAGTTCAGGTAATTTTCCGCAATCGCAAGGGCTGTATACCTTCCCGATCGGTCGTGATCATCCCAACCCTGCTGGGCCATGATACCCGGAACAAGCACGAGGCAGGCAGCGGTCGCGATCACAGCAGCGATCACAGGGCTGATCCACTTTTTCAGCCAGTCGGCGACCTGAATCACTCCCAGTCCGATCCAGATGGCAAAGGCATAGAAGGATCCGGCGAAAGAGTAATCCCTCTCACGGGGCTGCGGAGCGTACTGGTTGATGTAAAGGACAATTGCAATACCGGTCATGAAAAAGAGGAGAAAGATGACAAAGGCGCTCTTCTTATCCCTCTTAAGCGTATAAAATAATCCCACTAAACCCAGGATAAGAGGAAGAAAATAAAAACTGTTATCGGCCTTGCTTCTGCGGTGTTCCGGGATGTTCTGATCACCGAGCCGGGCCTTGTCGATAAAACCGATGCCGCTCTTCCAGTTGCCGTTCACCTTGTTGCCAAATCCCTGGACATCATTCTGTCTCCCGGCAAAATTCCACATGAAGTAGCGCCAGTACATATGGTTAAACTGGTAATTCCAGAAATAGCGGATATTCTCGCTAAACGTAGGTACCTTGCGTGTTTCGGAACGGTCGCCATATTGCACCGTTACAGGCTTCCCCTTTACCTTTCCCCAACGTTCGTACTCCCTGGCATGTTCCTCATCGCTGCCCGACCACATTCGCGGAAAGAGTGTTGTAAACCTGGGGTCATAGACCGGGATTGTCTTTTCCCTTTTGTCGGTGATGACATATTTCCCCTTTGCAGGGTCCTTGGTATAGACGGGGTTTCCATCCTTGCGGTCGATCACCGGCGCGTCGTAGTACTGGCCTGTCAGAATCGGCCAGTCACCGTATTGCTCCCTGTTGAGGTAAGCAAGCAGGTACATGGCGTTCTCGGGATTGTTCTCGTCAATCGGTGTGTTGGCATTGCTCCTGATCACAAGCATCAGGAAAGAGGAGTAACCGATAACAATGAAAGTAAAGGCAAGGATGATGGCATTCATCACCGGTTTGATCTTCCGGTGGGAATAGATAAGTCCCCAGATGATGAGACCGATAAGCAGCAGGAAATAGATGATCGTACCCGAATTGAAGGGCAATCCGACCGTATTGATGAAGAAGAGTTCAAAGAGACCGGCTAGTTTCAGGATCCACGGTATAATGATGTACATCACAAGAGCAAGAACGATAAAAGAGGCAACTCCAGTCACCAGGAAACCCTTCCAGTTTGGATTTGGATATTTTTTGAAATAGTAAACAAATGTAAGGGCTGGCAGTGCCAGAAGGTTCAGCAGGTGAACACCGATAGAAAGACCTACCAGGAAGAAGATCAGGATCAGCCAACGGTAGGCATGTGGTTCACCGGCATGCTCCTCCCATTTGAAAATAGCCCAAACCACGATGGCAGTAAAAAAGGAGGAGAGCGCATATACTTCGCCTTCAACGGCGGAGAACCAGAAGGAATCGGTAAAAGTATAGGCGAGCGATCCGACAAGGCCGGCTCCCAGGATGGTGTAAATCTTTTCACGTGTCATCTCGCCGGACTGCAGTACGATCTTCTTCCCAATGAGGGTGATGGTCCAGAAGAGGAAGAGTATAGTGAAGCCGCTGGCAAGGGCCGACATGGTATTGACCATGCGGGCGACAAGGGTAACCTCGCCGAAAGCAAAAAGCGTGAAGAAACGGCCCAGCAGCTGAAACAGAGGAGCCCCCGGCGGGTGACCGACTTCGAGTTTAAAAGCCGTCGTGATATACTCCCCGCAGTCCCAGAAACTCATGGTTGGTTCGGAGGTCAGGATGTAGACGGTGGAGGCAATGACAAAAACCACCCAGCCAAGGATGTTATTAAAGCGATGATAAATCTTCATGAATGATCAGGTTGAACAAGGGCAAAGGTAGGAAAAATAGAGACATTTTAGTACATTTGCGGTTCATACTCAAACACCACAACTATGTACAGACTCGTTTTGATCAGGCACGGTGAAAGTACCTGGAACAAAGAGAACCGTTTTACCGGCTGGACCGACGTGGAATTGTCGGAACGAGGGATCCGCGAAGCGGTTGACGCTGGTAAAGTGCTGAAAGAAGAAGGATTTAATTTCAAGATCGCCTATACATCATACCTCACCAGGGCCATCCGCACCCTGTGGCTCATCCAGGAGCAGATGGATCTCCTGTGGATCCCTGTTTACAAGACCTGGCGCCTGAATGAAAAGCACTACGGCGTTCTTCAGGGACTAAATAAGCTTGAGATGGCCGAAAAATACGGCGATGAACAAGTCCTGATCTGGAGGAGAAGCTATGATGTTCGCCCCCCGGCCCTCGACAGCGACGATCCCCGCCATCCCAGGTTTGATCCCCGCTACCGCGACCTTGATCCTTCGGATGTGCCTGCCACGGAGGCCCTGAAAGACACGGTTAACAGGATCGTACCCTACTGGCAGAGTGAGATGGAACCGAAACTGAAGGAGCATAAAGAGGTGATCGTTGCCGCCCACGGGAACAGCCTCCGTGGTATTGTAAAATATCTGAAAAACATCTCCGACAACGACATCATCGGTCTCAACCTGCCGACCGGGATACCCTATGTTTTTGAGTTCGATGAGGCCATGAAACTACAGAAGGATTATTTCCTGGGTGACCCGGAAGTGATCAAAAAGCTGATGGAAGAGGTGGCAAACCAGGGAAAGAAAAAATAGATCAAATCTATCCACTATGCGGAAACGCTGGGTCATCCCCGATGTTCACGGCTGCGTGAAAACCCTCCGGTCGCTCGTTACCGACCTGATCAGGCCTGCGCGCTATGATGAGCTCTATCTGCTGGGCGATTATGTCGATCGCGGACCCGATTCCAAAGGAGTGATCGATTATATAAGTTCCCTCCAGAAGGACGAGTTCAACGTTACTGCCCTCAAGGGAAATCATGAGGATTTTATGGTGGAGCTTTACGACGCCGAGAAAAAATCGAAAAACGTCTGGTGGCATAACTTTGGTAACCGAAAGCATAAATCGTGGATGGCCATCGGGGGAAAACTGACCCTGGAAAGCTTTGGCGTGAGTCACATCAGGGAGATCCCCGCCGAATACATCGACTGGATGAGGGAGCTCCCCTACTATGTCACACTGGAAGAGTTTGTCCTGGTTCATGCAGGGCTGAATTTCAAGAATGAGGATCCCTTCGAAGATAAGCGGGCCATGCTGTGGCTTCGCGACTACGAGATCAAACCCGAGAAGATCGGGAACCGCCGGATCATCCACGGCCACGTCCCTGTGAACATGGAACTGATCACACTGGCAGTCAGGAACCGGTTTTATAAATTCATCGACATCGACAACGGACCCTATATCTCAGGCAAGGAGGGATTCGGAAACATGGTGGCGCTCAACATCGATACGATGGAGATGGTGATTCAGTACAATATGGACCTTTAAGAGCAATGCAGGTAATAGCGGAGCGGAGCGGAGACCACGCCCTGGCGTGGCGGGAATGCAGGAATTATCTGGTTGCCGTTGCTTATGCCTTCCTTTTCGCTGCTACGGTCTCAGCGCAGGGTAGCTGGGATCCTCCCGGGGCTGATCCCAGCTACCCGAGGATCCTGCTCGACAGTGTCTCGGTTCCCGTGATCCGTGAAACCCTTTCGGACCCTGAGATCCTTGCTTTGTACCGGTCGATATGGCTAAGTGCGGGCAACCCGGTTCCGGCCGGTGATTCAACTGACGGGGATCGTTTTTCCCGGTCGCTGATCGCACGGGAGGCAGCGTTCGCGGTGCTGATGGACAGGAAATATGATAATGGCAATATCGTTCCGATGACCCCCTCAGAAAGGGATTCGCTGGCCGGAAAATCCAGGTGGCTCCTTGAGAACCTGAACCCTTCGGTAGGATACCAGCAGGGCTGGGTCTTTTACCAGGAGTGGCAGATGCGGTCGAAAGAACTGATCAATTACCTTGTGGCCTGGGACCTGCTCAGGGGGGCGGGTTATACCGACGAAAGCCTTCAAAAAGCAAAGGATTCGGTGACCCGGTTCACCGCCAATCTTTACCACCGGGCAATGGATGTTTACCAGGTCCTGATCTTCCACCTCCGGTTCTTTACATTCCAGTTTAACAACCACAGCATCATGACCGCTTCCGCGCTGGGACTCGCTGCCATCCTCTTCAATGATTCCGGTGATCCCGATCCCGAAAAGCAGCCGCTGAACTGGATCAATGCAGGTTTATGGAATCTCGACAATACCCTGTGGGTTGAGAACGGGATCTATCCCCGCGTTTCCGAACCCGATACCATCGCCGGTTATGCCGAGGGTCCGGGTTACTTCAGCTATGCCTTTCAGAATGCCTTTCCATTTATCCGGGCCATGGGTAATTTTCTTCCCGACGGTGAGTACCCTGTGACCTTCGGAGGAGTGATCAGGCAGGTAAGAAATCCCTGGATTGATCCGCGTTACGACAGGATTTACGAGTGGATGAACAGGATCAGGATGCCAAACGGGAGCCTGCCTGCCATCCATGACAGCCCGGTCGGATTCGGAACCACCATTACAGCGCTTTCCGGAAAGTCTGAATTTAATATCCCCAATCCCCTTGTTACCCCGGATGATCCCTTTATCCGCACCCAGTACATAGCCGGAAATGTTCCACACGGAAATTTTACCGACTCGCTTTTCCAGCCTCTGCCTGCCGCCGGAAGTCTCGTGTTCCGCTCTTCGTGGGATACGACTGCTATTTATATGCATCTTATCGGGAAGCATGGGATCGCCCTTTCCGGTGCCAAATCGCACCACCAGGGGGATGCAGGAAGCTTCTCCCTCTTTGCCCATGGTCAGCTCCTTGCACTCGACCCCGGATATCCTGGCGCGACGCAGAGTGAGTATGTAAATAAACCTGAAAATCACAGCCTCATCCTTGTCAACGGGAACGGACCAAACCCGCCGATCGGAGAGTTCGTGAACACGACCACCAATACTGCTTACATCCAAAACTACTTTACAACGCCCTTCCTTGACTATGGTGAGGTGGCCACCAGCTATTACGGGGCACAAATGACGCGAAAGGTCCTTTTTGTGCGAAAAAAATATTTTTTTATTACCGATTTCATCTCCTCCACCCAGGCCAACACTTATACTTTCCAGCTTCACGGAAACGGACTCGAAGGGGCATCGCCAACAGATCCCGAGGGACAATTTGTACCCCTGTTCGGTGGGCACTCCGCAACATGGAAGCGGGATTCTGTCACACTTCATGCGAAGATGCTGATCTCCGGAGGGAACGACTCCCTATACACGAAGACCGACTCCATGGCCACCGGTTACGGAACATACCGTCGTTATACAAAGTTGATGGTGTCCAACGCCGAACCGATGGATAGTGCCTTCTTCGTAACAACGCTCTTCCCTGAGAAAAACGAAACTCCCTCCATCAACGGATCCATTGGGCTAAAACATGTATGGACGTGGGTCACCGGCTTTGATTACGCTGATGTGATCTTCTGCCAGCAGGAACAAAACTGGATCGAGATCCCGGTTTCCTACTCCGGACTCCCTGAGATCACGGCCGGGAATGGAAAGGTCAACATTTTTTCCCTTGGCCCTGGGAATGAAATTGAAACAGCCTTCATCGAAAATGGCGATTCACTGACCTATGGCAACCAGACATTCATCTCATGCAGCAAAGCGATGAATGTTGCCTTTGAGAAGATAAATGACACAAGGTATGCCGGGTATGTCTCCGATACAGGGATTGTGGCTCTCTTCAGCAATATTCCCCTTCGTGTGGTCCAGGGCGGTATTTCCCAAATCACCTATGATCAGCCAAAAAAACTGAATTACCTCTCCTTTTCATCTCCCGGAAATTTCATCCTGGAACCCTCAAATGGGATCGGTGAACCGGTGCCTGTCCCCGATGTGGCCGTGATGCCAAATCCCTCCGCAGATGGTCATTTCATAGTTGAAATCCGGGCCGGATCATCCGGACGGGTCCGCCTCTCGGTATCAGATCTGTCGGGTAAAAAACTGGTCAGGTTCTCACATCCGGTTTCATCCGGAAAAACGATCGTACAGGTCGACCTCTCCGACTTTCCCCCGGGGATATTCCTTCTCGAGGTAAGCAGCGAAAGAGGAAGCCGTGTGATGAAGATGGTCCGTCTTTGATGCTACCAGTCCGTGCTCTGGAACAATTATCGTAAATTGCAACTCCGAAAAATTATCCATTATGAATGGCCAGGAACTGAAACAATTTCTCAAACATGTTGACCTTTTCAAAGGACTGAACGACAACGAGATCACACTCATTTCACAGGAGGCGGAGGTCAGACCTTACGAGGCCGGGACGGAGCTTTTTCATGAGAATGATCCCCGCCGGGAAATTTATATCATCGTTGGGGGTAAAGTGGAGTTGTATAAGAAGACCCCGTTTGGAAAGGAACAGACCCTGACCATCTTCAACAGGTTTGATTTCCTTGGAGAGGGTTCGCTGATGGACGATTACCCTCATTCAACTTCAGCCAGGGCAGTCGTTCCAGCCAATGTTGTTTGTCTGGGAGTACCCTTTTTCAGCCAGCATGGCGCCATCACCGTTAAGGTGATGTCGAATATCACACGCGTGATCTCCCGCCGGTTGCGCTTCGCCAACAACAAACACACCTTCGACACTGCCCAGTATGAATCGGGACGTACGCGCCCCGAACATGATCTGCTCGGAACGCGGGAGGTGCCATACGACTACTATTACGGGATCCAGACCCTGCGTGCACTGGAAAATTTTAACATCAGCGGCATCCGGCTTAATTTTTATCCTGTTTTCGTGGAGGCGCTGGCCATGGTCAAAATGGCCGCCGCGAAAACAAACCATGAACTCGGCCTTTTGCCGGAGCCCCTTACCAATGCCATTGTCCAGGCCTGTGAAGAGGTCATCAACAAGCATTACCTGAACCATTTCGTCGTGGATATGATCCAGGGTGGCGCAGGAACTTCCACCAACATGAATGCCAACGAGGTGATCGCCAACCGGGCGCTGGAGATCATGGGATATGAGAAAGGCGAGTACCAGTACTGCCATCCCAACAACCATGTTAACCTTTCCCAGTCGACCAATGATGTCTATCCCACCGCTATCCGCATTGCCCTGGTGAAAAGCAATGAAAAGCTGGTGGAGGTGTTGAAAGAGCTGATCGAATCGATCCAGAAGAAGGAGAAGGAATTCGTCGCCATTCTAAAGATGGGCCGAACCCAGCTCCAGGATGCCGTACCGATGACCCTGGGACAGACCTTCGGGGCCTTTGCCACCACCCTCGGGGAGGAGGTTGAGAGGCTGAACCAGAATGCCGGACTCTTCCTCGAGGTCAATATGGGAGGGACTGCCATCGGCACAGGTCTTAATGCCGAACCCGGTTACAGTGACAAGGTAGTGCAATACCTGAGGGAGATCACCGGGCTCAGCATTTTCCTTGCTCCCAACCTGGTGGAGGCAACCCAGGACTCAGGGGCTTACGTAATGTACTCCTCAGCCGTAAAACGCTTGGCCATCAAGCTTTCGAAGATGTGCAACGACCTCCGGCTCCTCTCTTCAGGTCCGCGGGCCGGGATCCATGAGATCAACCTGCCTCCGATGCAGCCCGGTTCCACCATCATGCCGGGCAAGGTGAATCCCGTGATTCCGGAGGTGGTCAACCAGGTAGCATTCAAGGTGATCGGAAACGATCTGACCGTGAGTTTTGCCGCCGAGGCCGGCCAGCTGGAGCTGAATGTGATGGAACCGGTGATTGTCCAGAGCCTCTTCGAATCGATCGAGATGCTGAAGAACGGGATGGATACCCTTCGGTCGCGATGCATCGACGGGATCACCGCCAATGCCGAACATTGCCGTCGGATGGTTGAACGCAGCATCGGGCTGGTCACCGCCCTGAATCCATACATCGGTTACGAAAACAGTACCATGATCGCCAAAGAGGCCCAGGAGACAGACGGGAGTGTTTATGATCTTGTTCTGAAACACAAACTTCTCTCCAAAGAGGAACTCGACCGGATCCTTGCACCGGAAAACATGATAAAACCTAAAGAGCGTTAGACTGCGGTTACTTTATCACCGAAAGTTTCCTGGTTGCGATAATCCCTTCGTTCCTGACCATCAAAAGATATAAACCCGTCGGGCAGCCGGAAAGATCAAGGGTAACCTGCTGTGAGCCTCCCGATGCGAAATAGCTCCGGATTATTTTGCCGGCGGAACTGATCAACTGAATTTCCGCATGTGTTTTCAGCATCTCACCGAAAGCTACGGTCACCCTGGTTGAAGCCGGGTTGGGAAAGAGTTCAATCTTAAAGTCCGGTGTACTTGTGTTTTCACTCATTCCCAGGAACGATCCTCCCCCGGGAAGTGTGTTCGTGGTAAAGCCATTCCTGATGATATCGATCATATTCCGCAGTTTTCGGATGGATCTTGTCGTATCATTCGGATCATAATCCCTGGCCCAGGTATAGGCAACATCGATCTCCAGGAATTCTCCGGGGTTGAATGTCACCGGTCCGAATGAACCTATTCCGGCAATGTCATGCGGGTTGTTGCCCGCCGTAGTCTCAGTCCAGTTGACAGGGCCGTTCGGCATCTGGCATCCAACACCCCAGTTCAGCGTATCGGATTCTCCGGGAAAATAAAACCTGCATGCAGGGCCATATCCTCCGAACCCTTCATGCCCATTTCCTCCGTATATCATCTGCGTGCTGTCCCGCCAGATTGCTTTCATATAGTTGTAATATTCATTGTGGTAAGATGGAGACAAATATGATGGAAAACCGCTATTGGAGTATGTCGGAAACATGAAGGTCGACATTCCTAACCGCTCGTTATCAGGGATTCCGTCGCCAAATCCGGTGCCATTAACGCTTTCGTCGCACAAGGGATCGCCGCCGTTGTCAAATTTTGGCCTGTCGGCTCCTGTTGGTTGCATCAGGGGCCCGGCAAGCAGGGTGACGGCCTGGGCAGGCGGTTGATCCCCATAAGCATATGTCTCGCCATTGCCATCCTTTGGAGGGCCATTATACCCGATATAGCTGCCACGTTCCACATCACATATCAGATAGTCATCCTGTGGAAAACCCAGGTCGATGTCGGTGAAAATTCCGGCGTAGGTGTCATGATATACGGAGGATGAACGGTTATATATCTTATAATTCAGAAATATGGTTTTGCTGAATGCAGAATCACCGGGAATATCCCAGGCATAACCCATTCCATGGATTTCAACCTTCATTTTATTACCCAGTGATTCCTTATGGGGTCCCCGGTCATCATTAAAGATAAAAAACAGCGCCTGGTCACCACGGATCCACGGGTAATCGCCTGCGAATGGATCATATACTCCGTCATTATTCTGATCATGATATGGCGCCAGTTGCGATGCCTGCCCCAGTTCAATATCCCCGTTCCCTGGCCAGGTCCTGATATCCAGTATCGGGACATACCCGGCATCCTGCCAGTGAGCCATGTGGTATTCAATATCACTTCTTTTGATATTCCAGATATAACTCCAGGTTGTGTCCTGATCGTCCGAATAACTGAGTGAATCCATCACCGGTCCTGCGTAAAAATCGGGACTCTTTCCCGCATTCCCAACCCCGGGCCCTTGCCGGTACTTGTCAAAAGCTGAATGGAGCACGTTGGTTTCATCCAATCCGCCAATCCAGAATGCTGAGCTGAAGATGGAACTTTTCCCGCTTCCCTTGGGAACGATAAAACGCGGTCCCGGGTTTTCAGCGAAAGGTGCGTAAAAATGGTTTCCGGAACAGTTGAAGAGGGCGCTGACATCGTTAACATCCAGCGTGGATAAACTGTGATCAAAGATCCTGAAAACCAACTGGGCGGTTGAGGTGTCATGGGTTGTCGCATTATTCAGCTTGTATCGGCCCAGGATAAAATTCCCGAACCCCCTGTTCTCGGCTAAATAGGTATAGTATCCTCCCTGGTGCCAGGTGGCCTTGATGACCCCGCCGCCGGCAGTTGTCCCTCCGGTTATATAAACCGAATCGCCCTGGGGGATGGTATCGTTGGCAAGAAGGTTCACAGTTTTCGGATAACCCGGGATCAGATTGATGGTATCATTCACCGCCTTCATGTGCTGGCTGAATGCAGACCTTGCCGGGGCAATGAGAAAGACAAGGGCTAGCGAGAAATGGATGTAAAAAGTTTTCATAACTATAATGTTTAAGAAAATATCATTGAACGATGATCTTCCTGCATGCCGACCAATCCCTTCCGGATATCACCAGAAAATAGAGTCCTCGCTTCTCCTCCGACAGATCGATGGTCACCTGGCCGGAGTTCACCCATGCTTGTCTTAATATCTCCCCGGTAATACTGAATATTTGAATATGTTCCATGGGCAGTTCACTTGTAATCAACAACTTTTCAAAGGTTGGATTAGGGTAAATGATGATCTTTATATTTGAGATCTCACCGGATGAAGTTGTTCTACCCTTTTGGACAACTTTAAAGGTCACAGGGTTTGCTACCCCGGAAAATAAATATAGTACCGTTTCGCGGGAAAGATCTCCCGTGTTTTCCTGGAGTGCCTCAAAAAAAATAGTATCATCGCCTGTTCCGTAGGTTTTGCTGACAGAGAGCCATGACGGAACCGGCCCTGCGAGACTCCAGTCAACGGCAGTTTGAATGAAAAGGGTATCCCTGCTGCCGGCCTCCCGTTCGAGAAGCACAGAATCGGGTGAGAGGACGATAGTGAAGATGTCGGACAGCGCAGCCCTCCACACACCGCCGGAGCCGGAACCGGCAAAAAGGTTTTTATTGTTTAGCGACAGGAAATTTACAACTGAATCCGACAGGCCTTCATTCACAGGCTTCCAATGGTCACCATAATCGTATGAAAGAAATATACCATGTTCTGCAGTGCCCGCAAAAACCGCCTCCTGATAGAAGAGCAGCGAATTTACTTCACAAACCGGGAGCTCCTCGCCCCCGACAGGGATCCAGTGATTTCCACCGTCGGAAGAGCGGAAAACGCCATCTGCAGTCCCTGTAAAAAGAAGTGTTGCATGAGGGACAATGCAGTTAATTCTCAGGGATGAAAGTCCTGAATTTATGGGGTTCCAGGAAGTTCCCTGATCGGAGGAGGCAAAAATCCCCTCTCCCCATGTACCTGCGTATATCCTCTCCTGGTCAGCCTCCATGCAACGTACCTGCAGCCCACTCAACTCCTGGCTGGCAGGGGACCAGTTTCTTCCCGTATCGGCTGACCTGAAAATCCCTCCCCCCCAGGTGCCGGCAAAGATGACTGAATCCTTAGCAACCAGGGCGGTGAGGTACGGGTTCGTAAGTCCGTAGTTCCTGGCAACCCAGGAACTTCCGTCATTTCCCGAGATGAAAAACCCCGATCCCTTCGTTGCAGCCAGAATATTTGTCCCGAAAAATTCAAGGGCGGGGATGAACAAGCTTTCAAGACCATTGTTTACCGTACTCCAGTTGTACCCGTTGTCGGTCGAAAGGCTGATCCCGGCACCCGCGGTCCCTGCAAAGGTCCTGACGCCGGAGATGAGGATCGCTGATACCTGTGTGCCAACCATACCCCTGTTTGTCGGGTACCAGGTCTCCCCGTTGTTTTCCGTAATATAAACTCCTCCCCCGTCAGTTCCGGCGAAAACCGTTTCTCCGGATGCAGTCACAGTATTGACCAGGGGATTGTGAAGATACGTATTGACCGCGGTCCATGAGTTTCCGTGATCAGAGGAGCGGAAGATCCCGTCACCGTAAGTTCCGGCGAACAGAGCAGCGGATGTGGAGGTAAGTGATCTGGCGATCGCCGATGAAGGAATACCATTGGTGACAGGAACCCAGGTGTTGCCGTTCATCAAATAAACCCCTTTTCCTGCTGTCCCTGCAATGAGTCCGGCGCCATCACCGGCGATGGAGAGGATATCACTTGCAGGCAATCCGTCATTCCTGGCTGTCCAGGTCGATCCGCCATCCTCTGAAAGATAAAATCCGCCATCCTCTGTTCCCGCGTAAATTACAATGTCAAGAGCCAGAAGACTAAAAACTTTTCTGTTACTGAAACCACCGGCTTCATTCCACGTTGAACCAAAGTCGGAGGAGACAAAGAGGCCGGCATCGCTCCCTGCAAAAAGATCGTTTCCATGAATTGCAAGTGAACGGATGTTCAGGTTCGCCAGTCCATTATTGCATTTTGTCCATTCTGTTCCCCCGTCCAGTGACCTGTATACTCCGGAGCCGTATGTCCCTGCAACGACATGTGAATCCCTAAGGACAACCGAAAGAAATGATGTCGCCGGAAGTCCTGTCACTGCGCGACTCCACGTCGCTGCACCATCGTGGGAAACGAAGAGGCAGGATGAAGCGGCTGCAAAAAAAGTATCGCCCTGGCAGGCAAGACTGGTTATGTTGCCACCTTCAGGACCTGCGGTCTGCCTCCATTGGGCAAAGAGCAATCCGGTAAAAAGCAGGAAGATCCCCGAAAGGAAAAACCTTTTCATTGAAGTGATTCTGTATCAAAGTTATCTATTTTTAAAATATACATTGCATGAAAAGGATGAATTAATCTGAAAATCATTAACTTTGTTATACCGGGTACAATTCCAAAATCAATCCGGCATTCACATGAGGATGACCATAATGTCATCGGTTTTGATGCTTTGGGCTCAGGTTCTGTTATTTTCACAGGAATCCCCTCAGCCAATCCTCACAAAGGCCCTCTACTTTGATGTTTCTCCCCCGCTGCGTGATATGGTCCTCCGGCAATCAGAAAAGGCAGATCTCTCCTGGAAAGAGGGGTTTGTCCGCAATTTCTACCTGAGCCCTGAAAAGCAACAAATAATACAAAACCGGAAGCCTGACAACATGATCCAGGATTACCAGGGCAAGGTTATAAGCGATACCACTCGGGTGAATTTCGAGGGTGTGAACAATGTCAACAACGTCGTTCCGCCTGATACTTACGGGGATATAGGTCCCTCTCACTATTTCCAGCTCGTGAATCTCTCCTTTGCCATTTTCGACCGGCAGGGGCAGAAACTTCTTGGTCCTGTGAACACGAGTACGATATGGGACGGAATGCCGCACAACTTCAACAATGGTGATGGTGTCGTACTTTACGATGAAAACGCCGACCGGTGGCTTGTCAGCCAGTTCTCTTTCCCTTCTTTTCCTGAAGCTCCCTTCTACCAGATGGTAGCAGTGTCGCAAACCAGCGATCCGACCGGATCCTGGTATCGCTGGGAGTTCAAATTTGATGAGATTCCCGATTATCCCAAATTCGGGGTCTGGCGCGACGGCTACTACATGTCCTACACCCGCATCAAATCGAATAGTTTTCAATGGCTGGGTGTCGGGGC
>JBAXRT010000060.1:0-16639 GCA_037131065.1 bacterium | reverse complement strand
GGAATCGAACCTGCATTTAAAGTTTAGGAAACTTCCGTTCTATCCATTGAACTACAGGGCCTGTTCTATTTACGAATTACGAATGACGAGTGACGAATTAATTTTTTATTTACCCTTTTATTTTTTTCGTTTTACGTGTTATGTCAGCGAGGTGCAAAGGTAAGGAGATTAACGAAATATTGCAAAAGAACCCCTACTTCACCTCAGCGCCGTTGAGGGTTCCTTCGCCCGGTGTGAGAAGGAATAAAGTTCCGTCGGGGTTCTGGGCGGTGAGGATCATCCCCTGCGACTCAATGCCTTTCAATTTCCTGGGCTCAAGATTAATGAGAACACAAACCTGTTTACCGATGATCTCTTCGGGTTTGAAATATTCGGCAATCCCTGAAACAATGGTTCGTATATCAAGTCCGGTATCAATTTTTAATTTCAGGAGCTTATCTGTCTTGGGCACTTTTTCGGCCTCCAGGATTGTACCGGTACGGATATCCAGTTTTGAAAAATCATCGTATTGGATAACGGGCCTTGCAGGGGTCAGACTAACTGTTTCCATGGCAGATTCATTGGCAAGCTTTGTATCGAGAAGTCGTTGTACTTGCATTTCTATGTCTTTATCTTCAATTTTTTCAAAAAGAAGTTCCGGTTGGGCCAGTTTATGACCCTCTTTCAGCCAGTTTGGTTTTGATGCCTCTTTCCATTTGAACTGCGGGAGGTTTAACGTCTTCCTGATCCTGGCGGTTGAAAATGGTAAAAAGGGTTCACCAACGATGGAAAGTTCAGCACAAATCTGGAGCGAGATATTCAGGATAGTCCCGACCCGTGAGGGATCTGAAGGAAAAAGTTTCCATGGCTCATTGTCGGTAAGATATTTATTCCCCAGCCGGGCAAGATTCATCAGTTCGGTAAGCCCCTCCCGGAAACGGTAATTATGAAGGCTTGCCGATATTTTTCCGGGAACTTTTGACATCTCTTCAAGGACACTCTTGTCATAATCATTCAGGGCGGCCAAAGGAGGGACAATGCCCTCAAAGTATTTATGAGTGAGGACCATCGTCCGGTTGATAAAATTCCCCAGGATGGCCACCAGTTCGTTGTTGTTTTTAGCCTGAAAATCTTTCCAGGTGAAATCGTTGTCTTTCGTTTCCGGTGCATTTGAGGTAAGCACATACCGGAGAACATCCTGCTTGCCGGGAAAGTCCTTCAGGTATTCATGAAGCCATACCGCCCAGTTTCGGGAGGTAGAGATCTTATCATTCTCCAGGTTCAGGAATTCATTGGCCGGTACATTGTCGGGCAGGATATAAGTCCCTTCAGCTTTGAGCATGGCAGGAAATATGATGCAATGAAAAACGATATTGTCCTTGCCGATAAAATGGACCAGCTTGGTCTCTTTATCCTTCCAGTATTTTTCCCAATCAGGTGTCAACTCTTTGGTTGCCGAAATATAGCCGATGGGTGCGTCAAACCACACATAGAGGACTTTGCCCTCTGCACCCTCAACGGGCACCCTGACTCCCCAGTCGAGGTCACGGGTAACGGCCCGGGGATGAAGCCCCTGTTCGATCCATGATTTACACTGCCCGTAAACATTTGCCTTCCAGTCGTCCTTATGCCCATCCAGGATCCATTCACGAAGCCAGGGTTCATATTGATCAAGCGGAAGAAACCAGTGTTTCGTCTCCCGGAGAACAGGTTCATTCCCGCTGAGAACCGATTTGGGATTGATCAGATCGGTTGCATTGAGTGAGGTGCCGCATTTTTCACATTGGTCACCATAAGCCTTGTCGTAATGGCAATGAGGACAGGTGCCGGTGATATAGCGATCGGCAAGGAACTGGTTGGACTGCTCGTCGTAAAATTGCTGTGAAATCTTTTCAATGAACTGACCGGCATCATACATCTTACGAAAAAACTCCGAAGCTGTTTCGTGGTGAACCCTATTGGAAGTCCTGGAATAAATATCGAATGAAATCCCGAACTCCTCGAAGGATTTTTTGATGATCCCATGATACCGGTCGACAATCTCCTGAGGAGAGACACCCTGCTGGAGTGCTTTTATGGTGATCGGAACACCGTGCTCATCGGAACCCCCGATAAAAATGACATCTTCGTCATTCATACGCAGAAAACGAACGTAAATGTCAGCCGGAACATAAACCCCGGCAAGGTGACCTATGTGAATTGGTCCGTTTGCATATGGCAATGCAGAGGTAACAGTATAGCGTTTATATCGGTTCATCCGGATGGATTCTGAATAAGTAGCAAAGCGCAAAGATAAGAAAATTAAAAAGTGTTAATTTTACAGAAAGAAACCAACCTCAAATGATCCGGCCTCCCTACCTTAAAAAAGGCGACAGGGTGGGTATCGTATCTCCTTCGAGAAGCATCACGTTCGAGGAGGTACATCCCACGATTAAGGTGCTTCAGAAATTCGGTTATGAGGTTGTTCTCGGCTCTCATGTTTTCAGCAGGCAAAACCAGTTTGCAGGCCCCGATGAACACCGTAAAAATGATTTTCAGCAGATGCTGGATGATGATTCAATCCGGGCCATCATCTGTGCACGGGGAGGATACGGGGCAGTGCGGATCATCGATAACCTTGATTTTTCAAGGTTTATTCGTCATCCGAAGTGGATCGTTGGTTACAGCGATATCACTGTCTTTCACTCCCATATCCATTCCTGTTGTGGTGTTGAGACGATCCATGCAACCATGCCCAAGAACATTGTGTCTGAAATACCTGATGATTCTGTAAGGAGCATGGTGAATGCACTTTGTGGATCTCAGATCATCTATTCAGCAGAGAGAACAGAATTATCAAGGGAGGGATATGCCGAAGGCATCCTTACGGGAGGAAACCTCTCAATTATTTACAATATGATGGGATCGGTCTCGGAGCTTAAAACGGAGGGAAAGATTCTTTTTCTTGAGGATCTCGATGAATACCTTTACCACATTGACCGAATGATGATGAATTTAAAGCGTGCGGGAAAGTTGTCGGGACTGTCAGGGCTGATCATCGGGGGAATGACCCAAATGAATGACAATAAAATTCCCTTTGGCCAAACAGCAGAAGAGATCATTTCGGATGCAGTAGCGGAGTATAGTTACCCTTTATGTTTTCATTTTCCTGCCGGGCATACCGAAAAGAACCTTGCGTTAATCTTTGGCCGGAAAATCAAACTGTCGGTTGGCAAACAGGTTCAAATTGTTTTTTAATGGCTGAGCATATTGATCTCGGGAAAGAGGGCGAAATAATTGCCGCTGATTACCTTACAAAAAAGGGATACAAGATCATTGAACAGAACTGGAAATTCGGGAAAAACGAAATTGATATCATTGCCCGGGACGGGAAGTTTATCGTTGTCGTCGAGGTAAAAACCCGGCACTCGAATTATTTTGCAGAACCGGAATCCAATGTAACCCGCGAAAAACAGCGAATACTTGTTCGCGCAGCCAATGCCTATATCAGGTACAAGCGGCTGGACAACGAGGTAAGATTTGATGTTATTGCCATCCTGATCGGGCTGGACGGTGAACAGATCAACCACATTGTGGATGCATTTTACCCGATCCTTTAATCTGTTTATTTCCTTCCGAAGTCTGCAGGAATTTCTCCCCAGAATTCTGTCTCCCACTTAAGGATTTTGTTCTCCCATCTGTTTTCCTGTAGCCACTTCAATGCCCTGTTGACAAGTTCAAAAAGTTTTTTGTTTTTTTCAGAAGGCTGGAGAGAGGTCCGGATATTTTTCTTTCTCACCCAGGCGATGGCGGTCCTTGAGTCGGAGTAGACCGGCCAGGATGAGCCGCGTTGTTTCAGGTAAGCCAGGGCATGGACAATTCCCAGGAATTCACCAAGGTTCACTGTCCCTTCAGGAAAAGGGCCCATACGGAAAAGTTCAGCACCGGACCTTGTATCGACACCCCGGTATTCCAGCACCCCCGGGTTCCCAGCGCAAGCAGCATCCACACAGATGCTATCGGGCTCAGGTTCGCCGATCAGGGGATTGGAGCACCTTATCTTTTTCGGTGCATTCAGCTCTTTGGAGATGTATTTACGGGGATCGTCGTTTATCGCACTTCCGGCCAGTTCCATGGTTGGAAATCCTTTGTACATGGCTCCGGTGAAACCCTCAACCTGCTTTCTGCATTTGTCCCAGCCTTCGTAGATTCCGGGTGTTTTTCCCTTCCAGACAACGTAAAACTTATTTTTGGGCATGAGGCAAAAATACGCATTTAAGGTAATTCAGGAATGCATGAATTCAGGAATGCGGGGATATAAAAATTAAATACCTTTGTTTCAATGAATCCTTTCCGAAAGCTTGCAGGACAGACTGCCATTTATGGTATTCCCAGCATCCTGGGACGATTCCTGAATTATCTGCTTGTTCCGTTGTACACTTATGGCCTTCTAACTCAGCAGGAATACGGCATTATGAATTTTTTCTATTCCATTGTGGCTCTGCTGATGGTTATCCTGACCTACGGTATGGAAACAGCTTTCTTCCGGTTCAGTGAAACGGAAAGCGATAAACCGCGAGTTTACAGTACCGGTCTCATTTCCATCATTTTCACTACAGTAGGGTTTCTTCTTCTCACCAACCTGTTTCCGCAGATCATTGCCAACTGGCTGGATTATCCACAATATCCCAATTTCATTGTTTGGTTTGCCTGGATCCTTGCCCTGGATGCCCTGACCGCGATACCCTTTGCGAGGCTTCGCGCCCAAAACCGCCCGATCCTGTTTGCCGTTATAAAGTCGGTCAATATATTCATTTTTGTTCTGCTGAACCTCTTCTTTCTCCTGTTATTGCCCGTGATGGACAAATATTTTGCCGGGACATGGCTCAGCAGTGTTATCCGGTTAATATACATCCCCGGCTGGAACCTGGAATATATCTTCATATCCAACCTTATTGCCAGCCTGGTCACCATGATCCTTCTGATCCCACAGATCGTTGGATTGAAATGGATCCTGGATATGAAGTTATGGAAACGGATGCTCATTTTTGCCCTTCCCTTATTGCTGGCAGGGATGGCCGGGATCATCAATGAAACTTTCGACAGGGTACTTTTGCGTTACCTTCTTCCCCCGGATACCGCCGAGGCACAGGTAGGTATTTACAGCGCCTGCTATAAAATTGCCATCCTTATGGTTCTTTTCATACAGGCATACCGATTTGCCGCAGAGCCTTTTTTCTTTGCCCAGATGAAGAGTAAAGATGCCAAAATGATCTATGCCCGGATCATGGATTATTTTATCATTGCTGTTTCATTGATATTCCTGATTACCATGCTCTTTCTGGATAATGTCTTTATCCAGTTCATTGGGCCTAAATTCAGGGCGGCGCGGAATGTGATCCCCGTACTGATGATGGCAAAATTGTTTCTTGGGATTTATTACAATCTCTCGATCTGGTTTAAACTCACAGGGAAAACCCTTTGGGGAGCACTAATCACCATCACCGGAGCCATCGTTTCACTGAGTCTCAATATCTATTGGATTCCCTTATCACCAGATCACCTTATTTTCGGTTACACGGGTTCTGCATGGGCAACCTTACTCTGTTATTCCACCATGATGATTCTTGGTTATCTGATAGGCCGGAAATATTATCCCATCCCGTATAACCTGAAAAAATTTGCCGGATACCTGGGATTAACAATCCTGCTGTATTTCGTGAGCCGCTGGGTTCAACCCGGGAATATTGTTCTAAGCATAGGATTTTCCTTCCTTCTTCTCATGGTTTTTATAGGAACCGTCTGGATCGTCGAAAGACCCCGCCTTCTCAAGTGGTCGTAATCAAGTTTTTATTAACTTTGCCGACCACTTCACGTTGATGACAATCCGCATAGTAAATCAATCAAAGCATCCTCTTCCGGCCTATGAAACCACGGCTTCAGCTGGCATGGATCTGCGTGCTAACCTTGAAACGGAGGTTCGTTTGAAACCCCTTGAAAGGGCTTTGATCCCTACCGGTCTTTTTATTGAATTGCCCTTGTGGTACGAGGCCCAGGTCAGGCCCCGCAGCGGACTGGCTTTTAAAAAGGGTATTACCGTGTTGAATACTCCCGGCACAATCGATGCAGATTACCGCGGTGAAATTAAAGTTATTCTGATCAACCTATCCGGTGAGGAGTATGTTGTAAATGATGGAGAGCGGATTGCCCAGATGATCATCTCATCGCATGAAAAAGCGGATTGGATTATGGTTGATGAACTGAATGCCACTAAAAGAGGGGCCGGTGGATTTGGCCATACAGGAAAATCCTGAAGTCTTGCCCGCAAAATAATTCAATTGAAATGAAGAGATCCGATATTATAATTTTTTGTTTTTTACTTTGCGCTCTTCTGCTTTCCCCACTCCTTATCAATGCCCAGAGTTCAACAAATATTCATAATCCGGGATTAAGCATAAACCAGGATCTGCCCCAGGATCTGAAAAAAAAATCCAACAAAAAGAACGATAAAACAGAGGCAGGTGATGCATGGAATAATGGGATGCTCATCGAGGCTAAAAAGGAGGCTTTGTTAGGCAACATTGAGGGTGCCGCCACTATGTTCAGACGTTACATTGAGCGGTACCCCGGGGATGCCGTCGGATATTATGAGCTTGCCCGGCTGGAAATTGACCGTAAAAACGTTCCCGATGCACTCGGCCTTGCCAGAAGAGCCCAGCAGCTTGATACTGCCAACATTTGGTACATGTTGTTCCTGTCGGAGCTTTACCGGTCATCCTCACATTTTGATGAAGCGATCGGGATCATGGAAAAGGCAATTAAAAAGGTCCCGGATAATCTCGATTATCTTTACCAGCTTGCCTCACTTTATCTGCAGGTTAGAAAATACACTGAAGCGATTGATATTTATAATATCATTGAGGAAAAGGCTGGAATTTCAGAGGAAATCAGTCTCCAGAAAGAAAAAATTTATATATACCTTCTCGATATTCCCAAAGCTGAAGCGGAAATCAAAAAGCTGATCAGTGCATTCCCCGACGAGAGCCAGTATTACTCGATACTCGCGGAGTTTTATATGGCCAATAACAAACCCGACAAGGCAATCGAAGTCTATAAAAAGGTCGAAGAGATTGATCCTGATAACGCCTATATCCATATGTCCCTGGCCGACTATTACCGGAAGACGGGTAACAAAGAGAAGGCATTCCAGGAGCTAAAACTCGGATTTGCAAACCCGAATCTAGACATTGATACGAAGGTAAATATTCTTCTCTCTTTTTATTCGATCAACCAGCTTTATACGGATCTTAAAGACCAGGCATTTGAATTGTCAAAGATCCTTGTTGAAATACATCCGTCCGATCCCAAATCCCATTCGATCATGGGGGATCTTCTTCTCCAGGATAAAAAATATTCAGATGCGAGGGAATCTTTTCTGAAGGTTATGGCCCTTGACAGCACCAAATATGTGATCTACGAGGAAATTATGCGACTGGATGTTCAGCTTAGCGAATTTCAGCATCTATTGCTGAGCAGTCAGAGAGCAATCTCACTGTTTCCCGAACAACCGCTTCCCTACCTTTTTTCGGGGATCGGAAATTACCAGCTAAAGAAATATGAGGATGCTCTGTCTGACCTGAACACAGGGATGAAGATGGTAGGGGACAATAATGAACTTCTGGCCCAATTTTATATGTACATGGGAGATACTTATCATGCATTGAAAAATGATAAGGAGGCTTACAAGGTATATGAAAAATCTCTGCAGATTAATTCTGCCAACGCCTATGTTCTGAATAATTATGCTTACTATCTTTCAGTCAACGGAGAGGGGCTCGACAAAGCAGAAGAGATGGCAAGAAAAGCCGTAAACCTCGATCCCGCCAACTCTTCGTTCCAGGATACCTACGGTTGGGTCTTGTACAAGTTAGGGAAATACAGGGAGGCGCGTGAATGGATCGGGAAGGCGGTCGAAGACAAGGAAGGCGCCAGCGGAGAGGTCCTGGAACACTACGGGGATGTTCTTTTTAAATTGGGAGACACTTCCCAGGCACTGGAATTCTGGATAATGGCCAGAAAGAAAGGGGAGGCCTCGGAACTACTGGACAAGAAGATAGCTGAGAAAAAGTTGATAGAACAAAAAAAGTAACATTATGGTTTTTCGTTTTCGGACATTTATTGTGTTTTTGGTTTTTACCGGAGCGATCTCTTTTTTCATTGCATGTAATCCATCTAGGAAAGCCATCAAAGCACCCTTAAAAGAAGAGGGTGCTGATTATCTTTTCAATAAACTGAAGGAACATGAATTAAAATTCAATTGGCTGTCTGCCAAATTCTCAGCCGAATATGAGAACAACGGAACAACCTTTTCGTTCAGTGGCCAGATCAGGGTTCGAAAAGACAGTCTTATCTGGATAACGCTTACTCCCATGCTGGGCATAGAGGCGGTCAGGATCATGATCTCTCAGGATTCTCTCAAGATGATCAACAAACTCAATGATACCTATTTTATCGGGGATTATGAATACCTGAACCGGTTCCTGAATACCAACATTGATTATGATATCCTGCAGGCTTTTTTAATCGGGAATGATTTCCAGTCGTATGAAAATACCAAGTTCAGGGCATCCATCGACCGCGGCGAATACAAACTCTCCACCTCCGAAAGGCAAAAACTGAAAAAATTTGTCAGGAACACGAATGAAAACCTGAAGGTCTATATCCAGAACATCTGGCTTGATTCGCAGACCTTTAAAATCACCTTTGCAGATGTCAGGGAGTTGAGAAGGGAGAATATCAAGCTTGAGGCAACATATTTAGAATTCGAAGATATCCAGGGGCAATTGTTTCCAAAGAAGATGGAGTTCAACATCAGGGCTGATAACAACATCCATGTAGCTGTTGAATTCAGTAAAATATCAATCAACACTCCATTGCAGTTTCCATTCAAGATACCTTCAAGTTACAAGCAAATCCGATAATTGTGGAAGGGTACTGTTCAAGACGGCCGAACGCTAAATCCCGGTGGAGGTTTATCTCCATATGTTTCATTTCTTGCTTCTTCATCCTGTCTCTTCCAGTATCCCAGGCCCAATCTTCCTCAGAGAAAATCAAACTCCAGAAGACAAAAAAACAATTGGAGGATGAGATAAGATATACGAATGAACTACTTGAACAGACGCAGAAAAGCAAGCAGACCTCTTTAAACCGCTTGCAAATCCTTAACAAACAGATTCGCAGCAGGGAGGCCCTGATCGATGCCATTAACGGGGAACTCAACCAGTTGCAAACAGACATTGCAGTTGAGAATTTCCAGATTGACCAGATGTCGAAAGAGCTGACGTTGCTAAAATCGGACTATGCACGTATGATCTATCATGCATACAGGATGATGAATGGTCAAAGCAAGCTGATGTTCATTTTTTCGGCCAGGGATTTCAACCAGGGTTACCGGCGTTTGAAGTACTATCAGCAGTATACCTCTTTCAGAAGGAGGCAGGCCGAAAGGATCCTCTCTACACAAACGGCAATAAACAGCAAACGCAAAGAGCTTGAGGATGTTAAGAACCAAAAACTGGCACTTTTTGATTGCCAGCAGCGGGAGAAACAAAAACTGGACCGGGAAAAGCTTGAAAAAGCAAAGACGGTAAAAGAACTGAGCACAAAGGAAAAAAAGTTACTTTCTACTTTAAAAACCAAACAGCAAGCGGCCCTGAAACTTGAAAATGAAATTGAGAAACTGATCTCAGAGGAGATCCGGGCATCGGAGGCGAGAACACACAAATCGGAAACTAAGGATGATAAGGCAAAGGCGGGACCAAAACCGGCTCCCCATACCACCCTGGAGCTGACCCCAAAGGAACAGGAACTCTCCAACTCATTTGCCGCAAACAGGGGAAGGCTGCCCTGGCCTTGCGACAGGGGATTTATTTCAAGCACCTTCGGTGAACACGCACATCCTGTCCTGGAGCATGTTAAGGTTAAGAACAATGGTGTCGATATCATGACCGAGAGGGGATCTTTCGTTAAATCGGTATTCAGCGGAAAAGTCAGTCGGGTGATGTCGTTCCCCAACCTGAACAAAGTCGTCATCCTCCGGCATGGCGACTACCTGACCGTTTATTCGAACCTGTCGGAGGTGGCGGTGAGGGACGGGCAGGAGGTGAACACCAAGCAAACGATCGGGAGGGTTTATATCAATCCGGAGGACCAGAAATCGGAACTGCACTTCGAGATATGGCGTGGCAAAGTGATACAGAATCCGGAAGACTGGCTCGCAGGAAGATATTAATCGGGATGGAACATTTTTTCCAGGATCATTTCGGGCATTTTGCTGCTCTTCTGACGGCCATTTTCTGGACGGTCACCGCACTCTCGTTCGAGGCGGCAAGCAGAAAGATCGGATCCATGATCGTTAATCTGCTCCGGCTTATTGTCGGGTTTGCCTTTCTCTCGGTTTTTGTTTATTTCTACCGTGGCCTTTTTCTTCCTGTTGATGCAACTGCGAAAGAATGGTTCTATCTTTCCCTGTCGGGCCTGATCGGTTTTGTTTTTGGAGACCTCTGCCTTTTCCAGGCTTTCGTGCTTATCGGAGCAAGAATCTCCATGCTAATTATGGCGCTTGCTCCTCCCATAACGGCATTGATCGGATGGATGATTCTCGGGGAATCCCTGGCGCCAGGGAGCTGGATAGGGATGGTACTGACCATTGCAGGGATTGCGCTGGTAGTTTTGAAACGACATCCTGATAATGAAATGGACGGCAACTTCCAAAAGGTTAAATTTACCTACCCGGCGTGGGGAATATTACTGGCATTCGGAGGAGCATTGGGTCAGGGGGCAGGGCTGGTCTTAAGCAAATACGGAATGGGGGGCCTCGATCCCGGAACGGTTGCCTACAATACTTTTGCTGCAACACAGATCCGTGTAATTGCCGGGATTGCAGGTTTTTCGATATTATTCACTTTTCTTGGTTTCTGGAAAGAGGCCTTCAGGGCCCTGGCTTTTAAAAAGCCTATGCTGCAGCTATCCCTTGGAGCTTTTTTTGGTCCATTTCTTGGCGTATCCTTTTCCTTGATTGCCATAGAGCATGCCAATACCGGGGTTGCTGCCACAATCATGGCTATTGTGCCTGTCCTGATCATTCCACCATCCATAATCCTGTACAAAGAAAAGGTCACCTATAAGGAGGTGATTGGAGCCCTGTTGGCAGTTTCAGGAGTGGCGGTTTTTTTCCTGTAAACTTTGTATCTTGTACTGTCAAATTAACATTTGTCAGCCATGAATGAATTCTCAAGACCCTTGGTTACTCCACCGGAAAACCCGGGTATCAGGTTCTATGCAGGAATGACCCTCTTCATTGCATCTTTTTTCATGCTCCCAATCGGGCTGGTCCTTAAGGGATTTGCCGTTTCCCATTTTTGGAAAGCATTCATTCTGACATGTTTCTGGGTGAGCGCCCCACTAATGAAGATTTCTAGTATTGCCATCATGGGAAAAACTACCTATATGTGGATAAAATACAAGATGCATTATGTTTATCACAGGTTCACGAGGTCCCGTGATGTGAGCCGTATCCGATATAACATTGGCCTGGTCATGTTTGTTCTTCCCTTTATTCCCAACTATATTATTTCCTATACTCCACATCTCCTGCCAACTTCCATGAAATTCCACTATATTACCATCATCAGTGCCGATGTAATCTTCCTTGCCAGTCTCTTTATCCTGGGAGGTGATTTCTGGGATAAGCTGAGGGCATTATTCGTTTACTCAGCAAAAGCACAATTTGAGCAAGATAAATGAATGGAACACCAACACTTCTGATAACCTTCATTTCTTCGGTCATTTCTGTCGGGGTCCTTCATTTTGGCGTATTCTTATTTCAGGATAACGACCTTTTGTTTTACAGACCCTTCATTGTAATCAATCGACAGGAAGTAAATACCCGCCGGGAGATAGGAAAAATCAAAAATCTTTTCCCAGGAATCCCGAAAACCAAGACAGGAGGCCTTATAACAAACAACACTCCTTGAGTCAAGAAGCATAATGCTTATTTTGTCATTACCGGGTCTTTTAATCTGCACTCTAAAGGTCCCCTGATTTGGATTAGGATAAACCTCAGTGGTGAATACTCCTTCAGGTTCATGCAAACCAGTACAATCTTTAAAATTCACAAGGATTGAGTCAGAATCCATGCAGCCGAAAATATTCACGACATCGACCCTGAAAAGAAACGAACCAATTCCCCCGGTGATGGCAGTATCGATAAGGATTTCAGCAGCAAGGAAGTTCCCTGGAGTCCAGTGATAGGATGTATTGCCAGTTGTATCAACAGAGAGGTACATGGTCTGGCCTGCACAAAGAGTATCAGATGGAAACGTGATAATGCTTACCTGTGGGAATTCTTTGATGGTTAGATGGAGTGTTCTTGTTGTATTTCCATATCTTCCGAAGGCGGTGATATTCAGACTTACCTGGTCTGTGAGCTGATCTTCCGGGCCGGGTGAATAGACAGGATCAAGGGAATCGGGTTGGCTAAAAGATCCATCCCCGGAAGTCTGCCATTGCACAGAATCGAATTCCGAGGCGGTTGCATGCAAAGGGAATGTTTCGCCAGAGCAGATTGTATCATCGGGTCCCGGATCGACAAAGGGAATGGACGGGACAGGGAACACGATATAATCCAGCCAGGAGCAATCTTCCCCAACATCATAGCTGAGATCTTTCTCGTATGACCATTTATACTGGTGATGACCGGCTGAAACCGGGAAAGCGACCCTTGTCCAGGGAGTTTCTCCTGACCAAGATCCATGGAATACGGAATCGATGTAAAATAGCAGGAAATCATAATCGGGTTCAGACGATGTTTTGAGATAGAACGAGATGGTATCATCAGCAGCAGAGGCATATTCAATCGACATATCTGATTTCTTCGAATAGTTTATTTTCCCTGATCTTGAGCAGTAGACACCCTCCCAAGGGTTATTAGTAGTCGTTGTCCATGGAAGGTATCCTCCTGGTTGCCAGGGGAATTTAAAAAAATTCCCGGATTCCCAGTCTTCAAGGATCATTCCTATGATCTTGTAAAAATATTTTGATAGCCTGTACTTACCGGAGGAGGCTTTTACAAGGAGATCGATACCGGTTGAAACGGGTGTATCAGGACTGGCTGTAATTGTGAATGAACCCTCCTTTTCCTGGCCTGGGTCAAGATTGCCGAGAAAAATGCTATCATTCTGAAGGGTCAGGTAGAAAGAATCCGAAAACAGTTTAAGCCCAACAGAACTGCATATGAAATCACCGGTGTTGGCGGTAGTAACAACGAGGCTTACAATTTCCCCGGGATCAATCCTTCCGTTCCCGTTCCCCCCGACGTTGTCGAGGACCCGCATGCTCATAATATTCAGACCCGGAGCATGTGATTCAATGGAGAAATGGCTGTACCATGCCGTATCGGATCCTATAACACGGACATTAAACCTGACGCCGGTTCCATCGGGTATGGTATCGGATGCTTTAAAAGAGAATCCATTGGGTATGGTTTTAATTTCGGAAGCGTCCATGGATCCATAGATGGCAATAGTGTCCGTCAAATTAATATAAGGTGACGGAGAAGAGAGATATGCCGTTAAATTTTCTGCAGGCTGGTCCCCGATGTTTTTCAATCCAATTGTCAGAAAAAGTGAATCGCCAAAGTTTAGATCCTGTCTGGATTTTTTTGGAATGGGAGAAAGTTCATTGCTGTAATACACCACCCAGGGTTGTCCGGGATTCGGGCCAAGGTCAAACGGGGAGAGATAGGTCATGGCGCGGCCGTCGCGGTTATCAGTCCAGGCAGGGTAGACTTTCATGTTCTGGGACTGTATGCCGATATAATCCCCGAAATAATCAAAAGCCAGACCAGGTATCGGGACTGGTGTGAATGACACATCACTGACCTTGAAATCGGCCCAGGAGAGCCCGCCATCGTAAGAGTAAGAGACAAATGTTTCACACTCCGTAGATGAAACATTCCGGTCGTCATAATAAACAACACAAATTCCTCCTGTCACCGGATCGCATGTTATCCATGGGAAAAATTGCTGTTTGCCGGCACCAGCCGGATCCTGGTTAACCTTTGCCGGCGAGGACCAACTCTGCCCCTGGTCTGTAGATTTAATCAGGTATATATCCATATCGCTGCCAGTATTGACCCCGGGAAAACCGATGTTGGTCCAAACAACATAGATCGTGCCTCTGCCAGGTCCGGAACTAAGATCGACAGCCATAGATGGAAATGAGTTCACCCGCATATGCTTGCCTGTAAGCGATAAACGAATTCCTTTGATGTTGTCAATGATCCTCTGGGCAGGAGCAAAGGCCCCTCCTCCGTCAACCGACTTCGCAAACCCGAGTGCGTGCTCATCCGAAGGCCAGGAATCATAAATGCTCCAGACAGAATATACTTCACCATCTGGGCCAGTCTGAATGTTAACACCATGGTTGAAATTACCGGCCTGAACATTTGAACTTATCCCAAGAGGAGTAGACCAGGATAGGCCTCCATCTGAAGAACGGGAAATCTGAATCTGGGCAGAATCAGTCGATCCAGTAACGAAATTTGTCCAGCCAGCATACAGGAAACCCCTGAATGGGCTTGTAGCAGCATTATCCACCCATAAATGGTTTTTATCGAGAATCCCGTATGTATCAGTGGGAACAGAGGCAATTGTCACATTGGACCAGTTCTTACCCTGGTCTTTGCTGTAGGCGATTGATTGACCACGTTCAAAATTTATTCTTCCGATATATCTCCAACCGTTAAAAGAGATGGCCGCTGCGGGATCGCCGTTATTGGTCCGTCCTGTTCCCAGGAGCGCACCTTCCCACGATTGACCATAATCTCCTGAAAATAGCGCATCTGCCCCCCAGGAGTTTTCTGCATAGTTACCGATCCAATCGGTGGAATTGTTTGAAGAGAGAACCCCCTCTTCGTTCTCCGGTTCAATAAAGATGGAATTTTCGCTTTGTGTGGTGTTAAGGCTGTCGGTGACGGGTATATCCGGGGAGTTCTGGGGAGTTATTCCGGGGGCCATAATGATGCTTCCGGTAAATCTCCCTTTGGGGACTGAATTCCTTGGTGTTGGAATGACATATTCCATTTTCACCATTTCTTTCCAGTACCCAATGTTATCAATACGAGTATCGACCATTCCCTTTCCGGCAGGATTTATTTCGGGGAACCTCCCCGGTCGTTGTGAAAAGAGGAAGCCTAAAGGAAAAAAAAAGAGCAAAGCAAGAAGAAAAAATAAGGATTTCATTTTAAGGAATCTGTCATAACAAAATTAATAAAAAACGCCGTCGGGGGGCCGAATAAATCTCAATTCAGACCTGGACTTGTGGCAATTGAGTATTTTTGTCAGATCTTAAATTATTTGATATGGGCACAGAAATCATTATTATTTTTTTACTGATTATACTTAACGGGGTATTGGCTATGTCGGAAATCGCATTGGTTTCGGCAAGGAAAACAAAGCTGGATCTGGATGCCGGGCGCGGAGATTCAACTGCAAAACTTGCATTGTTACATGCCAATTCACCTTCGAGGATCCTATCTGCCATTCAAATCGGCATCACCCTGATCGGTATTCTCAGTGGTGTTTTCAGCGGGGCTGCCATAGCCGATGGTATGGAAAACCTACTTATACATATTGGGATATCGGCCTCTTTGAGCCATTCTATTGGCATCCTGATTGTTGTGATCCTCGTTACATTTTTTATGATGGTTTTCGGTGAGCTTGTGCCCAAACGGGCAGGACTAAACGACCCGGAAAGGATTATCAAGGTTATGGTAAGACCGCTTGTGACCCTGGCTCATATCACCCATCCCTTTACCTGGATGTTATCAAAATCCAGCGAGTTGCTGTTTCGTCTGATGGGGATTAAACCCTCTGCCGACTCTAAAGTAACGGAGGAGGAGATAAAGGCAATGATACAGGAAGGGACGGAAGATGGTGAAGTACAGGAGATAGAGCAGGATATCGTTGGGCGGGTGTTCCATCTCGGCGACAGGATCATCGGGGACCTGATGACACATCATTCTGACCTCTCCTGGCTTGATATCAGCGATCCTGCCGCAGTGCTGAAGAAAAAGATGCAGGAAGAGCTTCATTCAGTTTACCCTGTTTGTTCAGATGACCTGGACAACGTACTTGGAGTTGTTTTCATAAAGGATTTGTTTCTGGGAGAGATCTGCAAGGACGATTTTAACATCAGGGATCACATCAAACCTGCCCAGTTCGTTCTCGAAACGCTCACAGCCTATGAGACTCTTGAACTGTTCAAGAACAGCAAGATCCATTACGGGCTCGTCATCGATGAATATGGTTCGACTGTTGGCATGGTAACGCTCAATGACATTCTTGAAGCGCTGGTCGGGGACTTTAACGAACCAGGAGCTGATGAGCCACAGATCACACTCAGAGACGACGGATCCTGGCTGGCCGACGGGCAATTGCCATTTTATGAGTTTGCCTATGAATTTAGCATCCAGGGATTTGACAAGAACAAGATCAAGTTCAACACCCTGGCGGGGCTGGCCATAAGTATTCTTAAGCGCATCCCAAAACCAGGTGAAAAATTCACCTGGAAGGATTATGAATTTGAAATTGTGGACCTGGATGGAAACAGGATCGATAAA
>JBAXRT010000059.1:0-16974 GCA_037131065.1 bacterium | reverse complement strand
ACGAAGCCTGTATTTTTTTATCTGTTCTTTGTTTTCCGACATCTCCCTGCGAAGCTTCACCGTCTCCAGCACCTGGGTGATCGTCTTTTTCAGGTTCGGTAACAGCTCGTCATCCTTGAGGATGAAATCAATGGCTCCCAGCTTCAGCATCTCCGTCGCCTCACCGATATCGCTGTTGGAGGTAAGGATGATTACCGGAAGGCTTTTGTTGATCCTCCGGATGAAGCGGAGGATCTTTTTCCCGTTCATCGCCACCCCCTGGGCGCTTTCAATGAAATAGTCGAGTAGGATGATACCGGGATCCTCCTCCCAGTAGGAGATCATCTCTTCGCCCGAACGGAAGGCCGTAACGGAATAGCCAAGCTGCTTAAGGGCGATCTGCAGGGTCTCCGAGAACATCTCATTGTCCTCGACTATGAAAATTTTCGGCGCGTCACTTTTTTCCATCATTCTCCTCCAGGTTATCGATGATCAGCCGGTTGTCGACCTGCATCCTGAGCGCTTTGTTCTTCATGCTTTTTCCTTTGAACAGGGCCCGGACCAGTTTATAGAGTGTAAGAAATTCAGAGATGAGGACTACCTCGAGCAGCAGGAGGGGGGCGACCAGGATCATTCCCTTGTCGCGCAGCAGGAACCCGGTGATGATCAGTACGATGTTTGCAAAATAGAGGATTTTGGCCGACCTCGGGTGGTTGAAGCCCGTCTGCATCAGGAGATGGTGTATGTGCGTCTTATCCGGGCTGAACGGAGATTTCCGGTTGATGACCCTGCCGGCAAAGACCCTCAGCGTATCGTAAACCGGCAGCAGAAAGATACTGAAGACGATGATGGCAGATTCGCTGTAGTTGAAGCAGGGGGCAGCTCCCCGGCTGAGGACCAGGGCCGAAAGCCCTGTGGCAGACAGAAGGAACCCGAGGATCATGGAGCCGGTGTCGCCCATGAAAATCCTTGCCGGGTGATAATTATACTTCAGGAAACCAAGCAGGGCTCCCCCCACCGAGGCGGCCAGGATCGCCAGGCTGAAGCTGTCGGCAACAAAGAAGAGGATAAAGAATCCGGTCATGTCGATCAGGGCAAGTCCTCCTGCCAGCCCGTCGATCCCGTCGATCAGGTTGAACGCATTGATGACCCCTGCCACGATAAAAACAGTGATGATATACTGGACTGCAACCGGCAGCTGTCCGATCCCGAAGATCCCGAAGAGGTTGTCGATCAGCAGGCCGGCATGGGCCAGGAAGAGGGCTGCCACGACCTGGCCAAGGAATTTGACCTTCGGCGTGAGCTCGCGCAGGTCGTCGATCACCCCGATCACGATGAGGATGAGCATGCCAGCAAGCAGGTGGAGAAGGACAGGTGTGTTCCCCTGGATAAACCAGAGCGGGGCTGTGACCAGCACACCGGCCACAATACCTGCTCCGCCGAGCCGGCTGATGGGAACCTTATGAACCTTGCGCTCGTTCGGCTTATCCACCAGGTTGTGGCGTACCGAGAATCTGATGATGAGAGGTATGAGGACCAGGCAGACGGTAAATCCGATGGCAAAAGCAACAAGGGAGATCCACCACTCGGAGGGATGCAGGGTTGAGAAAAACTCTCTGAAAAGGTCCGTTTTGATCATAATCCCTGTTGGTATATTGTTAAATCTGCCGGTTCACCCACTCCGGCGGCATGAACTGCTTGAACTTCGATGCATTCTTATTGAAGAGCGCTGCCACCGTAATGAGTCCGTTGGTATGCATGGCACGGATATCCTCCATGCTTTTCCTGATCACGTTCCGGATGCTCTTGTTGCTCTCTCCGCCTACGCGCATCCTCACGAGGATAAGGGGTATGTAAAAGGTCGAGATCCTGAAACGCACCAGGAACCTGAGGATCGATTCATAATCGGCCGCGATCCTGAACGTCGTGTTGAACCTGCCGTATTTTTCGTACACCTCCCGCTTCACGTAGAAGGTCGGGTGGGGCGGCATCCACCCGGCCAGGGCACGGGAACGGTGGAACTTCCCCGAACGCCAGAAACGAATTATCTTCCCGGTATCATGCTGGTCAACATAGACCAGGTCGCCGTAAACCGCATCCACCCCGAAGCGGTTGAAAGCCTCGGCGATCAGTTTGACCGTCTCGGCGGAGGCATATATATCATCGGAGTGAAGAAAACCGACCACATCGCCGGTGGCAAGCCCGATCCCCTTGTTGAGGGCATCGTATAATCCGTTGTCTTTTTCCGAGACGAATTTCGTGATCCGGTCGCCGTAGGAGCGTACAATATCACACGTGCCGTCCTTCGATTTCCCGTCAACCACGATGTACTCGATATCAGGGTAAGATTGCCCCAGCACCGATTCGATGGTGTCGCGCAGCGTCTTCTCGCTGTTATAGGTGATCGTTATGACGGATATTTTCATTACTCCTTTTCGAAAATACGTTCTTTTACCTTCACGGCAGGGTTTCCCTGGTATATGGTATAGGGCTCCATGTCGCGGGTTGCTACCGAGTTCACCGACAAAACCGAATGGCTTTTACAGGTCACCCCCGGGCAGACGATGCTGTGGGTGCCCACCCATACGCCATCCTCCAGCGTGATCTTACCGATCATCAGGTCGAAGGTCTCCCTGCGAAAATTGTGGTTCCCGCAGAGCAGCATGGCTCCCTGCGAGATGCAGCAGTTGCTGCCGATGGATACATCGGCGAGGTTGTCGATCCACGAATCCTCCCCGATCCAGGTGTAGTCGCCGATCTTCAGCCGCCACGGGTACTTGATGTTCACCGAGGGCTTGATCCGGACCCCCTTGCCCACCGAGGCTCCGAATTTCCGCAGGAGGGCAACCTTTATCTTGTTCGACGGGCCCATCCTCGATTTGAAGAAGAGCACATTCACATAATACCACAACAGCCGTTTAAGGGGCCCCCCTCCCGGAAGATAGTCGCTGTTATCGTACCTGGAAAGGTCTGTTTTCATACATGGCGGTTAAAAAGGTTGATATTCTCCGCAAGCATCTCCGGATTGGTGATGTAGTTACGGGCAAATGTAAAGGCTTTCGCCGAATATTTTTCAAATTCCGCATCGCCGAGGGAGGCGAAGAATCCGATGGCCTCCCTGAACCCGTTCCGGTCGGAGAGGGGAATGTCTCTCCCTGTACCCGATCTTTCCAGATCTCTCCAGGGGGTCCGGTCGCTGATGATCACCGGGGTGCCGGCCATGAAACTTTCAAGGATGGTATGTCCGAAATTCTCGCCCGTGGTGGTGAGTATCATGATATCGTACGACTGCAACTCAGAGGGGATCAGCTCGCTGTTGATGCTTCCCCGGTAGGTCACCCGGATATTGGGGGGCAGTTCACCGATCAATGCCTGGCACCGGGTCCAGTAAACCTCGTCGTAAACCGGGCCGATGAGGTCGTAGCGGATCTCGTGGTCACTGATATTCCCAAGGATCTCAAGGGCAAAAAGCTGGTTCTTCTCCGGGGCGATCCGGGCAACGGTCACCATGTTCAGACAACCAGCCGTTTTCCTGTTTCTTTTTGGCGGATCCGATGCCTTTCTTGGCAGTTCCCGGGCCTCGGCGATTGTCGTCTTTTTGCCTATATGCTTCCGGATATCTTCCGTTTCATGGGGTGTGACCGAATGAAAGACCGTGCCGTTGTATAGTCCTGTGATACGTGCAAAAGAGAGGAAGAGGTTTTTTTTCATGGGTTTAAGTCCCAGTGCGCCGGCGCCCAATACCCCGTGCGGGGCGATGATGATCTCCCTGCAGTGGTGGAATTTTGCCAGGAGCAGCGGAAGGAATGAGTACCAGAACCCGAAGAGCAGGTGAATATAGACCAGGTCGTAATCACGTTCCCTGATCAGCCGGTTAAAAAGGGAGATCCGCGTGGCAGGGGCGGAGACATAATAAACATGGACCCTCTCCGAAATCGAGACCCACTGGTCGGCCCCGATCTCCCCATAGGGGGTCTCTTCGGTATAATCGGTATTCCGGGTCACGATGAAGAACTCAAAATCGTGCTTCAGGTACTCCACCTGGTTCATGAAGGCACGGATCGTCCCGCCGGCTTTGTAGCCGGGCCAGTAATAATCGGTGAATGAAAGTATCTTCTTCATCTAATCACTCAGCATCCGTTCATAGATCGCTGCATATTCCGATCCGATCTTCCCCGGCAGGAACCGCTTCACATTTTCAAACCCTTTCTCTACCAGCATCTTCCTCAATCTCTCATCCCCCATCAGTCTTTCTACGGCCTGGCGGATGGCGTCCGTGCTCTCCGCATCGATCACCAGGGCACCATCCCCCGCCACCTCCGGCAGGGAGGAGTTGTTCCCGGTGATCACCGGCCTGCCGATGGCATTGGCCTCGAGGATGGGCAACCCGAATCCTTCGTAAAGGGAGGCAAACAGGATGAGGTCGGCCCGGCGGTATTGTTCGAGAACCTCTCGGTATGGGATGTTGAACTTATTTTCCCAGGTGATCCCGTGCTTTTGCAACAGGGCGAGATGCTCCTCCGTAAGCTTTCCGATAATTACCAGGGTGATATTCAGTCCCCCGAGGGCCGGGATCACCCGCTCCAGGTTCTTGTTCGGAGTGGTACCGACCTGGAGGATCACAACGTTACCTGCATCGAAAGGTTTTGTTGTTGGCCTGATGTCTGCGGAGATACAATCATGGACCACCAGGATCTTTGAACCGTCGATCCCTGTTTTCTGCATTAGCTCTTTTTTGATAAATTCCGAGATCACGGTGATGTACCTCACCCTCATAGCCGGCATGGTGAACCAGAAAAACTTCAGGACCGCTCTCTTCAGCACGCCTCCGCCCGACAGGATCCGCAGGTCGTGAATGGTCAGGAGGGTTTTCCTCTTTTTCATGAAGAGGGCGATGTAATGAACATCCCCGGTGATATGGTTGATCTCGCCCTGGTGGCGGGCGGCATCAATAGTATTGATGACCCGGTTCAGGAGGCCGGTGCTGTTCTTCTTCATGACATAATTTACCGGGGTGACGCTTCCGGGCAGCGCGGCAATGATGGTCCCGAAGAGCTCCTCGATACTGTGGTGCCACGGGGCGTTGGCTTTCCGGAAGAAGAAGACAGTTTGCATGATCTTCAGTCGTTATCCATCAGAAATCTCTTTATCCGGGAGAAAAATTTGCTGACCGGCTTATTTCCGGCTTTTTCCTCCATTTCAGCTTCGATATCCTTCAGAACCTTCAGCAGCTTTTCAAAAGCCTTCTCATCTTTCCTGATATAATCCCTGGCTCCCTGCTTGATCGATTGAACCGCAACCTTCACATCCTTCTGTCCCGACATGAAGATCACCTTCAGGCCGGGTTTGTAAGCCCTGATCTTCTGAAGGACCTCGGTACCGCTCACCAGTCCGAGCTGGTGATCCATAATTACGACATCAGGAACCTTATCCTCATAGACCTGTACCAGGCACTCGAGACCGTTGTCGAAATGTTTTACGTTGCCATAGCCGTTCTGGCGAAGCAGCTCAAGGAGCATGGTGGCATAAAAGTGATCATCCTCAACCAAAAGAATAAACATGGGCTAATTTGGTATAATCAAACGATAATCATTATTTTTGATGAACCCGACCGGTATAGTACAAAGTTAACATTTTTAATGAATCCGACAAATCCGGTCATGGTAAAGGTATAAAAAATGAAATATTAACACATGGAATCAACCGGTTTTGAGGAAATTGGTCTTGAACTGAAACAGGAACTTCATCTCCTGCGGACCATCATCGATAATATTCCTGATCCGATCTATGTCAAGGACCTTGAAGGAAGAAAAATTCTGCTGAACAAGGCAGAGGCGGAACTCCTGAATGCCTCATCGATCGGAGAGGTGATCGGAAAAACCGATGAGTTTTTTTATCCTCCCGATGTGGCCGCAGAGACCCGGCTGGAGGATAACCAGGTTATTGAGACAAGAATTCCGATGATTCACAGGGAGGGAAGGGTCATCACGAAATCGGGGGAGGAGATGTGGTTCGAAGGGAACAAGATCCCCTTTTATGATGAAAAGGGGGCGTTGAGCGGCATCATCGGCATCAGCCACGACATCACCCACCGGAAGAAAACACTGGAAGCGCTCATTGCAGCACGACAACAGGCGGAACAATCGACCAGGGCCAAGGAGCTTTTTCTTGCCCAGATGAGCCATGAGATCCGAACCCCTCTCAATGCCATCATCGGAATGGTGAGGATGCTGCGCGATTCAAAGGTGGAGGATTCGCAGATGAGGCTGCTCGACAACATGAAGAGCTCCTCCGAGAACCTCCTCGGGATCATCAACGATATCCTCGATTTCTCAAAGATCGAATCCGGCCAGATCGAAATGTCGCACAACGATTTTAACCTTCACGAAATATTCCGCAGGGTTTACGACGCCAATGCGTTCAGGGCGGAGGAAAAGGGACTGAAGATCGGCTTTTCGGTAGATGAAAGGATCGGAAATTTCTTCAGGGGTGATGCGGTCAGGCTGCAGCAGATCCTCAACAACCTGGTAAGCAATGCCATCAAGTTCACCCTCAGGGGAAGTGTTGAGATGGTCTGTGAACTCCGGGCGAAAGGCATGGGAAAGGAGAGTATTCTCTTCAGGGTCAGTGACACGGGGATCGGCATCAGTCCCGAAAACCAGGAGCGGATCTTTGAAAGTTTCAAGCAGGAGGATGAGAGCATTACGCGGACATTCGGGGGGACAGGACTTGGTTTGTCGATCAGCCGCCAGCTCGTCGGGCTGATGGGGGGCGTTCTCTCGGTCGAAAGTGTAAAAGAGAAGGGCAGCACCTTCTTCTTTACGATTGAATTTGAAACCGGCTCCCGGCAACCTGACACTCCCGGGAACGTGAAGGGTTCGGACAAAAACTTTTCGATGAAGGGGATCAGGGTATTGCTGGTCGAGGACAATAAATTCAACCAGTTCATTGCAAAGGCTATCCTGGAAAAGTGGGGCGCCACCACGATCATCCTGGAAAACGGTCAGCAGGCCATCGACATGCTTCGTACCGAAACCGTCGATCTTGTTCTTATGGACATCCAGATGCCGGTCATGGACGGGATCACCGCCGCGACGATCATCCGGAAGGAGCTCAAACTGGAGGTTCCCATCCTTGCCATCACCGCCAACGTCGTACTCGGTATCATCGAACGATGCCGCCAGGCGGGTATGCAGGGATATATCTCAAAGCCTTTTGATGAGGATGATCTCAGGAACAAGATCCATGCTGTGGTGGGTGACAGGGAAGAGAAAATGGAAATTGGAAAAGAGAAAGAAGAGGAGATCCGGGTCAGAGAGGAGATCGCCTTGTGTGATACCTCCCGGCTGGAGAAGATGGTCGGGAATGCGCCCGGCATGCTGAAGATGATGATCGACAAGTTTCTCGAGGTCACCCCGGACTATGTGAAGGAATTGTCCGCAGCCCTTGACCAGCGCGACGTGGAGGCGATCGGCAGGAGCGCCCACAAGATCAAGTCGGCCATCGATCTTGTCTCGAACGATACCATGCGATCGCTGATAAAAAAGATCAATGACGATGCCAGGGAGGGTTCAAAGTATGAACCCCTTGCTGAATTGGTCAGGCAGTTCCTCGGCTATTTTGCGATGCTGACGGAACAGCTGGAAAAAAGACGGGCGGCCATTTAACACAACGAAGATGTCGGATCTTTTTTACCTTCTTTATAAAACGATCTCCCAGTTTTTTATGCCACTCGGGATTGCGATGATACTGCTGACCGCTGCCGCCATTTTTATGTTCAGAGGAAAAAGGAAATTGGTAATTGGTTTGTTGATTTTTTCACTTGGATGGCTGTGGCTATGGAGCACCCCCCTCTGGAGTGATTTTATCCGCGGGAAGCTTGAATCAAAATACGCATACCGCCCTGCGAAGGATTACCCAGCGGCCGATGCCATTGTGGTCCTTGGCGGAGGGGTGAGGGGATTCGCAAAGTCATCGCTGCCCCCGATCGACCTGAACCAGGCATCCGACAGGGAGCTTTTCGGCGCCCAGCTTTATCATGCACAAAAGTCGAAAACAGTCATCCTCAGCGGGGGCCCGGATCCGATCATGCGGACCGGCCCCTCTGCCATGGCGATGAAAGAGTTCATGATCACCCTCGGGGTGCCTGCATCTGCCATCAGGATCGGGGCGGGAAGCAGGAATACGGTAGAGAATATGAAGGAAGTTGCTGCCATGCTGGAGCCGGTCAGCGGAAAATCCATACTTCTCGTCACCTCCGCCCTGCATATGCAAAGGGCCTGCTGGCTCTTTGCAAAAACCGGACTAAAGGTCATCCCTGCCCCGGCCGATTTCGAAGTCATCGGAATTCCCTTCTCGGTTTACCGGCTTTGTCCCGATGCCGAGGCGCTGGAGAGCAGCTCAAGGGCAGCACGGGAGATTCTTGGATTGTGGGCCTACCGGTTCGGATTTCATTAGGCCCGGGAGGATCTTCAGGATTTCAGCCCCTCGCCGCTTAATGGTTTTTTCCGGATAAATTCAGGCTTTCCGCCCACTGCCGTCACCACCTTCAGGTAGAGATCATCCTCGTCGAATGGTTTGGAGATATACTCATTCATCCCCACCTCGAAGGCCCTGTCGATGGCCTCCTTCGTGACATTTGCCGTTAGCGCGATCACAGGGATGTCGCGCCTGAGCTCCTCTCTCAGGATCCTGGTTGCGGTGAGGCCGTCCATCACCGGCATCTGCATATCCATCAGGACCAGGTCATAATTTGTGAGCCATAACTGGGCGATGGCAAGCTGGCCATTTTCGGCAATATCAACGGTAGCTCCCCATTTTTCAAGGAATGTTTTAACAATGAACTGGTTGAATGCATTGTCCTCAACCACAAGGATCTTTTTGTTTTTAAGGATATCCGCATCGATCAGCGGTTTGTTCCGGTCCTTCTCAAGCAGCGATTGATCAGTGATCCCGAATTCGACGGTGAAGCTGAACCTGCTTCCTTTTCCCTTTTCGCTCTCCACCTTCAGCGCTCCGCCCATCAGTTCCACGAGCTGCCGGCTGATGGGCAGTCCCAGACCGGTACCCCCGTAAAGACGGGTCACGCTGGCATCCTCCTGCTGGAACCGCTCAAAAATATTCTCCAGGTTCTCCTTGCCGATCCCGATCCCGGTATCGGTGACGGAAAAGAGGATCACCGCTCTCCCCTCCGAAACGGAACTCAGCTCGCAAACAGCCTCAACGCCCCCTTTATGGGTGAACTTCACGGCGTTGCTTACCAGGTTGATCATGATCTGCTGAAGACGCACCGGATCACCGATGAGGGCCCCGGGGATACTCTCATCAACCTTTGTCCTGAGGGTGATCATCTTGCTTTCAGCCGCATGTTCCTGGAAGCTGTAAACCCGTTTCATGATCTCGGGCAGGCTGAAAGGTACCGATTCCAGCTCGATCTTTCCTGCCTCGATCTTCGAAAAATCAAGGATCTCGCTGATGATGGCCGACAGGTTTTCACCCGAGATCAGAAGATTGCCGACAAGCTCCTCCTGCTGTTTTGTAAGGGAGGTCTCCCTCAGGAGCTTTGCCAGGCCGATCACTGCATTCAGCGGGGTGCGTATCTCATGGCTCATCTGCGCCAGGAACAGGTCCTTGGCACGGGTTGAATTTTCCGCCACCCTTCTCGCTTCGATAAGTTCTTCAAGGTTCTTTCGTCTCTCCGTGACATCGATCCCGTAACCGATCAACTGGATGACCTTCCCGTCATCACTGAGAACAGGACTGATCCACCGGTGAAAATGGAGCTTCTCGCCGCTCTTCCGGGTGAAGGATTCCTCAAAGCTGATCTGTATCTTTTCATTAAGAACCCGGGTAAGCATCTCCAGTCGCCTGGTTCCGACCTCCGGGTCGATACCCGCATATTCGCAGAATTCTACATCATTTTTACCAATGACCCATCTCCTTATTTCAGGATCCCTGACACCGGCCGGATTCACGTAGATATACTTCAGATCAATGTCGAACACGGCAATGTGGCCCGGAAGGTCGCGAAGCACCTGTTCATAAAATTTCTGGAGAGTGATGATCTGTTTTTCAGCAGCCTTCCTCTCAGTTATATCGCCGTACCTCCAAAGATTTCCAAGAAATTTATCGTTTGCAAAGATCGGGATGTAATCCCGTTCGAAAACCCTTCCGTCGGCCAGTTCAAGCTCTTCATCGATCACGGGTTTTTTATCTTTGAGGAGCTTATCAATTTTAACCACGAACTGTTCCGGATCACGGAAAAGGTGTTTGGTTTGCTGTGCTGAATCGCTGCAGTCGCTCCCGATGAGGAGTTCGGGCTCGACCGGGATACCGAAAAGGTCGCAGAATGTTTTATTGACCAGGGCAATCTTCCGGTGCTGGTCTTCGGCAAGGATCCCGGCGTGGATGTTTTTTATCAGCGTCGCCAGCCTCGTGGTGACCGATTCCATCTCCTCCTGTGCCTTTTTCTGCTCCGTGATGTCGCGCTGCATGGCGATGAAATTGGTCAGCTCCCCGTGTTCGTTGAACACCGGCTGGATCTGGAGCCTTACCCAGTAAGGGTGTCCGTCTTTATGGTAGTTCACCACATCGGTTTCGATCGGCTCATGCCGGGCAATGGCGGCCGCTATCCTGGCGACAATCTCCCTGTCGGTCTCCGCTCCCTGCAGCAGGCTGCCCGGTTTGAGTCCGATAATTTCTGCCCGCGTGTAGCCTGTCATCCTTTCGAAACTCCGGTTCACCCATTCGGTAAGTCCCTCTTTGCCGGTGATGATAACGGCATTGTCGGTCTCCCTTGCGATCAGCGATGTTTTCCGGAGTTCCGCCTGCATGAGGATGTTGCCATAGATCCCGCCGGCAATGTTACAGATGAAGGAGAGGATGGCCTGTGACTCCTCTGTGAAATGGTTCTTTTTGGAACTCACCAGTCCGAAAGCTCCCACCGACTGCGAGCCGTTCATCACCGGAACATAAAGCCTTGATCTTACAATGAAACTCCTCTCCGAGGAGATCGACCGCTGCTCCGGGTCATTTTCGGTATCGGGGATGTTCAGGATCGTCTTTGTCCTGAACACATAGCCGGGATGGCGTTCCATGGCCGTACGTTCGGCCTCGGTTGCCTCCTTCTCATCGAAGCCTTTGGCAAAGAGGAGTTTCAGCCGGTGATCCTGGAAATCGTAGAGGTAGAGACCGGAAAATTCGATCTCCATAATGTCGTCGAGCACCGCCTCCACCTCGATGGCAAGTTCGCCGAGGGTGTGGATGGTGGTATAGGCCGAGGAGAACCGGTTAAGACGGTTCAGCAAGCCGAGGCGGTCGTTGGCATCAAGCATCGGTTAACTGATTAAATGATCAAGGGCAGCCTGGGCGCATTGCTGATCGGTCTCATAATGTCCGCCGCTCACGCCGATCGCTCCGATGATCCTCTTATCAAGAAGGATCGGGATTCCGCCTCCCATCAGCATAAAATCCGAAAAATTATGCACCCCCTCCCTGAGGATCGGGTCCTTCTCAATGAAATCGAACCAGCTCTTTCCCGTCGGCATTCCGAACCCGACAGCGGTGATGGCCTTTTTCCTTGAGGCATCAACTGAGATGAGCGGCGCACCGTCCATCCGCGAAAAGGCCTTCAGCACACCGCTCTCATCCACGATGGTGACTGCAATGTGCACTCCCAGCTCCGCCGCCTTTCTCTCCGCCGCCACGATCATCAGCTTCGCAGCCTCAGCGGTGATGGAGTGTTTTTGAAATGAATTTTCCATTCACAAATATAATTAATTATGTCTTTTATAACCACACTCGTCACTCGTCACTCGTCACTAGTCACTAGTATGCAGCCATACCATCCCTTTCATTGTCAATCCTACTGTGCCCACTATTGTGATCTATTGTGACTATTGTGGTGAAATATAGTCGTGACGGAAGAGACGGTCGAAACGATCGAGACGGTCGTGGAAACTGAATTGCGAAGCAATCACGAACACCCGAAAAAAATAAATATTATAGTGAGTGAACCTTAACCCAGATATTCTCCAGGGTTTTGTATAAAGGTCTTGACGGGGACTACCAGTACATTCTTATGCTTCATCATGACATTCCCCCTGTATAACAGGATATGTGATGCTTCGGGATAGTCATCGCCAAATGAACGAAGTCCGCTATAGTCGATGGGTCTGATCACCTTTGTGTTTTTAACTTCTATGGCAACAAATGTCTCTCCGCCATATAAAACAAAATCAACTTCATTTCCGGCCAATGAACGCCAGTAAAACAAACGGGTATCCGGTAACATATAATCAGCGTATGCCCTAATGTGCTGACCAACAAGTCCTTCAAGCGCCGGGCCAGTAATTTCTGACTCAATGTCGAGCGGACCTTTTTGCCTGAGGCGGCGGTATAATCCGTTATCGAAAAAGTAAAACTTGGGATGTGATGCTGTTTTTCTTTTTGCCCTTCGTGCAAAAACATTAAGGCTATAGGATAATAAAAGATCTTCAAGGATGTCTAAATAGCCTGTTACAATGCCCCGGCTTATCTGGCATTCCCTTGCCAGGTTACTGACATTCAGGACAGCGCCATGAGAATAGCTGATGATTTCCAGAAACCGCGCGAATGATCCGAGGTTCCTGACCAATCCTTCGGCCATGATCTCTTCACGGAGATAAATATCAACATAAGCAGAGAGTGTTTTTGACGGGTCAGCGCTTCGGTCAACAACAGGTATCAAGCCTGTTTTTAGCGCTTTATCAAGTAAAAATGAATTTCCGAGTTCGCTTGCCGTAAATGGGTGCATTTTGCAATACACAGCTCTTCCCCCTAAAAGGTCGGCGCCTGTTTTTTTAAGTTTACGGGCGCCGGATCCCGTCAGAATAAAACGAATCTTCCGCTCCTCCATTATTTTATGAACCACCTCCAGTACTTGTGGAACTTTTTGAACTTCATCAATAATGACGTGTTCAGGATTTAAAGCGACCACTGTTTTGATCAGGGTTTCGGGGAATGCTGAATAATTTCTGAAGGTCTCCGGATCTAGAAAGTCGATATATAAAGTGTTTTTATTAATAAGGCTTTTAACAAAAGTAGATTTTCCCGTACCTCTTGGTCCGAAAAGAAAGAATGAAGTACCGGGGATCTTTATGTGTCGTTTTATGTCTATCATACACGCAAAATTAGACTATATTTGTACAGTAAACAATAGATATTCGATTAATTTTCCGGATTAAAGTTCACAACGGTCGTGACGGACGAAACGATCGAGATGGTCGTGATGGGGTTTCAGGTTCCAGAATCCAGCATCGGCGAACGAAGTGAGCTCTTATCGGTATCAACAATGAATTACTGCCTACTGCCTTCTGCTTACTGCCTACTTGTTGAAAAGAGGTCTGTCGTTTATTTGACCTCTCTGGGTTTCAAAAAGTAAAACGGAACGGTGCTCAGAAAAATACAGAGTAGAAGGAAAATGAGAATGAGGAGGGGAATGCTTTGAATGTAAAGCTGGAGGACAAAGGCCAGGATGATGAAGAAAAGGTTGGTGGTAAGGAGGATCAGGGTCGTCTGGAGATGCGACAGACCGAGGTCGTGAAGTTTATGGTGAATGTGGGAACGGTCCGGATCAAAGGGTGATTTCCGCTTCAGGATCCGCAGGGTGAAAACACGCAGTGTATCGTAGAGGGGAAGGGCAAGGATCCCCATCGAAACGGCCGGGGCAGCATGTACAAGATACGGTGTGGCAGGGTTCAGGTTCAGTTCGTTGAACCATACCGCCATCACGGCAACAATATAGCCGATCACAAGCGACCCGGTATCTCCCATGAAGATCTTCCGCTTTCTTCCGAAGACATTGAAGTAGAAATAGGCGATCAGCGCCCCGATCAGCGAAAAGCTGATGATGGCCATTTCATAGGCCCCTGCCATGTAAAACCAGATCCCGAAGGTGGCCGAGACCAGGATGCCGATCCCGGATGCCAGCCCGTCAATGCCATCGATCAGGTTGAAGGAGTTGATGATCACGATGAAGACAAAGATGGATAAGAGGACCGCAACCTGGTGGTGAATTTCATAGATCCCGAGGAAGCCGTGGAGGCTGGTCAGGCGGATCCATCCCATGTCGGTGGCCAGCAGCGAACCCAGTATCTGTCCCAGGAGCTTGATCCATGCCTTCATCTCCAGGATGTCGTCGCGGATCCCGACCATCGAGATGACGATCAGTCCCACGATGGTATATTGCAGATCGGGAAACAGGTACATCTTGATCGAGATCAGCGAGGTGATCAGGAAGGAGGCCAGGATCGCAACCCCGCCCAGGATGGGGATGGCACCCGAATGCGACGCACGCTCATTGGTCAGCTTCACGATGCTCTTCAGCTTCGCAACCTGCACCACCGGCGGGATGAACAGCAGGCAAAGCAAAAACGAAACCGCCATGGCGATCAGGATGCGGATCAGGGGGTTGGTTAGGACTATTTCCACTTCAGTATGCTAAGGTTGGACAAAGTTAGTAAATAGATGCAGGATGAAATCTCACTGCGTTCGCTGATGCAGGATGCAGGATGAAAGCTCACTGCGTTCGCTGATGCAGGATGCAGGATAAAAGCTCACTACGTTCGCTGATGCAGGATGCAGGATGAAAGCTCACTACGTTCGCGATCCTGTATCCTGGATCCTGTATCCTGGATCAGTCAACTAATCCCACGCCCTCGATTTCATCGACCATCCTCCCAATCAAGGTAGGTGTATCAAAATGCTCAAGGGCAAACTGCCGGTTTCGCAGGCCGATGGCTTTGCGCTCTTCTTCCGGAAGTGATATGAATTCAAGCAGTTTCTGAACGAGGAGGTTGCTCTCTCCGTGCCTGACTTCAATGTTCCCGGGACAATTCCGGAGGATATCGGTAACGTGCGATTCAGGCGGGCCGATGTATAGGACCGGTTTGCCGAGGTAGAGGGCGCCGTAGATCTTGTTGGGATGGGTGAGCCCGACACACGCTTCACCCATGATCACCACCTGGAGGTCGGCGGCGCCAAGCGAAAAATGGATCTTTTCCCTTGGCTGGAAGGGGAGGATCCTGATGTTTTCGAGGTGTTGCTGCTCTTTCCGTTCCGCCACCTCCTTCAGCCTGAATCCCCCGCCGATGTGGACAAAGAGGAAGCGGTCATCCTCTTTCAGTGAAGATGCTGCATCCAGCAGGGTCGTCAGGGGGTGGACTACGGAGTGGTTCCCGGCATACATCACAACGAAACGGCCGGCAAGTCCGTTTTCCCTGACGAACGGGTTATCTTCTCTCTTCCCATCGTAATATTGTTGGGTCATCGGCCAGATGGGAACCACCGAAATATGCTCCCTTCTGCCAACCCGCCTGAATATATGATCAGCCATATAACCATCCAGTGTGATGATCCGGTCGGCATGATGGAACACATAATCTCCCATCTTCTGAAGGAGTTTTGCCATGATACTTTTCTTACCGAGCAGTCCGCTGACGACGGAAAGTTCGGGCTGAAGGTCCATGGTCCAATAGAGGAACTTTATCCCTTTTATTCGTGCGATGAAGATCCCGAAGACGGGCATCAGCGGAGGGGAGGTCTGACTGATGATCAGATCGGTTTTTGAGGATGTATGAAAGATCAGCCAGAAGAAGATCACGAAATTAAAACTGAGGAAATCGATCATTCTGATGAAAAGAGAGCGCTTCCCGAGATCGGTATGCTTCAGGCGGATGACCTTGATCCCTTCAAACAGCTCCCTCCCTGGATATTTGATCTTCGGATCCTCATAGTTGTGGCGGCTCGTGGCAATTTTAACCCGGTGTCCCCGTTTCGACAGGGCAACCGCAACATCGGTGATCGCCTGGGAGGTCGCCACCGTATCGGGCCAGAAGGTTTGTGAAATGATCAGGATGTTCATGCAGGGATCAGCCGATTATTTTTTGAAAATCCTCTTTCCGCCGGTCATAATTGAAATGGGTTCTCACGTGTTCAATTCCCTTGTCGATGACCGAGGCATATTGCTCCTCGGTCATTTCCGAAATACAGCCGTGGATCTGGCTGGCGATCTGTTCATAATCGGTCGAACCCGAAACAAGTTGGCCGTGCTTCCCCACCGCATCCTTCAACCCGCCCTTCCCCGTGTGGATCACGATGTTCCCGGCAGCAAGGGCCTCGATCACAGCGATGCCGAATCCCTCGTATTCCGAAAGCTGCAGATAGTATTTGCTTCTCTTCAGATAATTGACCTTCTCCTGCTCGGTGAGCATGCCGGTGAGGATGACCTTATCGCGGAGGTCCAGCGTATCAACGATGCTTTCAATCATCTGCGACCCATCGCCCGTCGGGCCGATGATGACCAGCTTGTAATCCCGGAAGATCGGGTATTTTATTAACTCCCTGAAGAGGAAGACACACTTGTCAACCCCCTTTCGGCGGACATTGATGACCAGTTTCATCCAGGCGATGGTGGTGAAGATCTTTTCGCGCGACCGGGTATCCGGACTGTGATAAAGATCGAAGCTGATGACGTGGTTCGAAAAGGCCAGCTTTTTGAATTTCAGTTTTTTGAAAGCTGAACTGATGTTGAAATGATCCGCCCTGGATACGATGATCGATTTCGTGGAAAAAACATAGCAAAACAGGAAAAGATACTTCTGAAGCAGGTAGGTTCGCCATCCCACAAAGGATTTATCCAGGAAATCGATCCCGCCGGTGAAATAGACCCTCTTTCCGAAGAGACGGGCAAGAAAGGCCGGGATCAGGCCATACCGGTAAAAGTAGATGAAGGCCAGGTCGTATTTCCAGAAGCACAGGAAATCGAAAAAGCTGTTTGAAAGGCAAACCCGGTAACCAAGCTCCCGCAGGATATGAATATCCGTCCTGTAGAACTCCTGGTAAGAGAACTGCTTTTTGGTAGCGACGCTGGAGTAGAAGAGGATGCGTTTGTTATTCATAGGTTCACCTCAACCCCCGTCCCCTTCTCCTTAAGGAGAAGGGGTGAAGGGGATGAGG
>JBAXRT010000058.1:0-17006 GCA_037131065.1 bacterium | reverse complement strand
CTGCGGTGGCTCATCATCCTCGGCGTGCTTCTGCTGGCCATCTCATCCATCTACTATTTTGCACCTGCCAGGCATGCCAGATTTCGCTTCATCTCTGCCGGTTCGATGCTGGCAACCCTCCTGGTCGTATTCTCGACCCTCGGGTTCAACTATTACGTTGATAATTTTTCAAGGTACAATGTCCTCTACGGATCACTAGGAACCCTGATGATCGTATTGGTATGGATCTACCTGAACGCACTCAGCGTGATCATCGGATTCGAACTCAATGCCAGTATCCGAAACGCCAGGTTGAAAGGAGGTGATCACCTTGTGTTACGCCAGGGTAAGAGGGTCAGAAGTTCATTCCGGTAGGTAAACCATACAAGTCCCAAGGCGAGTAACAGTTGTCCTGCTGCAAGCCAGATCCTGTTTTGATCAGTAGCAAAGATCTCTGAACCGATCCCAACGGCTATAAAAATCAGGGGGAGGTAAAATATCTTCCAGGGGTTAAGCCGGAAAGTAAAGATCTTCCTGCTCTCTATCCAAAGAAAAAATGCCTGGACCGGTTTCACCAGGAAGTTGGCCCAGACAGCACCCATCAGGCCGAACCTGTAAATCAGCAGGCTGCTTACTGCCACCTGGAACAAGGCTGAAAAGAAAAAGACCTTCGGAAGGACCTTTGTATGTTTAAAGTAAAAAAGCGGGGCAAGGAAGAGGTAGAATGAGGGTCGTGTCGCAAAGCCGAGACAAAGGATCGAAAGAAATGCAAAAGACTGGTAGTAGATGGTTTTTTTGATAAAAAAGGGAACCAGGAGGGGCACAGCGATCACCACGATCGGGATGATGATAAGTGTGATTGCAGTGAGCGCGTTGTAATAGCGGTTCACCTCGGTGGTACTCTCCCTGATCTTCTGATCCTTCCAGATGTTGTATACCTTGGGGTGGATGGTATTGGCCAGCCCCACCTGCACAAGATCGATGCCGAGGGTTATCTTTACTGCAAAGTCGAAGATCCCGACAAACGCCGGATCAACCAGGAAATATTTTATAAGATACCGGTCGATATAATTCACGACCCAAACCATGAGGGCATAAACAACGAGGGGAGCACAGAAGGAGACCATTCCGCGGAGGAATTTCCTGTTATGCCTGAATCCGAATTCGGCGAGGATAAGAAAGACAGAGATCCCGCATGAGATGAGTGCCGGGATAAGCCGGCCGACTATGGGACCATAAAGTGTAAAAGGAAAGGAATAGAGGATTGTGATGGAGGCGCCCAGGGTGAGAACAAAGTTTGAGATGTTGAGCCAGAAAAACCTGACAGGCCGCTGCTGGTTGATGAGCAGGCTCGAGTAGGATTTGAAGTATCCGTTGAAAACAGCAGTAAAGACGGTGATAAGACCGAAGGGGTAAAACTGCAGCAGGGCATCGTCGCCGAAGACGAGCCTGAAGATCCCCGAACCGGCAACCAGGAGCAACGCTGCCACCGTGGTCCCGATCACCGTGAGGGTCATCAGGATCGTTCCCACAAACTCTCTCAGCTTCTGACGGTCGTCCTTGAATTCAAAATAGTTGATGCCCAGATATGTATCCATGCCGAAAGTGGCGATCACCTGGACAAAATACATGAAGGTAAGGTAAAGTGCGTTGACGCCGAACTGCGCCGGTGTAAGCTGGCTGGCAAAGAAGGGAATCAGGATGACCCCGGTCGTATAGGGAAGCGCCCCGACCAGGGAGTAGATCATGGAGGATTTGAAAAATTGCCTGGAGATCATCAGCTTTTGTAGGTTACTTTTCCCATCCGTTGTGATAAACCTTCCACATCTTTTTGAAACAAACTAAAAATCAGGCCTGTTATTGCCCTGAGACGCCAGACCGGGTTTGAAAAAGAGGGATAAAAAATGGCCTCCAGATAGTCCCGGCGTGCCTGCCCGAACTCCTTCCTGATCAGTTTATACCGGCCCGAAATGGCATAGGCGACCATCATCCTTTTCTTAAAGTAACTGTTGATCTGCCTGTCATCTATCTTTATCTGTTTTTTTTTCAGCGGATCAAGCTTCCCGTAATGGTTTAAACAGTATCTCCAGCGCTGCGTCAGCATCTCAACAGGGTAGAGTTTCGTAGTCTGACGGCTGTAGACCCGCCAGGCTGCGATCACTTTTTCATCAAAACAGAAGGATCCCTTCAGTGCAAGTTCCATGAGGGTCGGGAGGTCGGTCGTGGGAAATTCGGGAGGCTGGATAAACCCGCCGGCCTCCTCCAGCACAGACCTTCGCATGGTGATGGTTACTGCAGGAATCATGTTCTCAATATAGAGAGATTCAAGCACGACGCCTGTCGGAATATTCTTCCATCTGTAAGGAATTACCGATCCCTCAGCAGGGATGATCCCCTGTCGTTCTCCAGTCTCCGCCTGAACCTTTGCGGCTCGCCCCCATGCAACAACCACTTCGGGTCTTTTCTCAAGAATATCAAACTGCCGCTGTAGCTTGTCAGGCTCCCAGAGATCATCTCCCTCCAGGATGGAAATATACCTGCCTCCTGCTTTCTGAAGTCCTTTATTGTAGGTCTCCGCCAGACAGAAAATACCCTGGTTTTCCTGGCGGATCAACCTGATCCGGCTCTCCCGTTGGCTCCACGATGCAGCAATCTCCGCCGTTCTGTCTGTACTCCCGTCGTCGATAATGATCATTTCCCAGTCGGGAAATGATTGCCTCACCACGGAAAGGATACATTCCCCGAGATATTTCTCATGATTGTATGCCGGTGTAAGGATCGTAAAGACAGACATCGGTTAAATAATTTTGTTCAGGAGAAGCATCAGCTGTTCTTCCCGTTTTTCCCGGGTGAATGCGCTCATGGCGTGTATCCTTGCCGTTCCCCCGGTATCCATTGACAAGGCTTTTCTGACAGCCTTTTCAAGATCAAGGATATCCCGTCTTGGGACGATCACACCGCAACCACCCATGGCATCCGGGATGCCATTGACATCCGACCCCACGGGAATGCATTCACAGAGCATGGCTTCGCTCAGGGTGTTGGGCATTCCTTCCGTAATAGAAGCCTGGACAAAGACCTTTGCTTCATTGTATTGTTGCAGAAGAACATCATCAGTACAAAAATAGAAGATCAGTTTCAGGTTTGGGATGGTTGTAATCCGGTATTGCTCTTCAATCCATGGCATGAATGATTGCTTTATCCCCACAATGACACAATCAAGGTCAGGGTTCCGTCGAGCCAGCTCAGCAAAAAGATCGAATCCCTTGTTCAGAAAATCTGCCCGGGAGCTCATCGTGCCTACCGTGAGGATCCTTGCCGGTTTCTTGAGGATTGAGTGATCGCGGTAAAATCTGCCGGTCTCTATCCCGTTCGGAACAACTGTCATCGGGGTTTGGATCCCGGGGATATAATATTTTATTCCGTCTTTCTTGCCAGACTTGTCATAATAAAAATTTTCATGCCAGATCAGCGACTTGTGATTTGGCATGATATGCGAGGCATTCCTTAGCGCATACCGAACTGCTCTACCCCTCCATTTTTTATAATAGACCCCCTTCTGCAGTTCAGGGTAACAGATGGCCTCCTGCCCCCCGGCAAAGATGATCACCTTTATACGGAAGAGTTTTCCGAAGAAAGCCATGACCGATGAGTGATAATCGCCGAACCAGGCAATCATCGCATCGGTTCCCGGAGCATTCCTTGTGATGAACCAGCAAAGGTTCAGCATGCGCAGGAGAAAATAGAATCCTGGTCTCTTTTGATCGATCAGAAAGGTTTTGACTGAAAAATATTTCTCCAGGGTGCGCTGGTCAGCCAGCACGAAGGATGAGTCGGCATGCTTGATATAGAGGACCTTTTTCATCCGCCCAGTCTGTTCCGTGCGAACTGTATGCAGGCTTCGATCCCTTTTTCGAACGGTGTTTCCGGCTGCCAGTTCAACTCCTTCCCTGCGCTTGTGCAGTCGGCATAAAGGTCGAAGATTTCATTGGGCCGCTCCATTCCTTTTGAGCTGAAAGGTTTTACGATACCCGTGATCTTCATCACGAGATTGATGATATCTTCCGCACTGTATGAATAGCCGCTCCCCACATTGTAAGTCCCTGAGGTCACATCAATGCTCTTCATGAAGGCATTGACCAGATCGTCGATGAAGACATAATCCCGTTTCGGCCGGAGATCCATGACCTCTACCTTTTGAACTGAGGGATCCAGGACGTTTTTAATGATCTCAGGTATCAGAAATTGTGCGGGCTGTCCCGGTCCGTAAGCATTGAATGGCCGGAGAATAACAACGTGCAATCCGAAAGTCTCCATGTAAAAGCGGCAGGTCTGTTCTGCAAGAACTTTGGTATGACTGTATGGATTGTACCATTTCACAGGGTGCTTTTCATCAATGGGAAGATAATCCGGAGCGCCGTAAAGGTATGAACTGATATAGGTCATACCGGCACCGCTTTTCCTGCAGAATTCAAGCACGTTGACTGTTCCCATGACATTGACCCGGTAGTAGTCGAAGGGATGTTTCCAGCTTTCCGGAACAAAAGTCTTTCCTGCCAGGTGAATGACCCTTGAGATACCTGATTTCAAATGGGGTTCCAGTGTGCTTTCCTGTGTGATGTCACCGTCGGGAATATCGATTGCGGTCACGTCATAGCCTGCAGAGCGCAACGCAGTGACAAGTGGATGCCCGAGAAAACCGGACGCGCCGGTGACAAGGATTTTCTTCATAAAAGACGGGTGATGAGATCGATATCTTCATTGGCCTTCTCATAATCATCAGGGCGCCCGATGTCGAGCCAGTAGCCATTGTAAGGATAGATCCTGACCGTCTGATCATGTTCCAGCAAGGATAGCATGAGGTTGTCGAATCCGAAAGGTTTTCCATCCGGGACAAAATCAAGGACCTTGCGGTTCATAGCATAGACCCCCATGGATACTTCAAAATTATATTCCGGTTTTTCTCTGAAGCCGGTCATCTTTAAGTGCTGCCTGTCCACTTCGATCACACCGAAATCAATTTTGGTCGTCCTTTTGTAGGTCGAAACGGTAAGAAGGGTCCCGGCTTTTATATGATCGGCATACAAATCCCTGAAATCAAGGTCGGTGAGGAGATCCCCGTTCATGACCAGGAAGTTTTCCGGAAGATCGGAGATCAGTTTCAGCGGGGCAACTGTGCCCAGTGGCTGATCCTCGATGGAGTAACGGATCCTGATCCCGTGTCGGGATCCGTCACCGAAGAAAGCGGTAATGATCTCTGCAAAATGGTTGACACAAAGAATGACCTCATCCACTCCGGATTTTTTCAGCCTGGCGAGCAGGATCTCCAGGATTGCTTTCTCCCCAACGGGAACCAGGGGTTTAGGGATGACGGTAGTATAGGGTTTAAGCCGGGTTCCTTTACCTCCTGCCAGGATGACTGCCTTCATATTGGTTCGGTTTCAGTTTGCCGGGAACAAGGTGAAACCAGATTCCCGGGATAGATCTGCTAAATGTTATAGATATCTGTCTTATAAAAATTCATATTCCCCGGACTTTTAAACCAGTCGATGGTCTCCCGGAGTCCCTGGTCCAGGGTGTATGTGGGTGACCATCCGAGCAATGTTGAAGCTTTTTCATTCGAAGCCCATAACCTTTCCACTTCGCTTTTTTCAGGACGGACCCGCTCCTCATCGCTCTCAATTTGAACCGGTTTACCGGTGATGGCTGCAATTTTCCTTGCAAGATCTCCGATACTGATCTCATGGTTTGTTCCCAGGTTTACCAACTCTCCCAGCCCCTTGTCACTCTCTGCTGCCCTGATGAACCCGAGGGCAGTATCTTTAACAAAATTCAGGTCCCTGGTGGGAGAGAGAGAGCCCAGGGAGAGCTTTTCTTTTCCGGCCAGGATCTGGGTGATGATCGTTGGAATGATGGCCCGGGCTGACTGGCGCGGACCATAGGTATTGAATGGTCTGACTATAACGACTGGGGTTCCGAAGGAACGGAAAAAAGTGAGTGCAAGGAAGTCGGCACCGGCCTTGGTTGCGGCGTAGGGAGACTGGGGATTCACCGGGTGTTCCTCGGTGATCGGTACAAACTGAGCGGTTCCGTAGACCTCCGAGGTGGAAGTATGAACGATCTTCTTTACCTTCAGATCCCTGGCCGCCTGAAGGATGTTAAGGGTGCCTTTGACATTTGTGTCGACATACACATCGGGAGAGTGGTAAGAGTAGGGAATACCGATCAGCGCTGCAAGATGGAACACCACGTCACATCCTTTCATGGCCTCCCTGACCCCGTTCGGATCGCGGATATCGCCTGTAAAGATCTCGGGAGATCCCGTCATCTTTTCGCGGAGTGTGGGATCGAGCCACCCCCACCGGTTAAAGGAGTTATAGTGGATAAACGCCCTGACTTTAACCTCCTGCTTCAGGAGTGCATCAACCAGGTGACTGCCGATGAATCCTCCTGCGCCTGTGACCAGAACGGTCTTGCCTTTTAACTGCATCATTGCTTCTGTGACTGTTAGTCCGGATCAATCTGTTCACGGCAAATTTAAGAATATAACCAGAAAAACCGCAATCCGTTTTATTTTCTATTTTTGTCTGATAATGCCCTGAATCCGATGTCACAGGCAATAAGCATAAAATCCAAAAAAAGTAATTACTTGCTGGGGATCGTTCTCCTGGTTTTTATATTCCCCATTTTTTCTTTTCGGGTCTTTTCATCTGTTGAAAAAGAACAATACCCCGGTTCATTTACCTGCAAACAAGTCGATTCACTGCTGGAAGAGGCACAGAAGTACAAGCAAAATAATATTGAACAATACAAATATTTATCGAACCAGGCCCTGATGATTGCCAAAGGGCTTCCCTGCAAAACACAGGAGGCTGCCGCGCTGCTTAACGTAGGTTCCGGCAACTATCATGACGAAAAATATTACAATGCACTGACCTGTTATTTTGAGGCAGCCGACCTATACAAGGAAGCCGGTAATATTGAGGGAACCCTGATGGGATTTGCTTTCGTGGTTGACTGTTACCTTCAGATCGATGAAATTGAGAATGCTTTCGAGTATGTAAAAAAAATAGAGAAACTCCTGGCCCTTACATCCAACCCGTACAATTTTGGTCGCTATTATCTCTGTGAAGCCCAATATTATTATAAAATAATTAAGTTGAATGAGGCTGAGAATGCCACCTATAAATCTATTTATTATTTTTCAAAAGCCGGTGCTAACCGTGAGTTGCAGCGATGCCTGAAAATGGTGGGAGACATCAAACTTCTCAGGGGAGATTATATAAGGGCCATCTACTTTTACCAGCTGGCCATCGAAAGATGTATCTCGCTCGGAGATGAAGCAGAAAGGGCGGTTCTCTATACACGTCTCAGTCATGTTTACCAGCTAGAGGAGAAGTATGACCTTGTCCTGAAATATAATTTCATGGCCTTGGGTGTTCGTGAGAAAGTCGGGACAAAAGAGTTACTGGTCTCTTCACTGATCAACATCGGAGGGACCTTCATGCGGCTGGGTATTTATGATTCTGCCTTTTACTACCTGAATAAGGGGATTAAAACAGCAAAAAATATCAACAGAACAATCCTGCTTGAACATGCCTACCTGGAATTGTCACGTTTTTATACGGCCACAGGGAATTCAAAACTGGCCTTGGAAAATTACATAAATTATTCCATTTACCACCGAAAATTGATCGAAGATCAGAACGACAAAGAGATCAGAAAACTGGAAGACAGCCGCAAGATCAGGGAGGCAGAAATCAGGAATGAGTTGCTGAAAAAGGAGAATGAACTTCAGCGGCTTCATTACCGTACGAGTATGATCCAGACCATCATGCTGGAGATGATGTTGCTCTTTACCACAGCCATCGTGATCCTGATATACATACTCAGAAAACAGGCTGTTACCTCCAGGCTCAACCTGATCGCCTTAAACAAGCAGCTGGAAACTGATATTGAGGAGAGACAGCGGGCAGAGGCCAAGCTGCGTGAAAGCGAACAGTTGTTCAGGTTTTTAGCTGAGCATTCCGTCGATGTGATCACCCATATGGACAAGAACCTGAGCAGAAAATATATATCCCCTTCCTGCAAGACCGTCTTCGGTTATGAACCTCATGAACTTCTCAATAAAAGCCCTATGAGTCTCATCGACCCCAGGGATCACGATCTGGTGAACAGTGTCGCGCAAACAATGAAAAATACGAGGGCCCCTGGGAACCTGCTTTACCGTATCATTGCAAAAGATGGTACGATAAAGTGGGTTGATGTTACAATTAACCCAATCTTTGATCCTGACACCGGAGAACTGAAAGAGTTGTTATCCACACTCCGGGATGTCAGTGAACGGGTACTCCACGAAGAGGCAATTGCACAAAATGCCAGGCAGAAAGAGATTCTTCTGAGAGAGATCCATACGCGTGTTAAAAATAATTTCGCCGTACTTATTAGTCTGATGGATCTCCAGAAAGAGAGTGCCGAGGATCCCGGCCTTTCCCTATCGCTCACTGATCTGCAACTTCGTGTCCGGACAATGTCGCTTGTTCATGAACAGCTTTATATCAGTGAAAATATCCGCAGTGTACAGCTTCATCAATATCTTTCAACACTGGTGAATATTATTTCCAATGCTTATGAGAAGGAACGAATCACTCTTCAGACGGATTTCCGTGAATGTTTATGCGATATCGAAATGGCCCTGCCACTCGGGTTGATTGTTAATGAACTGCTTACCAATGCATTTAAGTATGCTTTCCCAGGCAATACTTCAGGAACGGTTCAGGTATCCCTTGAACCTTTCAGCAGAGCGGAGTCTCAGGCAGAAGAGGAGGAGGATCTCTGGGTACTGAAAGTTTGCGATGATGGCATCGGGCTTCCGGAATTTTTTACCACGGAACCGACGCAAGGGATGGGATCTCAGATCGTCAGGATCCTGGTCAACCAGATTGAGGCAAAACTAACTGTGGTCAACAGGCACGGGGCCTGTTTTACCCTGGTTTTTCCGAACTCCCGGGAAGCAGGCGGCACAGGTAATTCGTAATTGTTTTGTTAAAATGTATTGTGCATTTAAAAATTGATGCCATGAAAGAGAAAGAGACCATAACCTTTATCGGTGCCGGGATGATTGGCACTGCCCTTGGAAATATTCTCGCAGAGACCGGGACGGGGAATATCCTTCTCCATTCCATTGAAAAAGATGTTGTGAAGTCTATTACCGAAACCAGGATAAACTCCAGATATTTTCCTACCCTTCAGCTTCATCCTGCACTTCAGGCAACAACAGACAATCGCCGGCTGCACAATTCAGGGGTCATATTCCTGGCTGTGCCTTCAGCGGTTCTTCTTGACTACCTGAAAAGTATTCGCCAGCATATCCCTCCCGGAGCCATCCTGGTTAACCTTGCCAAGGGATTCGGCAGTGAGCATAAAACGATAACGGAGTGTCTGAAAGAGGGTTTCCCAAACCCGGTCTGCACCCTCAAAGGACCGAGTTTTGCCAGGGAGATCATCAACCGTTTGCCGACAGGATTTACTCTCGGATATGAGGCCCCGGTGGTTGAACCCGGAAAAGGACAGGGTTTGAAGAACCGCGCACTAACGAAGAATGGTGCGCTTTCTCCGGTTCCCGGGAAAATAACGGCACTATTCAATGGAACGAACATCCACCTCGATTATACGGATGACATCCTCGGTGTGGAGATCCTGAGCATTCTGAAGAACATTTTTGCAGTTGCCCTGGGGATCATCGATGCCCATTTTAATTCCGCCAATCTGCGTTTTCTTGTTCTGACCAAGGCCTTCAGGGAGATGCGCAGGGTTCTTGTCTATTTCGGAGGATCGGAGGACACCCTTTTCAATTACTGCGGTTACGGCGATTTTACCCTCACGGCCCTGAACGACCTGAGCCGTAACCGGACCCTGGGTCTGCTTATCGGGAAAGGATTTTTCACTGAGCATGTTTCCCATGAACTGGTGCTCGAAGGCCGCACGGCCCTGAATATTTTCTACGAGGAGATCTCCAAAAAGATGAATGTGAACAAACAATTCCCGATCATAGCAGAACTTTATAAGATCTTTGATCAGAAATATGACAGCATCTCCTTTGTCAAAAACATCCTGAATATCGAAGAGCCCTGATTTTTTTGTATCTTTGCAGCGATTTCCACGGGGTTGACCGGTTTTGACAACAGTGAAGTGGAATCGTAAGCATGCCGAGGGTTCGTGAGCAGATCTCGTTAAAAGTCAGTTCTCAAAGCCAATAAATGGCGACAATTATTCTTACAGACTGGCTGCTTAATTTTAGAAGTTAAGCGCCTCTTGTCTCCCGGAAAACCCTTCTCAACGGTGTTCCGGATGAGGCATCGAAAAGGTTGAGATAGTCCGGGATCATTCCCGGTTTCCGGGCGAAATAAAGGGAATAAGGTTTCGGTGGGTTTGCCTCTGACCAGCCGGTTCCCGACAACCAATCAAAGGCTAAGCATGTAGAAAGCGGTTTTGCTGCCTGTCTGGACGAGGGTTCGAATCCCTCCAACTCCACAAAAAACCTTCGTTCTCCTCTGTTTTACAGGTGACACGGAGGTTTTTTTAGATACCATGAAAAGCTGTAAGATCTGCGGAAATTCCCACGAAAACAAATCCTTTTTCCCAAAGGAGATGATGTTTGGGTTGAGGGAATCTTTTGAATACCTGCTTTGTCAGACTTGCGGTTGTTTGCAGCTGGTTGATCCGGACCAGGACCTTTCACGTTTCTATCCGCCCGATTACTACTCCTTCAGCACCGGATCACTCCGGTTTAAAGATCCTTTTATCCTGGAAAAATTTAAATATTTCCGAAGGAAATACCTGCTCGAAAAGCCTGGATTTATTGGGAAGATGATTGCAGAAATGACTCCGATTCCCAGGTTTTATGAATATTTTAAGACTGGAGGGATCGACAGGAACTCATTCGTCCTGGATGTTGGCTGCGGGCAGGGAAAACTGTTGAACTGGATGAAGCGAGAGGGATTTGTTAACATCCTGGGCATTGATCAATATATCTCCGCCGATATAACCTATTCCAACGGTCTTACGATCCTGAAAAAAGAGTTGCCTGCACTTTCGGGTTCTTTTGACTTTATCATGCTGCATCACTCCTTTGAACATATGAGCAACCCGAAGGAGGTGCTCTCTGAGATCAGCAGGCTGCTGAAACCCGGCAGGATGGTACTGATAAGAATCCCGGTTGCCTCCTCCTATGCCTGGGAGAAATACGGGATAAACTGGTTTGCCCTAGATGCGCCCAGGCACGCATTTCTCCATACACCACAGAGTATTTCGTTGCTCGCCGGTCAGACAGGATTCAAAGTCGCAAGGGTGGATTATGATTCCTTTGAAATCCAGTTCTGGGGGAGTGAACAGTATCTGAAGGATATACCACTGATGGATCCCTCCTCCCACTATAAAAAGCCATACCATCTCTTCGATAAAAAGACGATTGCTGAATACAGGAAGAAGGCCATCGGATTGAATCAGAAGGGAAAGGGAGATTCTGCTTGCTTTTACCTTCAGAAAAATTAAGCGGAAAGATTATCCTTCCGGCACAAATTTTCTGACATCTTCCGGGGTGATCTGCTCCTCGCACAGGATAACCAGGCGTTCCAGTACATTGCGGAGTTCTCTTACATTGCCTGACCAGGGCATTGACCGAAGCAGTTCCAGGGCATCGGCGCTCAACGTTATCCCGGTCTTGCCTGTGTTAACAAGGAATTCATTAAGAAAATTGTTCGCAAGCATGGGAATGTCCTCCGGCCGGTTCCTGAGCGGAGGGACATTTATCAGGATCACCCCGAGCCGATGATACAGGTCTTCCCTGAATGCTTTATTCGAAATCTCCTCCCTGATATTTTTATTGGTGGCAGCGACGACCCGCACATCCACCTGGATCTCCTTCTCTCCCCCGACACGGGTGATCTTGTTCTCCTGCAGCGCCCGCAGTACTTTCGACTGGGCCGACAGGCTCATGTCACCGATCTCATCCAGAAACAGGGTCCCCCCGCAGGCCTGCTCGAAATCACCCTTATGCTGCTTTATGGCCGAGGTAAAAGAGCCCTTTTCATGACCAAAGAGCTGGCTTTCGATCAGTTCGGCCGGGATTGCTGCACAATTGACCTCGATAAAAGGACCGGAAGCACGCCTGCTCATGGCATGGATCCATCTTGCCACCAGCTCCTTCCCTGTTCCGCTTTCACCGGTGATGAAAATGCGTGCATCGGTGGGGGCCACCTTCCTGATCATGTTCCTGACGGAATTAATCGATTCTGATTCGCCAATGATCTCAACGGCCCCAACGATCTTTCGCTGGAGCGACTGGGTCTCCCGGATCAGTCCGACCCGGTCGATGGCATTCCGGATGGTGACCAGCAGCCGGTTCAGATCAAGTGGTTTTGAAATATAATCGTATGCACCCTTTTTGATCGCCTCCACGGCAGTGTCGATGGTGCCATGGCCGGAGATCATGATCACCGGGGTGTCGGTCTCCTTCTGCACCTGTTCAAGCACCTCGATCCCGTCCATTCTGGGCATCTTGATATCACAAAGGATGACATCGTACCTATTCTCTTTCACCAGCCTGAGTCCTTCCATCCCATCCTGGGCGTCGTCGACCTGGTACTTTTCATACTCCAGGATATCTTTCAGCGTATTACGAATGCTCTTTTCATCATCGATGACGAGGATCCTTGACATAGGCCACTTCTTTCCACCAAAGGTAAAGAATGTTTCGGTAATTTTGTCATTGGTCATTTGTCAATAGTTATTATGTCATTACGTCATTACGTCATTAAATCTTTAATAATTCTTAATTCCTCATTCTTAATTCTTAATTCATATTCCGTTCCTGCACAGAACATCCTGTCAGAGCCATTGAAATATGCGTGGGCCGGGGGAATGAACTCCTGCCAGTTCTGCGCGGTTGACCTGAACCTCGACGGGACCATGGATCTTCTTGTTTTCGACAGGCACGGGAACCGAACGATGACCTTCATTAACCGCGGAACCCAGAATACCATTGACTATATTTTCGCCCCGGAATATGCTGATAACCTACCTGCTTTCAGCGATTGGGTTTATACTGCTGATTATAACTGCGACGGCAGGGAGGATCTCTTTACCTACTCAAACGGCGGGATCAAAGTGTACCGGAATGTCTCCGATACCTCTCTGAAATTCAAGCTCCAGGTTTCGATGATAAGGTCATTCTACTATTCCGGTTATGTAGGCATTCTCGTAACCCCTGTCGACTACCCGGTCATTGCAGATATTGATGGCGACGGCGACCTGGATATCCTGACCTTCTTCGGGCTCGGCTCCTTCGTGGAATATCATAAAAATTTATCCATGGAGCGGTTCGGAAACTGCGACAGCCTTGACTACCGCCTCACCGATCACTGCTGGGGAAAGTTCAAGGAGAGTGAGGGGGGAAATAAAATAACGCTCAACGCTCCCTGTCCGTTTAAAGAGGAAGGACTGCTCAATCCATTGCCCGACAGGCATACCGGCTCCACCATGCTTGCCATCGATCTGAACGGGGATTCGGTCAAAGACCTGGTGCTCGGGGATGTCGATTATCCCAACCTGATATCGTTGATCAACGGAGGGACCCGCGACACAGCTTTCATGATCTCCATGGATACAACCTTTCCCTCAAGTACATATCCGGTGAATCTCTTCTCCTTTCCGGCTGCATCATGGATCGATGTCGACAACAACGGTGTGAACGACATGGTGATCTCCCCCTTCGATCCAAGCTATTATATCTCCGAAAATTATAAAAGCAGCTGGCTCTACAAGAATAAAGGAAGCGACGTCAGCCCTCTGTTTGAGTATGCCGGGGACCGGTTTCTCCAGGAGGAGATGCTTGATTTCGGATCAAACTCCTGTCCCCTCCTCTATGATTTCAACGGCGACGGATTATCAGACCTGTTTGTCGGGAATTATGGTTTTTACGATTCATCATGGTATTTCCAGGGGGTGCTCCATTCCACATTCACTGCAAAGATTGCCTATTATAAAAACGAGGGAACTCCTAACTCCCCAATGTTCCGGAAGATCACCGACGACCTGGCCGGCATCTCTGCCCTCCGTCTGAAAGCCGTTTTCCCGACCTTCGGGGACCTTGATGCTGATGGTAAGCCGGAGATGATCATCGGCACGGCCGACAGCACCCTGGTCTTCTTTGAAAACAACGGTTATACCGGGGAGCTACCCCAGTTCGGCCCGCCTCAATTTGATTTCCAGCATCTCAGAAATAGCCTGTTCAACACCCCTCAACTATTTGATCTTAACCGAGATGGATTGCACGACCTGGTTATGGGAGGGAAGAATGGTAAACTGACCTATTTCCGGAATGAGGGAACCCCTGTCTCACCTGTTTTTCAGTTTATAACTGATTCACTCGGCGGTGTCGATGTCACAAATTACAACATCTCCTATGACGGATACAGTACTCCCTTCTTTTTTGATGATCCATCCGGAATTGCGAAGATGATCGTTGGTTCTGATGAGGGAAAGATCCATTACTTCACAGGGATCTCTGATGAACCTGGTGCAAAGTTTAAGGAGTCGGATTCCCTCTTCAGCCTGATCAACTCCTCAACACGGAATTTTGCAGACGGATGGAGATCGGCAGGCTCACTGGGACACTTAAGCAGCGGGACACTCTTCGATCTCATTACCGGAAATTTTTCAGGCGGATTGAAATATTTCAGCGGGACGATCTCGCCCGGGATCACAGAGAAGGTGTCTGAATCGCCTTGCCCGTTCAAGGTTTTTCCAAATCCTGCTGATGACTTTGTTACGATTGAAGAACAGTCCGCAGTCCGCAGTCCACAGTCCGCGGTCGGCAGTCGGCAGTCAGGAGATGAGAAAATCGAAATCATGGATATGTTTGGGACTATCCTCCACCAGTATCCCCCAGGTTCCAGGATTACCATCCCCGTTGCGGATTTTCCACAGGGGATTTACATCATCCGCTGGGGCGCATCCTCCACGAAGCTAATCATTTGCCATAAATAGAGCCACCCCGAACGGCGCCTATACTTTCCATCCCCTATCTCCTATCTCTTATCACCTTATAGCCATTGCACCGCAAACACGCTAAGACGCTAAGGTTTCAGTGGTTTTCGACGACCATTTCTCCCATTTTTCCACCCCGCATTAAAAAAAGTTATTAACAAGTGGAGGAAGGTGGAGAAAAGTGGAGAAATATTTCTATATTTACACTCGGAAAAACGAGGTAAGTGTCGAAAACGAATCTCATCGGTGAATTCGAATGCAAGGTTGATGAAAAGAGCCGTATCATCCTGCCATCCGCTTTAAAGAAACAGATCTCCCAGGAAGCCCAGGACAAGTTTGTTGTCAATCGTGGTTTTGAGGGATGTCTTGTACTCTACCCGATGAATGTGTGGAAGGAGACCACGGAGCAGATCAACAAGCTCAACCTCTATGTCCAGAAGAACAGGAATTTCGTAAGACTCTTTTACAACGGGGCGACGGAGCTGATGCTCGACAGCCAGAACAGGCTCCTGCTGCCCAAATCATTGCTGGCATATGCCGCGATTGAGAAAGAGACCATCCTTTTTGCCTATTCCGACCGGATCGAGATATGGAATAAAGAGAAGTACCGCAAACTGCTTTCTGACGAGCCCGAGGACTTCGCACAACTGGCCGAGGAAGTAATGGGAAAACAGGAACGAAGCCAAGCGACGGATGATGTATCATAAGAGTGTTCTGCTCCTTGAAACAATCCAAGCCTTAGCAATCCGCCCGGGCGGCATTTATGTCGACGCTACTTTCGGCGGGGGTGGCCATTCACAAGAGATACTGAAATACCTGGCAGATGGTAAGCTGGTGGCCTTCGACCAGGATGAAGAAGCAATAAAAAACAAACCCGATGATCCGCGACTGATCATGGTTAATAATAACTTCCGCTACCTGCGGAATCTTCTCAAGTTTCACAACCTCTTCCCGGTCGACGGAATCCTCGCCGACCTCGGAATCTCCTCTCACCAGATCGACGAGCCTGAAAGGGGGTTTTCAACCCGTCATGACGGTGCACTTGATATGCGGATGGACAGGAGGAAAAGCAAAAGCGCAAGAGAGATTGTAAACACCTATCCTGAAGAGGAGCTGACAATATTGTTCAGGGAATATGGCGAATTACGCCATGCGTCCAGGCTTGCAGCCGGGATCGTGAAGGCGCGCAAGGAGAAACCGATTGAAACCACGCTTGAACTGCGGTCGGTGGCGGGAAAATGTGCAGAATGGGGAAAGGAAAATAAATTCTTTGCCCAGCTCTTTCAGGCGCTGCGGATTGAGGTGAACCAGGAACTCGTGTCACTCAGGGAGTTCCTGAAACAGGCTTCTGCATCACTGAAGCCCGGAGGAAGGCTGGTGGTTATCTCCTACCATTCACTGGAGGATAAGCTGGTAAAGAATTATTTCAGGTCGGGAAATTTTGAAGGAGAGATCAGCAAGGATTTTTACGGGAATGTGATTAATCCCCTGAAGGTGATTACGCGGAAAGCGATCATTCCGGGCGAAGCAGAGATTATGGAAAACAACCGTTCACGCAGTGCCCGGCTGAGAGTGGCCGAAAAGGAAGGATGATGGAAGAGGAGAAGATGAAACCGGAAAAGAAATCCAGGAAAGGCAGAAAACGTGTCAGGGAGTTTCTTGGTGGTGAATACCTGTCGAAGGAATGGGTGGTTGGGAACCTTCCCTACCTCCTCTTCCTAACGGTTCTTGCCATCGTCTACATCGGGAATACCTACTACGCAGAAAAGACCTTCAAGGAGATCGAACACACGAAATCGGAACTCAAGGAGCTAAGGTACAAGTACATTTCCGCCAAATCGGAACTGATGTTCCAGAGCCGGCAGTCGGAGATAAGCAAGAGGGCAATGTCGTACGGGCTGAAGGAGGTACCAAAGCCACCTTACAAGATCCTCTATTCAGGAAAAAAAGCAGAAAAAACAAAGTAACCACGGTGAAAG
>JBAXRT010000057.1:0-17210 GCA_037131065.1 bacterium | reverse complement strand
TGGTTATATTTTCAAAAATCGGTAGAGCTGGTCGGTTTTTCGGCATGGGCTATGTAGTGTAAGCGTGAAATTGAGAAGAAGTGAAATATAATTCGTCACTCGTCACTCGTCACTCGTAACTTAAAATGCTTGCTGTCTCCCCATTCTCCGTAACCGATCTCATCGCCGGCCATCCTGATCCTGGTCTCAAGGCAGGTCTGGCAGGCCGCTGCATCCTCATCAATACAGGGCTTGTTCTCATAGAGCAGGTAATCGTTACGGTATTTCACGGGCGTAAGGTTGGGCATGATGACATTGGCACCCACCATCAGCGCCTTCTCCCTTCCCTGCGGATCGATGGTCTGCATGGCAGTTGTCGCAGCAATGTTGATATCTTTCATGATGATGCGCAGGATAGCGATCATTTTGAGTGACAACCTGAAACGTTCCAGCTGGGGCAACAGAAGGTCCCTGTATTTATACAGAGGTGTGTCTTCATGTTCCAGGTAGGGACCCATCCCGACCATATCCACATCGAAATCGCGGAAGAAAAGCAGATCACCGGCAAGGTCGCCCAGGGTCTGGAAAGGAAGACCGATCATGACACCCGTTCCAACCTGGTAACCCGTCTTCCTGAGTATCCTGAGAGCGTCGATACGCCGCTGGTGGTCATGGCGTTTATCTGACGGATGTAGTTTTTTATAGAGTTCAGAATTAGAAACCTCGACCCTCAGCAGGTAGCGATGTGCTCCTGCCTCAAACCACCGCAGGTATGTCTCTTCGGACTGCTCGCCAAGGGAGAGTGTGATATGGAGCGCACCCTTCGTCTGATCATGGATCTTGTACAGGAGTGATTCGATCCTCGATACGAAACTTTTTGTGCTCCGCTCCCCCGACTGGATCACCATCGATGCATAACGGTTATCACTGGCAAACCGCGCAGCTTCAAGCACCTCAATGTCGGTAAGCTCATACCGTTGATAACGCTTGTTACCCGACCGGATGCCACAGTAGTAACAATTTTTTGAACAGTAATTGGAAAATTCGACCAGGCCCCGGAAATACACCCTGTTTCCGACATGCTTCAGTTTTATCTCTCTTGCTTTTTCAAAAATATTCCTGGATTCATCATGACCGGTGGAGAGCAGATTAAGAATGTCCTCCCTGGCAAGAAACTCTTTTTGTAAAATATTATCAACAGGTTCAGGCATCAGCTGGTAAAAAGTTATATATTAGCTTCTGGGTTTATGGAATTTCCGGCTGTAAAAGTACAATAAATTAGGCTCTTTTCTGGTATTCCGCCCCGTATAATCCCGGATTTTAATATCCTTCTCTCTTTTAGGATAAACTATGGAAGAGATAATCAAAACACTCCTGGTTGACGATGATAAAACCAGTATAGTAACACTCAAAGCGCTGATCGGGGGCCATTTCCCGAAGATCAATGTCGTGGGTGTTGCTGAAACAGTTGCCCAGGCTGTTAAGCTTATTGATGAAGAGAAACCCGACCTTGTTTTTCTCGATATTCACCTGCCCGATGGCGAAGGATTTGATGTTTTCGAGAAGGTTGAGTACCAGGATTTCAGGGTCATTTTCATTACGGCCCACGACAAGTATGCCCTGCGGGCCTTTGAATTCTCAGCCCTTCACTATCTTGTGAAGCCTGTTACCTACGACGGACTGAAAATTGCCTGTGACAGGTATAAGGAGAATTCGGGAGAGGAGATCGACAACAAACTCAGGATCTTCCGGGACAGTCTTCAAAATAAGAATGAGAAGATCATCATTCCCTCAACCGAAGGGTTAAATGTGGTCAAGATCTCTGACGTTCTTCGACTGGAAGCCGACGATGTTTACACTTTTTTCTATATGATCGATGGTCAGCGTTATGTCGCTTCAAAGCCGCTTAACAATTATGAAAAGATTCTCGAGGATCTGCCATTCTGCAGGATCCATGCCAAGCACCTCGTCAACCTGATGTATGTGAGGCGTTACGTTAAGGGGAAGGGAGGATCTGTGATCATGGAGGACAACAGGGAGGTTGAGGTCTCCGTCAGGAAAAAGGCGGAATTCCTTGAGAAGCTTAAAAACTATGCTCGCTTCATTTGACGGTTTTTTCCGCTGCAGGTGCCATTGGACTATATGGATCAGACATTGAACCTGATGTGCAGGATATCGCCATCCTTCACCACATAGTTCTTTCCTTCAACAAAGAGTTTGCCGTTTTCACGGCAGGCGTGTTCCGATGCCAGCCGGATGAAATCATCATATTTCATTACTTCGGCCCTGATAAAGCCCCGTTCCAGGTCGCTGTGGATCACTCCCGAGGCCTGTGGTGCGGTCATGCCTTTCCTGATAGTCCATGCCCTGACCTCTTTAGGGCCCGCGGTAAAGAAGCACTGGAGGTCGAGCAGGTGGAATGCAGACCGGATGAGCCGATTCACTCCGGGCTCTTTCAGGCCGGCGTCGGCCAGGAAAGCGAGACGGTCCTCTTCCGACTCCAGCTCGGCGATCTCCGATTCCATCCGTCCTGCAATTAGCATGACTTCAGCATTCTCCGCCTTTACCGACTCCATGAACTTCCCGTAATACTTGTTCCCCGACATGGCTGATGCGTCGTCAACATTGCAGACATACATCACCGGTTTTTCGCTCAGCAGGAAAAGATCGTCAACGAACCGTCGGTCATCCTCACTCACAGGCACGGTGCGAGCCGACTGGAAAGATTCAAAGTGGGATTTGTAAACCTGCAGCACCTCAAGGCAGCGTTTTGCCTCCTTTTCGCCAGCCTTGATCAGTCTCTCCGTCCGGACAATCTTCTTCTCAACCGATTCAAGGTCCTTGATCTGTAATTCCAGTTCAACGATCTCCTTGTCCCGCACCGGGTCAATGGAACCTTCAGGGTGGGGCAGCTGCGGATCTTCGAAGCAACGGATCACATGAATAATGGCATCAACATTGCGGATATCAGAAAGAAATTTATTCCCTTCGGTATTTCCACCGCCCTTGGAGAGTCCCGGGATATCGACCATATCGATGGTTGCTGCGACGATCCTGGCAGAGTGGATGAAGTTGTCGATGGCCGTAAGGCGTGGATCAGGTACATTGATGATGCCGAGATTCGATTTGGATCCGGTATAGGCCGTATTGTGGACTTCGGCCCGGTTGTTGGAGATACAATTGAAAAGTGTGGTCTTCCCCGATCCGGAAAGACCAATGATTCCGCATTTGAGTGACATGTGGATCTATTATTTGAACTGCAAAGATAGCCCTATTTATGCCTTCCTTGGTTCTTTAATTTATTCTTTCTATCTTTGCACCCCAATTTTTAAGGGGAAGAAAATCGGATCACGTTCTTTATAAATCCCCACAGATAAATAACTTAATGTCGAACCCGGAGCATGCACTTTGCGTCTCCACAAAAAGAAATGAATGACTGCTGAAGAATCAAATGTTACCAACGAATTGGAGCAGAACAAAGAATTGAATGTTGAATCGACTGTAGCAGGGATTGAAACCCCGGCTGTTGAGGAAAACAAAGAGACAATCCCTGTTAAGAAAGTAAGGAAAACCAAACCCTCAAGGGAAGATCTGAAGGATTTCGACTGGGATTCAATCGGAAAGAAACATGAAATGTACTCCCCGGATGAGCGCACAAAACTGGAAGATGTTTACGACCAGACCCTTCGTGCCATCCAGGATCACGAAGTGATTGAAGGCGCCGTTGTGGCAATGAACAACCGCGAGGTCGTTGTCAACATCGGGTTTAAATCCGATGGTGTGATCATGCTCAACGAGTTCCGTTATAATCCCGAACTGAAAGTCGGCGACAAAGTGGAAGTTTATGTAGAGAACCAGGAAGATACAAGCGGTCAGCTGCTCCTTTCTCATAAAAAAGCCCGTATCCTGAAGTCATGGGAGCGCATCAACGATGCTTATGAAAAACAGGAGATTATCAAGGGTTACGTTAAATCCCGCACAAAGGGCGGTCTGATTGTCGATATCTTTGGCATCGAGGCATTCCTCCCGGGTTCGCAGATTGACGTCAAGCCGATCCGTGATTACGATGTCTTTGTTGACAAGGTGATGGAATTTAAGGTTGTCAAGATCAACCACGAATACAAGAACGTTGTCGTTTCGCATAAAGCCCTCATCGAGGATGAACTCGAAGCCCAGAAAGCAGAGATCATCAAGAAGCTTGAAAAGGGTCAGATCCTGGAAGGTACCGTTAAAAATATCACCAGTTACGGGGTCTTTGTGGACCTTGGCGGCGTAGATGGCCTTATCCATATTACCGACCTCAGTTGGGGCCGTATCAACCATCCCGAAGAGATCGTCAAACTCGACCAGAAGATAAAGGTCGTTATCCTTGACTTCGATGATAACAAGAAGCGCATCGCCCTTGGTCTGAAACAGCTTACCCCGCACCCATGGGATTCACTCGATCAGAACCTCAAGATCGGTGATAAGATCAAAGGAAAAGTCGTTGTTATTGCCGACTACGGTGCATTCGTTGAGATTGCAACCGGTGTGGAAGGACTTATCCACGTTTCCGAAATGTCATGGTCACAGCATCTCCGTACCGCTCATGATTTCCTGAAGGTTGGACAGGAGGTGGAAGCCGTGATCCTCACCCTCGACCGTGAAGAACGCAAAATGTCGATGGGCATCAAGCAACTCATCCCGGATCCATGGGCCAACATCAAGGAAAAATATCCGCTCAAATCGAAACATACAGCTACCGTCCGCAACTTTACCAACTTCGGTATTTTTGTGGAACTTGAAGAGGGTGTCGACGGGCTGATCCATATTTCCGACCTCAGCTGGTCGAAGAAGATCAAACATCCGGCCGAGTTTACCAAGATCGGTGAAAGCATCGACGTCATGGTTCTCGATGTCGATGTTGACAACCGCCGCCTGAGCCTCGGCCACAAGCAACTTGAGGAGAATCCCTGGGATGTCTTCGAGTCCGTCTTCTCCGTCGGATCAGTTCATAAAGGAACCATTGTTAACCTGAACGACAAGGGAGCTATCGTTGCCCTGCCTTATGGTGTGGAAGGTTTTGCACCGCTCCGCCATATGAACAAGGAAGATGGTACGCATGCAAAAGAGGAAGAGCAGCTGGATTTTAAGGTGATTGAATTCTCCAAGGAGAACAAGAAAATCATCCTCTCTCACAGCAAGATCTACCAGGATGCCCAGAATGCTGAGAAGAACAAGGAGAGCAAGGCTACTGTTAAGAAGGAAAAAGATACCAAGAAGGCAATCAAGAAAGTAAAAGACAATCTTGAGAAGACAACCCTGGGCGATATCGATGCCCTGGCCAACCTCAAGGCCGACATGGTGAAAGCAGAAGAGAAAGCCAAAGGTCCTAAAACCGAACAACAGGAAACAACCCCGGATTCAGAACCGACGGTATGACCTTTTCACTGACGGTACTGGGAAGCAGTTCTGCCATCCCAGCTTATAACCGGAATCTAAGCGCTCATTTACTCAATGTGAATGAGCGCTTTTATTTGATCGACTGCGGGGAGGGAACCCAGTTCCAGATCCGGAAATATCATATTTCCTACCAGCGGATCCGTCATATTTTCATCAGCCACCTTCATGGAGACCATTTCTTCGGCCTGATCGGGCTGCTCAACAGTATGCACCTTTTGGGGAGGAAGGAGGGCCTTCATCTGTATGCAAACCCACTTCTGATGGAGATCCTCGAATTGCAGATGGAAGCCTCAAATACAAAACTTGTATTTCCACTTCATTTCCATGCCCTCCGCGACGATGGCTATGAGCTTATCCTTGAGGAGGAGCGGCTTACCGTTCACAGTTTTCCCCTCCGGCACAGCATTCCAGTCTGCGGTTTTGTGTTCCGTGAAAAAAACCCACCAAGGAAGGTACTGCAGGCAAGATCCTACGCGTACTGCAGCGATACCGGATATGATGAGTCCATCGTCCCGTTTATCCATGGGGTACATCTTCTTTATCATGAAGCGACTTTTATGCAGGAGCTGGCAGCTGTCGCCAGGGAGAAACTTCACTCTACCGCCATCGATGCTGCAAAAATTGCTGCGAAGTCAGGTGTGAAACGGCTTCTTATCGGTCATTTTTCTGCCCGCTATGAAGATATGGCCCCCATGTTGGCAGAAGCAAAATCGGTCTTTCCAGAAACTTACCTCGCAAAGGAAGGAGAAAAAATCGGGCTTCCCTGATTGATCATTTACTTTTTTATCTTTACTTCAAAATTCCGCGTAAATGACTAGCAAGACTGTACCTCTCCTGATCTGTTTCCTGTTCTTTCTGACCATCCTTCAGGTTCCGGCAACCCCTCTGCCCGAAACAAAGACCGAAAGCAATACACCGGATACAGCCGGTATCATCCCTGGGTTTATCCTTATCCTGGAATCGGGTCAGAGAACACCTGAGGACAGACAGAAAATGGATTCACTGATCATGGTAAGCCGTAACCTGGCTTACATCCCTGGGGTTGGCAGGGGACTGATGATGATCGGAGTTTATTATTGGAGTAATCCCGATTCCTCACTCCGTTATCTCCATCTCGCCAGGAAATACTGTCATGAGAACCAATATTACCTGGGTTATTTTTTATCGGTTCATAACCTGGGTACGCTCTATCTGAATTATGGCATTCAGGACAGCGCATTTTTCTACCTGATGAAAGCAATGTCGCTCTGGAAGCCGGAAATCGGTATGCAGCGACATGCCCGCCTCCAGCTTGATCTCGGAACCTATTATTCTTCGAAGGATGATTACCAGAGGAGTCTCGGACTGTTTCTGTCGGCCATGAAAACGATGAAAGGAACGGGTGATACCGTGAAACTCAGGAGTGTCTATAACAACCTCGGGGTCCTGTATACGAATCTTTTTAATTTCCAGAAGGCAAAATACTATTACGAACAGGTTTTTCCTATCACTCCGGAGGCTTTCATGAACGGCCGTATCTGGGCAGATGCATACAACAACCTGGGTGCCGTTTACATGGATGTGAAAAAGGACAATGATTCGGCCCTGATCTTTTTCAGGCGATCGGTCTCCCTCTCCCGAAAGTATAACCAGATGGACCGGGTGCCGAACTCTTTCATGAACATGGGCAACGCCTTCCTGGCCACCGGCCGGATCGATTCTGCCCTTCACTATTACCGGCTTGCCAAAGGAATGATTAACAAGTTTACCCGTAGGAATCATCAGGCCGGAATCTTCATCAACTATGCAGTTGCCCTGAAATGGCTGGGGCAGCTCGACTCCGCGGAATATTACGGGCAAAAAGGAATTATGCTTCTCCCGCCTGAGGGTACAGGAAACCTGAAGATTACCGGGTATGAGCTGCTCTTCAGCGTGGATTCGGCCCGCGGGAAGTATGCCTCTGCCATTAGTTACCTGCAGCAGTCCTACAGACTTTCAAAGAAGATGCACAGCGAGGAAATTCTGAAAAAAATCAACGAAAAGGAATTTGAATACCAGCTGGACCAGAAAGAGGAGGAAAACAGGGACCTGATTAATGAAAACAGGTTTAAAGAGAAGATCATCGTATGGCAGACGGTCATCCTGATCGCCGGAATTCTTTTCCTGCTAATGCTGGTTGGAATTCTGTTTGTCATTTCGCGTAGCAGGAAAAAACTTAAGAGGATTAACCAGGAGCTCCAGTTTAAAAATGAAGAGATACGGATGCATGAGGAGGAGATTGCCAAGCAGAACAAGGCACTGCTTGATCTGAACAATACCAGGAACAGGTTCTTCTCCATCATCTCCCATGACCTCCGATCCCCATTTAACTCCCTGCTGGGATTCCTCCAGGAGTTGATTGAGGGTTATGATACCTATTCAGATGATGAAAGAAAGAGGATACTCAGTTCCCTGAGCACCTCCAGCCAAAACACTTACCACTTGCTTGAAAACCTTCTTGAGTGGGCACTTTCCCAGCAGGGACAGATAATCGCAACGATCAGAACGGTGAGGGTCAGGGAGGTCGCCGTTAACATTCTCGGTCTGCTTCAGTCGAGGGCCGATAAAAAGGGAGTGGCACTCGAGATGGCTGTGGATGAGGAGATGTACGCCCTTGCAGATCCTGTTCTTCTTGCAAACACCCTGCTTAACATCACCAACAATGCAATAAAATTTACCGGAAAGGGGGGCAGGATCATACTATCATCCATCCGGAAAGACGATAAGATCGAAATATCCTGCAAAGACACGGGCATAGGAATTCCCGCTGAATTTATTGACCAGCTCTTCCGGGTCGACGGAAATGTAAAACGGCTTGGAACCGACAGGGAACCAGGAACCGGACTCGGACTTATCCTTTGTCAGGAGTTTGTTGGACTTATGAATGGCTCACTCCGGGTCGTGAGTCTTGAAAACGAAGGAACCGAAATAATAATCATGTTACCAACTGCAACAAACCAAAACCAAACAGATAAATGAAAGAATTAATTATAAACCTGATGATGATGCTGACAGCCATCCCGGTCCTCATGGGGCAGGGGAAAAATCCTTTTTTCGAAAAATGGAATACCCCCTTTGGAGTGCCTCCCTTCGATCAGATTAAAATAGAAAATTTCATACCTGCCATGATGGAGGGGATCAAACAACACCAGGCCGAGATTGACGCCATTGTTTCAAACCCTGAACCACCCACCTTCACAAATACCATTCTTGCCTTCGACAATGGAGGAGAGCTTCTTGAGAAGGTCAGCCTTGTCTTTTACGGACTCAATGGCGCTAATGGCAATAAGGAGATGCAGGATGTTGCCACGAAACTTTCACCCATTACCACCAAGCATTCCGACGATATCAACCTCAACCGGGGACTTTTTAAAAGGGTGAAATCCATCTATGAAAAACGAGATGAGCTGAAACTGGATCCTGACCAGAAACGTCTTGTTGAAGAGATCTACAAGGGTTTCGTAAGGGGAGGGGTTAACCTGCCACCTGAAAAACAGGAGAGGCTGCGTGAACTCAACCGGGAGATCTCCATGCTGCAGCTTACTTTCGGTCAGAATCTTCTTGCCGAAACTAATGCTTTCAGGCTTGTGATCTCCGACAAGGCCGATCTTTCAGGACTTCCGCAGGGAATTCTTGCTGCGGCAGCAGAAACAGCCGCCGGCGATTCTTCCACGAAAGGGAAATGGGTTTTTACACTTCAGAACCCAAGCGTGATGCCCTTCCTTCAGTTCGCCGACAAGCGTGAACTCCGTGAAAAGATATTCAGTGCATATACGAACCGCGGGAATAATAATAATGAAAAGGATAACAAGGGGATCATCCAGAAGCTGATCCCACTGCGTCTGGAGAAGGCAAAGCTGATGGGTTATCCAACTTTTGCCGACTTTGTACTTGAGGAGAGGATGGCTAAAAACCCGCAGAATGTATACAGCCTGCTCAACCAGATCTGGGTCCCTGCGCTGGCAAAAGCTAAGGAGGAAGAAGCCGGCATGCAGAAGATGATCCTCGACGCCGGGCTCTCTTTCCAGCTCGAAGGCTGGGACTGGAGGTATTATAGCGAAAAGGTCATGAAAAAACGGTTTGATCTTGACGAAGAGTCACTGAGACCTTACTTTAAACTGGAAAACGTTCGCGACGGCATCTTCTATGTCGCGAATAAACTCTATGGCATCAGCTTTTCCGAGGTGAAAAATGCCCCGAAATATGAAAAGGATGTGACCCTCTTTGAATGCCGTGATACCGACGGAACCCACCTCGGTGTACTCTACATGGATTTTCACCCAAGGGCTGGCAAGAGGGGGGGCGCCTGGTGTGGTAGCTATCGTCCCCAGTCGTACAAGGATGGCAAGCGGGTCGCCCCGGTCATGACGGTCGTTTGTAATTTTTCATCTCCCTCGGCCGAAAAGCCGGCCTTGCTTTCAGCCGATGAAACGGAGACTTTCTTCCATGAATTTGGACATGCCCTGGCGGGGTTGCTTAAAAATGTAAAATACAGCGGAATTTCAGGTGTTCCCCGTGATTTCGTTGAACTTCCCTCCCAGATCATGGAACACTGGGTGTTCGAACCAGAAGTGCTGAAGGTCTATGCGAAACATTATAAAACGGGAAATGTGATACCAAAGGAACTTGTTGGAAAGATTGAGAAAAGCGGGAAATATGGACAGGGTTTTAAAACGACAGAGTATGTTGCTGCCTCCTTCCTCGATATGGATTATCACACGCTAAAGGAGGTGGAAAACCTTGAGGTGCTTGGTTTTGAGAGCAAAGCGATGTCGATCATCGGGTTGATCCCGCAGATCCCGCCCCGTTACCGGTCAACTTATTTCCAGCACACAATGACAGGTGGTTACACGGCAGGATATTATAGCTACATATGGGCGGAGGTCCTTGATGCCGATGCTTACCAGGCCTTTAAAGAGACTGGGGATATTTTTAATAAACAGGTTGCCACAAAATTCAGGAAAGAGATACTGGAAAAAGGCGGAACCGAAGAGGCAATGGTTTTGTACAGGAATTTCCGTGGATCGGAACCGAAAATTGATGCCTTGCTGATCAACCGCGGACTAAAAGAGTCCAGTAGTAGTTCATTAATCGCTGAATAAAGGATCATTTCATAACAAGCGCATCGTAAAGGATGTCGATGGGATGGTATGCAGTACGACCGGTTCCGTCTTTGATCTGGTGCCTGCACGAGGTACCGGGTGCTGCGATGATGGTTGCTGATTCAGATTTTCTTACCTCAGGAAAAAGGACCAGCTCGCCGACCTTCATCGACAGGTCATAATGTTCCTTTTCATAACCAAAAGCACCTGCCATGCCGCAGCAACCCGATTTGATCTCCTCCACCGAGTAGTTCATCGGGATAGAGAGCATCTTCTTTGTCGTTTCCACCGATCCCAGTGCTTTCTGGTGACAATGGCCGTGAAGTTTTATTTTCTTCGTTTCAGAGGTGAATTTTGCGGAAAGATCCTGGATCCTGGATCCTGGATCCTGGATAAGGAACTCATCGAACAAATATGTATGCTTAGACAGCTCTTTGGCAGCTTCTTTCAGCGTTGGATCGACGAGGTCGGGGTACTCGTCACGGAAGGTGAGAATAGCTGAAGGTTCAATGCCGATGAGTGGGGTTTCAGCTGTTACAATATCTTTCAGCCGTCTTACATTCTCATCAGCGAATTTCTTTGCCTTCCTTACCAATCCTTTCGACAGGTATGTCCTTCCGCTCTCTTTATGATTAGGGATGATAACCCGGCAGCCGAGGGAATTAAGCAGTCTGATAGCCTTTATGCCGGTCTCCACATCGTTGTACTCCGAGAACTCATCAGCAAAAAGAAAGACTTGGCGGGAGTAAGATCCACCCTGGTTGTAATTTTCATTCCATCTCCTCAGTGTGGTTGAATAAAGTAGCGGAATATTTCGCCCGGGGGCGATTCCCATCATCTTTTTTGCAAGTGAAGAAAAATTCCGGTTCTTCAGGAAGAAATTAAAAAATACGGGCAGAAGGCTTCCGGCCCGGTTTACAAAGGTGATGTTGGCAATCAGACGTGATCGGACATGGATACCATGTTCATCGTAGTAGTGCTGAAGGAATTCGGCTTTCAGCTTCGCCAGGTCGATGTTCGACGGGCATTCCGATTTACATGCCTTGCAGGAGAGGCAAAGGTCCATCACCTCCATGATCTCTTCATGATCAAACGGGTTTGCCTTCTGTGAATGGGTAAGGAACTCCCTCAGCACATTGGCCCTCGCACGTGTTGTGCTCATCTCATCGAGGGTTGCCATGTAAGAGGGACACATCCACCTTCCGGTCAGAACGGTGTTCCTGCAATCTCCCGAGCCATTGCATTGCTCTGCAGCCCTCAGGATGCCGTGTGAAGAGGAAAAATCAAATATGGTCGGGATCTCCTTTACCTGTTGTCCAGGTTCGAACCGCAGGCTCGTGTTCATCCTCGGGGTATCGGTGATCTTTCCCGGGTTGAAAATGCCTCTTGGATCCCAAAGCGATTTAACTGCCTGAAGAAGTTTGTAATTATGCTCACCGAGCATAATCGGAATGAATTCGCCACGGAGTCTCCCGTCTCCGTGCTCCCCGCTTAGTGATCCGTTGTATTTCTTTACCAGCCGGGCAGTCTCCAGTGCAATAGTATGGAAAAGGCCGACATCGCCCGGGTCTTTCAGGTTCAGCACGGGGCGGAGATGAAGTTCTCCGGAACCGACATGGGCATAGTAGACACATTTCAATCCAAGACTTTCGAGCATCCGGTCAAAGTCCTCGATGTATCGTGGCAGCGCTTCCGGGCTCACTGCCGTATCTTCGGTAACCGGGACAGGTTTGCGGTCGCCGGGATAGTTGGATAGGACTCCCAGTCCGGCTTTGCGCAAATCCCAGACCTTCTTCAGATCCGGCGGAAAAACGATCGGAAAATGATACCCGAGGCCGGCACTGCGCATTTCCGCTTCCAGGTTCATATGGATTGAAGTTATCTCTTCCCGGGTGGCTCGTGCAAATTCGATGATCAGGATGGCACCTGGATCCCCTTCGATAAAAAAACGGTTCTGCCGCTGTGTGATGTTGTCGCGGGTGCAATCCATGATCGGTTTGTCCATCAGTTCAACCGAACCTGGCTCATACTTCAGGGCGACCAGGTTTGCCTTCAGCGCTTCACCAACCGTGTGGCAATGAACACAGACCAGGGCTTTCTCTTTCGGAGGCAACGGCACAAGGTTGATCCTGATCTCAGTCATGAACATCAACGTCCCTTCGGAACCTGCAATTATTTTACAAAAGTTAAACTCGGACTGCCGACTACTGACTGCCAACTGATGACTGAGGACTGAAGACTGAGGACTGAGGACTGAAGACTGAGGACTGAGGACTGAAGACTGATGACTGAGGACTGAAGGCTGAGGACTGAGGACTGAAGACTCAAGCAGCAGGTCCAACGCATATCCCGTATTTCGCCTGTGAATTGCCGGGTCCGGATACTCTTTCCTGATCTCCTCCCGGTTGACAGGATCGGTAAGTATCTCACCAATTTGACGGTAGATCCTGTTTTCGAGCAGGTCCCCCTTACACTTCTCCCTGAACCCGTCGGGTGTGACGGCGGTGAATTCGACCTCCGAACCGTCGCTCAGGAAGCCCGTGACAGAAATAACATGATCCCTGGTACTGCCATAGAGTATTGAGTGGGCCCCGCAGGAATTATTTCCGACCATACCACCGATCATACACCGGCTGGAGGTTGAGGTCTCAGGTCCGAAAAAGAGGCCGAGCGGCTCCGTGACTTTGTTAAGTTCATCCAAAATCACCCCCGGCTCTACCCGTGCCCAGTGTTCTTCCGGGTTGATCTCGAGGATCTTTGTCAAATGCCTTGACAGGTCAACCGCAAGACCAGGTCCTACGACCTGGCCTGCAAGCGATGTACCGGCGGTCCTTGGGATCAGGGGAATGCCGTACTTCCCGGAGAGAATGATAAGTTGTTTGATGTCCTCTGTATTCTTTGGCTGGACGACCCCGAGAGGCATTTCCCGGTAGGCTGAAGCATCGGTGGCATAAAGGATCCGGTGCATCTTGTCTGTATAGATCTCACCCCGGAAAACCTTTCCGAGATCTGTGAAAAATTCCGATCTTCCTGCCATTTCCATCATTTGATTTTTTGAAGCAGGTCAAAGTACGGACGGTACTCATTCAGCCCCCGGAATTCGGGCTGCTCAATCAGGCGGAGCCGGTCTGAAAATCCCTTGTCGATCGCCATCTGAAGCTGGGCCATGGAGGCGGCAGTGTCGGACCTTTCCATCAGAAGGAAGGAGCGCATATAGTTTGGCTCAGGATTTACAGGGTCGGCAAGTTCATAGATATCGATCACTTTATATGCGAGATCTGAATTGCCCTGTTTGATGGCGGCATTGGCATTGGAATAACAGAGGAGGCTCAGAAAAGAGAGAAGACGCTTGTTCTTCAGCAGCTCCTCCGTTTCTTCCGTGGTTTTTTTACTCCCTGTATAACTTTTGATCCGTCTGCTCCACCACTTCTTGTCCATGGTGTAAAGGTCGGTCATCATTTTCTGCTGTTCCTTCTGTTCTTCCCGGAGAGCCATCTCGCGTCTGGTATACTGCTGCTGGTATTCTGTATTCTTTTTCAGATAATCTCTTTTGCTCTCAGCCGGGGTTAAATCTGTCAGCCCGTCAAGAGCGCCTATTTCAAACTCGACCAATGTAAAACCCTCCAGCATCCTGCCTTTCCCGGTCAGAGAATCAATTCTCTGTTCCGTTTCCTTCTCGAAGGAACTGATGCTGGATTCATCTTTTTTAATAAGCTTCTCTTTCATGGCTTTGAATGTCATCCATTCGAATGCACTCTCCATGACATCAGCCGGCGGCCATTCGTGGGGACCGTTGAAGGTCATGATGAAATGAGTGAAGCCCGCCTGGTCAAGCATTTCACCGAGCCGGATCATCTCTCCGAGGTTGAAGTCGGCCATCCCTGCACAGCCAAAGTAATCGAACTTCCTTGGAGGTGACTGATTCAGGCCGGGGAAACCGGCGCCACAGCCGATGACACCCCGGATCCGGCCATTGGTCAGCGCGACAAGGCTTGCGACGCGTGAACCACCTGAAAATCCTGCCAGGTAAATGCGCATGGTGTCGACCGGATAGTTTTTCCAAAGCTCCGAAAGAAGGGCGCCAGCAATTCGCTCCGTTTCAGCCGCTGACTGACCATTGCGTGAGTTGCCGGAACCTATAATGATGTATTGACCGGCTTCGGCAAGCTCCCGGTATTTCCCGACAGGCAGCAATCCTGATGCATGGGGATCGAAGAAAACAATGACAGGCAGCCGGAGAGCGGTGCCGGTTTTGACTACGGAAGGCAGGTAGAGAGAATAGGATATCGACGGATCCTCAGCGCATGAAACCTTTTCGTGAATTGTTCCGCTCTGCTGCAGTTGAAAAGTATTCCTGGAATCCTTGCGGCCGTTTCCGCAGGAGAGGAAGAACATACCAGGGACCAGCAGGAGAACCGGGGCTATTCCCGTAAAATAGTTTTTCACTTTTTATAGAAATTTGTGGATTCGAAGAGCTTATCCGCCGATTTGGAAATAAAACCGTTATACAGTTCACCGTTCGGATCCAAATATCTCCTGGCGAATTCATAATAACAGCCTGTGGCGTCATATTTGCCTTCGGTGAACTGGAAAGGGATCATCTCCGCCTTTACGCTCGACTGCTCGAGCAGCTCCTCAGGAGAACCCTGGATCTCACCGCCCGAATCGTTCATCAGGAATCCCTTTTCCTTCAGGAACCCGTTCACCTTTTGTATCGTATCATATTTTTTGAGGTCGTTGATACTTACGGTAAAATGGTTGACACGGAAGCCGTTGATATATAGCCAGGCTGCGTATTCCGACTCCTGTCTGAGTTTTTCGTAGACTGTGTACGACGGCATGCCCGACATATTACCAGCGAGGATCAGTTCATCCGGTTTGATTTCAGTGAAAGGGATCGAATGAATCCATCCTTTTACCACCTGCTGGAGGTAAAAACTGCATGATTCGACCAGGAGCTCGCTGATAAAAACACGAGGGGCGTTCTTATCGCTCTTGTGTTCGTAATGCTTGGCGAATAACTTCTTCTGATCAAACCGGTATTCTCCCATCAGTTCATAATTATGCTTAAGAAAAATGAGAGCGATCTGATCGATTCCGATCAAGGGATTCCGAAAGGTCCGGATTGCGATGTGATCGTTCACTACAGACTCACCCTCCGAAGTAAAGAGGTCGTGAACCTTTTTTACCATGGGATTCCGTGTGGAATAGTCATTCCACAATCGGTCGAAAATTTCATTGAAAGGCATAGAAATATGAAAATATGTGATATTTAATGATCCTGATATATGAGTTGTTTCTCATGGGTAAAATGCTTAGAACAAACCATGCATAAACTCTTCAAGGGAGAGATTACAAATGTAGTCCCCGATCTGAAAAGGTTTGAGTATTTCAAGGATGGCATCTTCCCGGTGGGAAACACCACCCAGGACCTTTTCAATTTCCTCCGGGTCAAGCGTTCCGAAAAAATCTCCGAAAATATTTGCCGAAATAATGATCCCGTTCTGGACATCCAGATCAAATTCAATCGTTCCGCTTTTTTCGGTTCTAAGGATCTTCCGGAAATTATAGTGTGGAGAGTAACCGAAGTTCCATTCCCATGTACCGTATTTTTGCTCAACCAGTTCAACTATCTTTTTATGATCATCCCCGGTCAGGTCATAAAAGCGGGCATCGGGATATTTTCCGATGATATGATCCTGGATCGCCTCCGCAAATTCGAGCACATCCATCTCTCCGGCCAGATGTTCGGAGATATTCGTGACTCGGCTCTTTACCGATTTTACCGATTTATCCTTGAACTTCAGGGGATCTGCCCTGAGCGCCTTGCTCAGATCGGTCATCTTTGAAGAGAAAAGCAGGGTCCCGTGGTGTAGTACCTTGTTTTTCCAGATGTGCTCTGCATTGCCAGAGAATTTCCTGCCCCCGATCGTCAGGTCGTTCCGCCCTTCGAATTTTGCTTCGATACCTAATTTCTGGAGTACCTCCAGGATCGGTTCCGTATATTTCCTGAAATCGATAAGCTGCTGGTTGTTCCCCGACTGGATAAAGGTGAAGTTAAGGTTGCCGAGGTCATGGAAAACGGCTCCGCCACCAGATAAGCGGCGCACCACCGGAATATTGTTCTCCTTTACGTAACCGGTATTGATCTCGGCCAGGGTATTCTGGTGTTTTCCGACGATGATGGAGGGTGCATTCCGCCAAAGCATAAAAGAATCCTCTTGAAAATTCTTCAGGATATATTCTTCCGTGGCCAGATTAAAATAGGGATCAGTTGCGTGGCGCCTGATGATGAGCATCCGGATTCAATTTCTCACAAAAATAACCCATTCTTAGTAATTTTTTAAATAATTTTGACCCTTGCTAACCGGTGAAAATGGAGAACGGGAAGATTAGTTTGTCTGATATAATCAATAAGCTTGGAGAGGACCGTGAACTCTATTTCAATGCTGTTTCTCCGCCAGTCATCCAGTCCTCAAACTTTTGTTACCCAACGGTAGCAAAGATGAGGGAAGCTCTTCTAAACGAATTTGAGATCCCTGTTTATACCAGGGGGATGAATCCTACCGTAAATATCCTTAGGAAAAAAATGGCGGCGCTTGAAGGAACAGAAGATGCCCTCATCACCTCCAGTGGTTGTGCCGCCATCTCCTGTGCCTTATCATCCTC
>JBAXRT010000056.1:0-17353 GCA_037131065.1 bacterium | reverse complement strand
GGGTGGAAGATGGGACTCGAACCCACGGCCTTCAGAGCCACAATCTGACGCTCTAACCAGCTGAGCTACGACCACCATGTAAAGAAATGCAAAAGTATAAAAAATTTTAATTTTGACAATCATTGTCTATTCATTGTTTCCGTGATCTTTCGTAAAAGGACATATATCTCTTCCGGATCATTATCCTCCCTGGCCTGGCGACGGTTTAAAAAAAGCAAGCCGGGCATGTTTTCGCTGATCTTCATTGGTTTCGTCACCCTGATAGCCATTGCCGGATATCTCCTCACTCCTGACTCCACCCCCTTTTCAAACGAGCAATACCTGGAGTTGGGACTGAAAAAGCCCGGCTTCACGGTCACCTGCCTGCAGGTAATCAAGGACCCGCCAGTGGCCAAAACCGGATTTATTTCCAAGATGCTATGGGGAGCCCCTGCCATTGCGGACCTCATCCCTGTTTCCACCTATTCCATTAAGAATGGTTTGGTTTATTACTCAGAATATGCTGATGGCGGCCCCGCCGATGAGATCAATCAAAAATCGATACCTGAAAAAAAAGTCAAGCGGATCATTACAAAAAGGTTCTGGCTTGGCACAGACCGCTTCGGCAGGGATTACCTCAGCCAGCTGATGATCGGAGCCAGGGTAAGCTTATCAGTCGGATTCATTTCGGTGTTCATCTCCCTGGTGATCGGGATCCTGGTTGGGGCTCTTGGCGGATTTTACCGTGGTTGGATAGATAATATTATCGTATGGTTTATCAATGTGATCTGGTCCATCCCGACCCTTCTCCTTGTCATAGCCATCACTTTTGCACTGGGAAAAGGGTTCTGGCAGGTTTTTGTTGCAGTCGGGCTTACGATGTGGGTAGAGGTTGCACGTGTGGTAAGGGGACAAGTACTCAGTGTTCGCGAGAAAGAGTATGTGGAGGCCGGGCGTGCCCTTGGTTTTTCTGATTTCAGGATCATCATCGGCCATGTTCTGCCCAACGTGATGGCTGCCGTGATCATAATCTCTGCCGCAAATTTTGCCTCCGCCATCCTGATGGAGGCAGGGTTGAGTTTCCTGGGTCTCGGAGTTCAGCCGCCAGTTCCTTCCTGGGGTTCCATGATGAAGGAGAACTACGGATATATTGTGCTTGATTATTCCTACCTGGCCATCCTTCCAGGGATTGCCATCCTTCTGCTTGTCCTGGCCTTCATGCTTATTGGCAACAGCCTGAGAGATGCCATGGATGTGAAGAGTTCCGAGATCTAGTCGTTCGGGTTGAACTCCAGGTTACCGCAGGGACTTCGTCTGGAGCTGGTGCAGTTTCCCTTGTTAAAAAATAGTTTAATTGAAAAATAGAGGTCAAGACCTGTGAAATTGCTCATGGAGAAAAATCCGCCAAGTTTTTCAGTGCCGATGGTGAACCCGTAAAACCGCAGGGCAAGTCCGATCCGCGGGAGATACCAGTCGTAAAGGGAGATCGGCAGGCTCGCTTCAAACCACTTGTTCTCGTATCGCGGAGTGATGGTCAATTCGGCAGGACGGGAAAGGGATGCCCTGCTCAGGTTAAACCCGCATATCAGGCTGGCATTGACATACCAGTGTTTTTTCCAGTGATAGTCGAACTGAATGCTCAATGCCGAAGGCAGCCAGATCATGAATTTATCTGAAACAAGCGCGGCGGTGTCATTCCCATAGAACTTATAGCTGATGGTATCAAGCAGCTGATCCACACTCCGGAATTTAATACTTGTAAGATTGTCCCAATAGGCTGAACGGTCGTCGATGCTGTATTTCCTGGCATTGGTTTTGAATCGGACCGCACCGACATCGATCAGTGCGACACCGATCCGGTAGATATAATCTTCGTAACGCTGGGAACAGAAAGTTGTAAAGTAATGTGGTTTGTGATATTCTCGCAGCCGCTGGTATGTCACGCCTACATCAAAGGCAAAACCACCACCTTTGAACAGTTTATCCAGGTCCACTGCATTGGTCTGGTAATTCAGGGGAAGGGCAACCCCATACTGTGCGTTCATGTTTTTAATGCTCATGGTTGAGTCGTTGATCACGACATAATCAAGCTGGTTGGACTGTATATAAGCCCCGGCCGCGCCAAAGAGTCTCTTTACAGTTACTGCGGCCGTAAACATATCGAAATTGCGGGCATAAAAACGATACGCGTAACTCAACCCCACCTCCATCCATGCCATTTCTGCGCCTGAGAACGGCCGGTTGTCCTGGTAATTGATATTGTGCTGTTGCTGGTAGTTCAGTCCCAGGTAGATAAAGTTTGCAAGTTCGTAGGGAATATTGTGTGCCGAGAATACATTTCGCACCGACGTTGTGATCCCAAATGCATGATCATTCCAGATTAGCATAGCTCCCGGACCATTGATCCGGACATTGGAGAAGACATTTTTGAATCTTGTATTATCATAACGGTAAAATATTCTCTCTTCTGTTCCATAACTCTCCTGATGCGTGGGCCATTCATATCCAGCCTCAAAAAAATGTGAAAATCTGTAATCGGACTTGGTTTGGTAAAGAAAATTATTTTCAAGGAAAACGTCCGCCCCGAGGAATTGAATGTCAAGATAGGTCTTGGAGCTGTGCATGGCACTTGGATTCAGCTGGATACTGTTTATCCCGGAATAATTTCCAAGAGTAGTTCCCAGCATTTCCTGCCCTTTCAGCGGATAATTATAAAGTAAAAGGAGTAAAGTTCCTGTGAGTATGCACTTTCTGATCATCAACTGCAGATTAATATCATTTTTGGGTAATGATTAGACACAGGTTGCTGTTAATGGTTGGTTAAGTTTTAACGAAAAGTTCAGTTAAATATTTCAATTGTGTATCTTTGCACTCCCAATTCCAGGAGGTAGTAAGCGGATGTGGCGTAATTGGTAGCCGCGCAAGACTTAGGATCTTGTGCCTTCGGGCGTGGGGGTTCGAGTCCCTTCATCCGCACACAGGTTTCAGTTATTACGAGAGATTAAAACAATAAAACAAATCAATGAACATTACAAGAGAAAATACAGGTGAACTAACATCGGTCGTTAAGATTGAGATCGTGCCGGCAGATTACAATGAAGCAGTCGAAAAGGTAATCCAGGACCACAAGCGAAAGGCAAACATACCAGGATTCCGTCCCGGCCATGTACCAGCAGGACTGATAAGGAAAATGTACGGAAAATCGATACTGGCCGATGAGGTAAACAAGCTGATCTCGGATAACCTGATGCAATATATAAAAGACGAGAACCTAGATATCCTGGGGAATCCTTTACCAAACCAGGAAAAAAATTCCGCCATTGATTTTGATCACCAGACCACCTTTGAATTTTTCTTTGACCTTGGACTTGCCCCTGCTTTTACAATTCCCTTTTCGAAAGACCAGGAGGTGGAATATCTGCAGATCAGGATCGATGATGAGATGATCGACCGGTATGTGGAAGATACCCGTAAAAGATTCGGGACCAAACAGGAATCGGAAAACAAGGAAGCTGATCCTGAAGGAGAGAAGAAAGAGGCTGAAGTAATCCCGGCTGAAATGAACTCCGAGTTTTTTAACCGGGTTTACCCGGGACTTAATATTGAAACAGAGGAGGATTTCAGGGAGCAGGTTAGGAAAGATGCCACCAACGGGTTTGCAGCAGAGACGGACAAAATGTTCTTTCACAATGTAACGGAAAAACTTGTGAAGGAAACCGAATTAAGTCTCCCCGACAATTTCCTGAAAAGATGGATCGTTGAAAACAATGAAGGGAAATTTTCGGTAGAAGAGGTTGAAAGGGATTACAATTCCTTCGCCGAATCGATGAAATGGCAGCTAATTGAAAACCGGCTTATCAAGGATCATCAGATCGATGTCAAGGATGAGGATATCCGGAACTATATAAAGGGAACTTTCCTCAGGCAGCTTCCGACAGAAAATCCTGACCCTGAGATCCAGAAAAAATATGATTCCATCGTGGATGCCTTTATGCAGAATAAGGAGCAGATCCAGCGTATCAACGACCAGTTATACAGGGACCGCCTCATGCTGCTGTTCAAGACCGAACTTGGTGTTGTGAACAGGGAGGTTGGTTATGATGAATTTATCAAACTCGCTTCGGTCGCTCAGCATCATGACCATGAACATGAGCATGAACATGAGCATGAACATGAGCACGAGCACCATCATGATGAAAGTAAGTGATTTACTAAGTGAATTTTAATCAAAAAAAGATGGACGATTTTTCAAAATATGCAACCAGGCACAGGGGGATCAGCAGCATCGCCCTTGAAAGATACAAGTCGGTATCAGCAAATTATATCTCCCCCACCATCATTGAAGAAAGACAACTGAACATTGCCACCATGGATGTATTTTCCAGGCTGATGATGGACAGGATCATCTTCCTGGGAGTCCCGATCGATGATTATGTGGCCAACATCATCCAGGCACAGTTACTTTTCCTGGAATCTGTTGACCCTAAAAAGGATATCCAGATCTACCTGAACACACCTGGGGGATCTGTTTATGCCGGACTTGGTATTTATGATACCATGCAGTACATTTCATCGGATGTGGCTACCATCTGTACCGGAATGGCTGCCTCGATGGGGGCTATCCTGCTTTGCGCCGGTGAGAAGGGCAAACGCACTGCTCTCCGTCATTCCAGGATCCTGATCCATCAACCCATGGGAAGCGCAGAGGGCCAGGCTTCCGACATCGAGATCACAACACGTGAGATCCAGAAACTGAAAAAAGAACTTTACGAGATCATCTCTTCCCATTCGGGACAACCCTATAAAAAGATACTTAAGGATGCAGACCGTGATTACTGGATGACATCGGAGGAGGCCAAAAAATATGGTATGATTGATGAAATCCTCGTCAGGTCGAAGAAAGACAATTAACAATTCGCATGGCAAAGTCAGGAGAAAAATGCTCATTTTGCGGTCGCGACAAGGAGGAGACAAGGATCTTAATTGCCGGCCTCAATGCCCACATCTGTGAAAATTGCGTGCACCAGGCACAGAGCATCCTGGAAGAGGAACTGGGTTCAGATACTCATAAAGAGCTCCCCGATTTCAAGCTGCATAAGCCGATTGAGATCAAACGTTACCTCGATCAGTTCGTCATTGGCCAGGAGGAGGCAAAGCGGATCATTTCCGTTGCAGTTTACAACCATTATAAGCGTATCCTCCACTCCAGGGAGGCCAAGGAAGATGATATTGAAATTGAAAAATCGAACATCGTCATCGTCGGAGAGACCGGGACAGGTAAAACGCTGCTGGCAAGGACGATCGCCAAGATGCTTAATGTTCCCTTTTGTATCGCTGATGCTACTGCCCTCACCGAAGCCGGGTATGTAGGGGAGGATGTTGAAAGCATCCTCTCAAGACTCCTGCAGGTGGCGGACTTTAACCTGGCAGCAGCTGAAAGGGGAATTGTTTTCATCGATGAGATTGATAAAATTGCACGCAAGGGAGACAATCCCTCTATCACCCGTGATGTTTCAGGAGAGGGCGTCCAGCAGGCCCTGCTAAAAATGCTGGAGGGATCGATCGTGAATGTACCCCCACAGGGAGGGAGGAAACATCCGGAGCAGAAGATGATCCAGATCAACACGCAGAACATCCTCTTCATGACCGGCGGCGCTTTCGACGGGATTGAAAAGAAGATCTCCGCCCGGCTGCAAACCAACAGGATAGGCTACAAGACCGACAAAAAAAGGGATACCATCGACAAGGACAACATCCTCCAGTACATTTCTCCCGTTGACCTTAAAGCATACGGGCTCATTCCTGAACTGGTAGGCCGTCTGCCGATCGTAACTTTCATGCACACCCTCGACAAGGCAACCCTCAGACGTATCCTGACTGAGCCAAAAAATTCCCTAATAAAGCAATACATCAAGCTTTTTGAACTTGATAAGATCCGGCTTGAATTTGAAGATGACGCACTCGATTATATCGTCGACAAATCAATTGAATTCAAACTGGGAGCGAGGGGACTCAGGTCGATCCTGGAAGGGATCATGACTGATGCCATGTTCGACCTTCCATCCAAAGGCAACACAAAGACACTACAGGTCAACCTGTCGTTTGTCAGTGAACAGTTCAAGAAAAGCAGTATTGCACACATGAAAGTAGCATGATACTACATCCGGGTGCTTTGACGTTATCCTGAAGTATTAATTTCCGGGGAGCATCTGATGAAACCAGCTTGGCTGATAATATTTTGTTTTCTTTTTAACCTGCCTCCTCTTTTTTCCCAGGAAGTCATTAAGGCTGATTCGAACCAGATACCCGGGAAACAGGATTCCATCGTGGAGATGGAAGTAAAACCGGTAGTCATCTTCCCTCCGGTAAGGTTTGAATCTAAACGTGAGATGGTCAGGTACGACAGGCTGGTGTACAACGTCAAGAAAGTGTGGCCCTTTGCAAAGCTGGCAGGTGAGAAACTGAAGGAATACGAGAAGATTCTTGATACGATCCCGGATGAAAAAGCAAGGAAGGTATTTATGAAGAAGGCTGAAAAGGAGCTTGAGGCAAAGTTCGGGGATCAGATCCGCGACCTTACCTTCTCGCAGGGCAAGATCCTGATTAAATTAATTTACAGGGAAACAGGGAACTCTTCATATGAACTGGTCAAGGAACTCCGAGGGGGATTCAGGGCATTCATCTGGCAGACCCTCGCTGTCATCTTCGGGTACAATCTTAAGACCACCTATGATGCCGGAGGGGATGACCAGGCGATTGAACGTATTGTGATTATGATCGAAGCCGGAGCAATTTAGTTTTTCTTTTCACCGATAAACCTTAATTTTACCCGCTGAATCCACATTTATCCTGATGAAACTCTCCGTTGTCATCGTCAACTACAACGTAAAATATTTCCTCGAGCAATGTTTGCATTCAGTTGTGAATGCCATCAACGGGCTTGAGTGTGAAGTTTTCGTTGTTGACAACAACTCAGTGGATGGCTCCATCAAGATGGTAAAAGAGAAATTTCCCGAAGTCAGACTGATCGAGAACAAAGACAACGCGGGTTTTTCCAAGGCAAACAACCAGGCGATCCGCAAGGCAAAAGGGGAATACATCCTCCTACTTAACCCCGACACACTCGTGGAGGACGATACGTTAAGAAAAGTTGTCGAATTCATGGACAGTCACTCTGACGCCGGTGGGCTTGGGGTCAAGATGATCGACGGTAAAGGAAAATTCCTTCCCGAAAGCAAGAGAGGCCTCCCCTCCCCCTCCGTCTCTTTTTTCAAGATCTTCGGGTTTTCCTCGGTATTTCCGAAATCTCGTCTTTTCAGTAAATATCACCTTGGATACCTCGACAGGGATAAAATCCATAAAGTTGATGTTCTTGCCGGGGCTTTCATGCTCCTGAGAAAGGATGTGCTTGATAAGATCGGTCTTCTGGATGAAGCCTTTTTCATGTACGGGGAGGACATCGACCTGAGTTACCGGATCACACAAGCCGGGTACTCAAACTACTATTTTCCTGAAACCAGGATCATTCATTACAAAGGAGAGAGCACAAAGAAGAGCAGTATTAACTATGTGTTCATGTTTTACAATGCAATGATCATTTTTGCAAGAAAACATTTCTCCAAAGGCAATGCGCGCTCCTTCTCGATGATGATCAATTTTGCGATCTACCTCCGTGCCTTTATGTCGATCATCAGCAGGTTTTTCATCAGAATCCTTCTTCCTCTTGCTGATGCCTTGCTGATCTTCATCGGGATAGACCTTTTCAGGGGTTACTGGGAGCGGAATTTTATTTTCCCCGACGGAGGACACTATCCTGCTGCCTTCATTATGATCGCGGTACCGGTCTATATTTTCATATGGCTGATGTGTGTCTATTTCAGCGGAGGGTATGACAAACCAATCCGGATCAGGAAGCTTGTGCAGGGCATGCTGGTCGGGACACTGATCATCCTGATCCTGTACAGTTTGCTCAGCGAACACTACAGGTTCTCCAGGGCTCTTATCATTTTCGGCGCGTTGTGGGGTGTTGCCGCTATGGTTGCTCTCAGGTTTTTCCTGCATCTTTTCAAATTCACTGGTTTCCGGATCAACTCGGAGAAGAACAAGCGGTTCATCATCATCGGTGAGAAAGACGAAGCAGAGAGAGTATCGGATTTATTGCAGAAAACAGCAATCAATCCTGCCTTCATCGGCCTTGTAAGTTACCACCACCACCGGAACAATTCAAACGGGTTCATGGGATATATCGGGCAGGTCAAGGAGATCATCACGATCCATAAAATTGACGAGGTGATCTTCTGTGCCAAGGATGTTCCTGCCCAGGTGATCATCGACAAGATGTCGGAACTGAAAAATGCCCAGGTTGATTATAAAATAGCTCCTCCTGAAAGCCTCTCGATCATCGGGAGCAACTCAATCAACACCTCAGGAGATCTTTATGTCATCGACATCAATGCCATCACAAAAAAATCGAACCGACGGAACAAACGCCTGCTTGATATTGCCGTTTCCCTTAGCCTTTTTCTCTTTTACCCCGTTGTTCTTTTCCTGGTAAGAAAGCCGATCGGCCTGTTTAGAAACATCTTCTCAGTGCTCTTTTCATTCAAGTCATGGGTCGGGTATTCTGCAGGTTCCGAGCAGGAAGTACAGCGTCTTCCTGAGATCAAGGATGGCATCCTTACACCGCTTGACGCCTTCATGAAGAAAGAGATTCCCGGAGATGTCCATTCAAGACTTAACATCCTGTATGCACGGGATTACAAGCTGACCAACGATCTTAATATTATCCTGAAAGGCTTCAGGGAGTTGGGACGCCGCTGAACGAAAAAAGCGTAACTTTGTTCTGTTTAAACCAAAGGTTAGATGGCAGCAACCGAGATTGTTCTACCGAAGCTTGGAGAAAGCGTGATAGAAGCCACCATCATTCGCTGGTTAAAGAGTGAGGGTGAGAGAATTAATGAGGATGAGCCCCTTATTGAGATAGCAACCGACAAAGTCGACTCAGAAGTTCCGGCTCCCTTTTCAGGAATCCTGATTAAAAAAATATTTGGAGATGGGGCAGTCGTATCGGTAGGACAGTCATTTGCAATTCTTGAAACAGAGCTGGAAGCCACCGTTACGACTCCAATCCCAACCACACCTTCCGCTGCAGCCGAACCTGGAGCAAACAAAAAATCCCTTGTAACACCCGATATTATACCGGTAGTTCCTCCCGGCAACGATGATCACCAAAGGGGTACCCGTTTTTATTCCCCGCTTGTAAGAAGCATTGCAAAGCAGGAAAATATCCCGATGAAGGTCCTTGATTCGATACCTGGAACAGGAAAGAACGACCGTCTTACCAAATCTGATCTTCTTTCATATCTCAGTAGCCCGGCGCCGGCAAAACCAAAACAGGCTGTATTGCCCCGGGAACTTCCCATCCATGGCGAGGATCAGGTAATTGAAATGACCAGGATGCGCCAGCTTATTGCACAGCATATGGTAAGGTCAGTTCAGACTTCCCCTCATGTCACCTCTTTTGCTGAAGTTGACATGTCGCGTGTTGTACACTGGCGGGATCAGAATAAAGACGCCTATCTGAAAAAGCATAACCAGAAGCTGACCTATACGCCGGTTTTTATCCATGCAATCGCAAAGGCGGTGAGCGATTTTCCGATGGTGAATGTTTCCGTCGACGGAAACAGGATCACCCTGCATCACGGGATCAACATCGGGATGGCTGTTGCCCTTCCTGATTTCAACCTGATCGTGCCCGTGGTAAAAGATGCCAGCTTCAAAGATTTCCATGCGATCGTTAAGGAGGTGAATGACCTTGCCGACCGCGCCAGGAGGAGTAAACTGGTACCCGATGAGGTCGCCGGCGGAACTATCTCGCTTACAAACCTGGGTTCATTCGGGACATTGATGGGAACACCTATCATCAACCAGCCACAAACCGCCATCGTTGCCGTTGGTCTTATAAAGAAGCGTGCCGTTGTCGTTGAAACACCGGGCGGAGATATGATTGCCATCAGGCCGGTCATGATCCTGTCTGTAACTTATGACCACCGTGTCATCGACGGGGCCCTCGGAGGACAGTTCCTGGGCCGTATCCAGCACTATCTTGAAAATTTTGAACAGCCTTAACTGAAATTATGGAACTGAACCTGAACAGGCCACTTGCTTTTCTTGATCTTGAAACGACGGGCATAAAGGTGGCAACCGACCGTATTGTTGAGATCTGCCTCTTAAAAGTTAATCCGGATAACAGCACTAAGATCAAGACTCACAGGATCAATCCTGAAATGCCAATTCCTCCTGAAGTTATTGCCATTCATGGGATTACGGATGAGGATGTGAAAGATTGTCCCACATTCCGACAGCTGGCCCATGAATTCATCCAGTTCCTCGATAATTGTGACCTTGCCGGCTTTAATTCAAACCATTTTGACATTCCATTGCTGGCGGAGGAGTTCCTGAGAGCAGGCGCTGATTTTGACCTGAAAGGACGCAGGTTCATTGACATCCAGAATATTTTTCATAAAATGGAACCAAGGAACCTTTCGGCAGCCTATAAATTTTACTGCAATAAAGAGCTGGTCAATGCCCACAGTGCGGAATCTGACACTATTGCGACCTTCGAGATCCTGAAGTCCCAGCTTGACCGTTACAAGGGAATCCCTTATAAAGAACGGCGCGGGAAGGTCACCGAACCGGTCGTGAATGACGTAAAGGCGCTAAGTGACTTCTCTTTCGCTTCCAGGGCGGCCGACCTGGTGGGTCATATTATTTATGATGAAAGGAACCAGGAAATTTTCAACTTCGGAAAACACAAGGGGAAATCGGTTGTGCAAGTCTTCAAAGACGAACCCTCCTATTACGATTGGATCATGAAAAGCGAGTTTCCCCTATCAACTAAAAAGGTAGTGACCTCCATCAAGTTGAGGGGATTTAACAATGAATCGGTAAAACTGGAATTATTCTGAACCATGAAAATCCTTTGTATCGGTCGCAATTACCGTGACCACATCAAAGAGCTGAACAGCCCGATGCCCCAGGCACCGGTCTTTTTCCTCAAACCAGACACATCCCTCCTGATCAGGAACAGACCCTTCTATTATCCTGGTTTTTCAAAGGAGATCCATTACGAGGCGGAACTTGTCCTTAAGATCTCGAAGACAGGAAAGAGTATCGGGAAAAATTTTGCCCATTCTTACTATGAGGAAATAGGTATCGGGATTGATTTTACGGCAAGGGATATCCAGGAAAACTGCAAGCAGAATGGTCTACCATGGACTGTTGCCAAAGGTTTCGACCAGGCTGCCCCGATCGGAAAATTTCTTCCAAAAAGCAATTTCAGAAGCCTCTCCGATATCAGTTTTCACCTGGATCTGAACGAAAAAACTGTCCAACAGGGGAACTCCGGCGAGATGATGTTCTCCTTCGATGACATTATCTCCTATATCTCAGGTTTTATTACACTGCGCAGCGGCGACCTGATCTTTACCGGGACCCCGTCGGGAGTGGGACCCGTAAAAATCGGTGACAAACTCGAGGCTTACATTGAAGGGGAAAAGCTCCTCCAGTGCCTTATCAAATAGAACTGCAGACCAGGCATAAAGGATCAGCGCAGGACCATATCCACAATTACCGGGTGACCTGCTTCCTTATTCAGCTGATTGATAATATTCTCCTTAGAGAAAACCAGTTCATTTCTCAGGGCTGATGAATCAACATCGACGAACAGTACTTTATTCCGGATCGATAGTCTTTTAGTATGTTTTGCGACCATGGGCCCTACTACCTTCTCCCAGGAGCGGAGTGCACCCGATTCATTCAGTTTGTCCTCCAACCTGAAAGTTTTCAGGAATGCCTCAATGGCGGCTTTCATGGTATATTCGTTTGAACGGCTGGTTCTCATTGGTCAATGAAGTTCAATTCAAGTTTGCTAAAGATCCAGGCAGCCGGAAGATTCTGTGATCAATCTCCTTGTGGTCAAAATTTTTCAGGATCCTCTCTTCGCTGGTATCGGTGATAAAAACCTGCCCGAAACTGTGTTCGCTCACGAGCCTGATCAGCTCCTGAACCCTGGTATCATCCAGTTTATCGAAGACATCATCAAGCAGTAAAATGGGACTGAAGCCCTTGGTCTTGCGGGTATAATCAAATTGGGCGAGTTTCAGGGCAATCACGAAAGATTTTTGCTGACCCTGCGACCCAAATTTTTTTATCGGGAACCCGTCCATCAGAAACCCAAGGTCATCCTTATGGATCCCGACCGTTGTGTATTGTACCGCTCTATCATTGGAAATGGATCCTGCCAGTTTCTCCCTGAAGGATGATCCGTACAACTGGGTCTGGTATTCAATAAAGACCGACTCAGAGCCGCCGGTTATCATCCTGAAATACTTCTCAAAAAGTGGTATGATTTCCTCAAGAAAGGCTCTCCGTTTCCTGTGTATGCCCTCACCCAGGCGAACCAGCTGTTCGTCCCAGATCTCCAGCGCCAGCATATCCCAGGAGCGTTTCTCTGCAAACAGTTTCAGCAGGCTGTTTCGCTGCAACAGTGCTTTATTGTAATTGATCAGGTCGTCAAGGTACAGCTTATCAAACTGGGAGATGACGCTGTCGACATACTTTCGGCGAATCTCACTCCCTTCATTGATCAGGTCGCGATCATAGGGTGAAATCATCACAAGCGGGATCTGTCCTATGTGATCGGAGAACCGGTCATACTCTTTTTTATTCAGAAGGAACCGCTTCCGTTTATTTCTCTCCTGGACGCACTGGATAACATTTTCATCACCCGGATCTTTATGATAAGTGCCGTGTATGGCAAAAAAATCCTGCCCGTGCCGTATATTCTGAAGATCATTCGATGTAAAGTAACTTTTACAGAAAGAGAGGTAATGGATGGCATCCAGGAGGTTTGTCTTCCCGACACCATTGTTCCCGATGAAGCAGTTTACATTTTTTGAAAACAAAAAATCTGCCCCGGTGTAGTTCTTAAAATTATGTACGGAAAGTTTCTGAAGGTACATCTCAGGCAGATATTTGTTTGATTGCTTGTGCTATCTCCTCCATCAGCCACATGGGAGTAGATGTAGCTCCGCATACGCCAATTTCCGAAAGTCCGAGAAACCATTCTTTCTGAAGTTCAGTCTTGCTTGACACAAGGTACGTTTTTTCGTTGACCTCCCTACAGACATGGTAGAGGATCATGCCGTTCGAACTTTTCTTCCCGCTGACAAAGACAATGGCATCATATTTTGCAGCAAATAAGTGTAACTGTCCTGACCGGTTGGATACCTGCCGGCAAATGCTGTCGTTCCATTTGAAGTCGATCTCCTCTGTGGAAACAGACTCCTTCATCCTTTCACTGATCAGTCCTACAATTTTCTGAAATCCCTCAACACTTTTTGTGGTCTGGCTGTAGAGACGGACAGGGCGTGAAAAATCAATTTTTTCCAGATCCATTTCATTGCTGATAATGATTGCTGTTCCATTGGTCTGGCCCTGGAGGCCGTTTACCTCGGCATGGCCCTCTTTGCCATAGATCACGATCTGACCCGAAATTTTTTGCATCTGGTGAAATCCCTGACGGATGTCGTTCTGAAGATGAAGCACGATAGGACAAGAAGCATCGATCAGTTCAATGTTATTTGTCAGCGCCACCTTGTAAGTTTCAGGTGGTTCTCCATGGGCCCTAATGAGAACCTTGCAGTCGTGAAGGTCCTTCAGGTCAGCATGGTTGATGATGACCAGCCCGAGCTTCCTGAGGCGGTTAACTTCCATATTATTATGGACGATATCGCCCAGGCAATAAAGTTTACTGGATCTTTTCAGCTCCCTCTCCGCTACTTCGATGGCATAGACGACGCCAAAGCAGAAACCGGAGTGAGGGTCGATGGTGACATTCATTGTTTCTTCTTGGAAAACTCCTGCAAATTTACGGAAAGGGTGATAAAGTTCGGATTGGGACTTCCGGCGTTGAAGGATGCGCGGGTATAGCTCAGGTTAAACATCTTGACCCGTACGCCGACTCCCAGGGAGAATCCTGCAAGGCCAGCCTTATTATAAAGCTTTAATTCCTGCCTGCGCTGATAGTTGTAGCCGATCCTTATCGAAAGGATCTTGGCAATGGTCACTTCAGCCCCAAGAACAATATGACGCATCAGGTTATCTGCAAATTTTCCGATCCCTGTTTTTTGCTTTGTTTCTCCGGTGATGGGATCTTTCTGGTTTGCAGGGTCATTCGGGTCGGTGTAGGTCAGGTCCCATTTTTCGAGATGGGTAATTAATTGCGAAAAACGGACAGGGATATGTTTCAGTTTCTGGGAGAGTGCGATCTGAATCTCAAAGGGAAGGCTCTCATATTGTCCTGCCACGTAAGGCACGATCTGGGAACCGATGTTCCTGCCGATGATGGAGGCTGTGAAGGTCTGTTCAAGTGTCGTATATGTTCCGGCTACGTCGACTGCAATGCCGAAGGAGTTGTAGCTCTCCAGGGCAGAATAGATCAGTTTGCCGTTTGCTCCGACTGAAAAATGTGGTCCAAGCTGCCGTCCCCACCCGATATTCAACGCATATTCAGAAGCATTGAACGTGCCGGTGACATTGCCCGAAGGATCGGCCGATGTGAACTTACCGTAATCTATAAACTGGAAGGTGCCCACAAAACTACCCGCCTTTTTAAATGTCCTGGAGTACATCATGTAACCGTAGTTCAGTCCCGTAAAATAGTTGATAAAACTGAAGGCTATCTGGTTATGCATCTCGGGGGTGATGAGCGAGGGGTTCGCAAGGGCAAGGGTGATATCATTATCCTTGATGGCAAGTACATTTCCTCCCATGCCGGCAATACGAGCGGAGGTGGTAAGACTCAGAAAATCATAGGCATGCCCCCCTCCGATCTGTGCTTTTGACAGCGGCAGAAAAAGAAATGACAATAGAAAGAGGAGAATAATTCTTTTTGGTAACTCGTGCACGATAATCAGATGTTTCTTTCAATTAACGCTGGCGGATGATAAATATTATTTATCATGTCATCAATCCCCGTCCCCGCTTCTTAATTTTCTTTTCAGCCGTCAGGTCGGCCACGAGCTTGTCAAGAATCCCGTTGATGAAAGATTTGCTTTTCTGGGAGCTGAACTGCTTCGAAATCTCGATGTATTCATTCAGCGTAACCTTTACCGGAATCTGAGAGAAATGGAGCAATTCGGAAAGAGCCATCTTGATGAGGATGATATCGGTAAGAGCAATCCTTTCAAGTTCCCAGTTACGGGTCCGCGATTCGATCAATTTTTCGTATTCCTCGCTGTGAAGGATCGTCAGCCGGAAGAGTTCAAGGATGAATTTCCTGTCGTCATCGGCCTCCTCGCTGCTTTCCCGGTGAAAAAGGTCAGAGGGAGAGCTGGTTGGAGGGAATTTCTCATCCATCGATTTCATCATCTTCAGGATGAAGATGGATGCCATATCAAAATCATCAACCCAGTAAAGATATCGCTCCTCACAATACGACCGGAGATCGCCCGACCGTGCAATATATTTCCGGAATAACCTGGCCAGGAATGCTGCATCTTCTTCATAGGAATCAGTCCCTGAATTCAGGTACTCTGAAAGCTCCTTGCTGTTCTTGATTTTCTGATTAACCTTCCTGAGCATCTCCTGCTCATCATTCCAGAAAATTTTATAGCGGCTGATGGCCTGTGTAACCTGAAGATTGTTTTTCAGCTGAAGGAACTGCCTGTTATTAAGCAGTTTGATGTTCGGATTGAGTTCTTCCTCCGTGGGGATGAATTTGTGTTTGGCCTCTTCCATTCTCACCTCATAGAAGTGAAGAAGGTCAAGCAGGAAGGAGATCTGAAGGTAGAACAACTCCTCCATTTTTTCGATGCTCTGCAAAAGGTTCTTCTCCGCAATTTCAACCCGGGTTTCACCACCCTGGAAATAGGCATACAGTGCCTGAAGGACCTTAACTCGAAAATGTCTCCTACCCAACATGATCAGTGAATGAAAAAGAACATAGTCATGAAATCCTTTAATCGGGCTGCAAAGCTAATGATTTTAAAATAACATTTTGTTTTCAAATAAAATTTTTACTTTTGCGTTTGCTGAAAAATGAGGAACATTATTTAAAAGGGAATTTCGCTCATGGAAGATAATGAAAATAAAGAGAGGGGAGAAATTTTCTCACGCGCTGTACGGGCCGGAAAACGCACCTACTTTTTTGATGTCAAGGCCACGGTCGGAGATGAGTTCTACCTGACAATTACTGAGAGTAAGAGAAGATTCAACAACGAGCAGGGAAAATTCTTTTATGAAAAGCATAAGCTGTTTTTGTATAAAGAGGATTTTGAAAAATTCAACAACGGCCTTTCCGATGCCATAGAGTTCATCAAGACAGGGAAGGCTCCCGTCAGGGCGGAGTCGGAATTTGAAGAACAGGAAACAATTGCACGCAAGGAACCTACCCTGACACATACGAATATCGAATTCGAGGATCTCGCCACCGAATCTGAACCTCAATAAATTTCATTCGTTGTCTTTCATGAAACACAAGCTGTCTGCCCGGACGGCTTGTTTGGTTTAAAACTTTTCAACATTGTATTTGGGATTATTTTTAGGTGTATTTTTGTGAAATGAGAGTATTTACGGGATGGGAAAAGTAATTGCGATAGCCAATCAGAAGGGGGGTGTCGGAAAGACAACCACGGCGATCAACCTTGCGGCAGGACTTGCCGTTCTTGAACACAAAACGCTGATCATCGATTCCGATCCCCAAGCGAATGCCACGTCCGGGGTTGGATTTGACCCGAGGAATATCAAGACCAGTATTTACGAATGTATTATCGATGATGTGGAGCCATCCAACATCATCCTGAACACCTCTACCCCATTTCTGGACCTTATCCCTGCCCATATTGACCTGGTTGGGGCAGAGATCGAGATGATCCATCTTCCGAACCGCGAGAAGATGATGCGCAAGGTGATCAGCAAAGTAAGGGATTCATATGATTTTATCATTATCGACTGTTCACCATCACTGGGACTTATCACAGTGAATGCCCTGACTGCTGCCGATTCTGTTATCATACCGGTTCAGTGTGAGTATTTTGCACTTGAGGGCCTGGGGAAGCTACTGAACACGATCAAGATCGTCCAGTCGAGGCTCAACCCCGACCTGGACATCGAAGGGATCCTGCTCACCATGTACGATAACCGTCTAAACCTGGCAAAACAGGTGGTAGAGGAGGTAAAGACCCACTTCCAGCAAATGGTTTTCAGGACGATCATCAACCGGAATACCAAATTAGGAGAGGCGCCGAGTTTCGGGGTTTCCATCATGATGCACGATATCAATAGCATGGGAGCGATCAATTACCTGAACCTT
>JBAXRT010000055.1:0-17669 GCA_037131065.1 bacterium | reverse complement strand
AGAAGCTGCCCGGGAGATGGGTGCTGCGGTCACACTTATCACTGGCCCTACCCAGCTAATGCTGACAGATCCCTCAATCAACAGGATCGATGTTATTTCGGCTGAAGAGATGTCCATGGCTTGTTTTGCTGAGGCCGGATCCGCACATATGATCATCATGGCCGCTGCCGTTGCTGATTATACGGTTAAATCCCCATCAAAATCAAAAATCAAAAAATCAGGTAAAAAGATCTCTCTTGATCTTGAAGAGACCACCGATATTCTGAAGGAGATCGGAAAAACCAAAAGAAAAGGACAGGTGCTTGTCGGTTTTGCTCTTGAAACTGAGCACGAACAGATACATGCCCGGGCAAAACTGAAATCAAAAAACCTTGATTATATCGTTTTGAACTCTTTGAACGATAAAGGGGCAGGGTTTGGATCTGAGACTAATAAAGTGACGATCTTCAATAAAAAGGGTATCACTTTCAGTGGAGAGGTGAAGAGTAAAAGAGAGGTCGCGGAGGATATCCTTAAGTTCATCAGCGGGACACTGCCTAAGTAATCAAAGCATAACCATGAAAAGAGCACTGATCCTTCTTGTTTTCCTTCTTTTTTTTCTCAGGCCATATGCGCAGGAATTTGAATGCATGGTCAGTGTCAGCTCTCCCCAGCTTGAAGGTTCGGATAAAAAAATATTTGAGACCCTGCAGAATGCCATCTATGAGTTCATGAATAACAGGAAATGGTCTAATTATAACCTTAAGGTTGAAGAAAAACTGGAATGCACCATCCTGTTAACGGTAAATGAAAGGTTGTCAGCCGATGAATTTCGGGCAAACCTTAATGTTGTCCTCCGCCGGCCGGTATACAATACTGCCTATAACTCGGTACTGCTGAATTATGTTGAAAAGGGATTTCAGTTCAGGTATGTTGAATTTCAACCCCTGGATTACAATGATGGGACCTTCACTTCAAACCTGACCTCCGTCCTAGCCTTTTATTCTTATATGTTCCTCGGGTTATATTTTGATTCCTTTTCACCCAGTGGAGGAAGCCAGTTCCTGGAAAAGGCCCAGGAGGTCGTTAATGCTGCACAGAATGCCCCGGAATCCGGCTGGAAGGCATATGAAAGTGAAAAAAACCGCTGGTGGATGGTCAACAATTATATGAATCCTGCTAATTCGGCCTTACGTGATTTTGGTTATACTTATCACCGGCAGGGTCTTGATCAGATGTATGATAAGGTTGACCAGGGAAGGAACAGTGTTACAGAAAGTCTTGGAGCATTACAAAAACTCTATAATGCCAAACCGGGTCTGTTTGCACTTCAGTTAATTTTTGATGCAAAACGGGATGAGTTTGTGAATATTTATGCTGATCAGCGTGTTTCGCCCACTGAAAAAACTACCATCGCTAACCTGTTAAAAGAGATAGATCCTGCGAACAGTTCGAAATATCAGGTGATTGTTGACGGAAAATAGTACCAGGGTATAAGATGCTTTTAAAGCTCTCCATTGAAAATTATGCGTTAATCCATAAACTGGAGATAGATTTTTCCTCCGGCTTCTCTGTTATTACTGGCGAGACCGGGGCCGGAAAGTCAATCCTTATGGGGGCCTTGTCACTCATCCTGGGACAAAGGACCGATACCACGGTTCTTTTAGATAAAAACAAGAAGTGTATCGTAGAGGGGCTCTTTTCTGTCAAGGGATATCACCTCAAAGATCTCTTTTTATCTCACGGACTTGATTATGAAGATAATGCTATTTTCAGGAGGGAGATTGCTCCTGGAGGAAAAAGCAGGGCTTTTATCAATGACACGCCAGTCAATTTGGCCGACCTTAAGGAGTTCGGTGACAGGCTGGTGAATATTCATTCCCAACATACCACAAGGACCCTGAATGATTCTGATTTTCAGCTTTCTGTCCTTGATAGTTATTCGGATTGTTCTACCCTGGTTTCGGAATACAAAGTTGACTTTTCCGGGTGGATAGGCTTAAAAAAGGAGCTTGCCGGGCTAAAGGAAGCTGAATCAAGAGCGAAGGGTGAGGCAGATTACTTTGCATTCTTGTTACATGAATTGACGGATGCCGCGCTGCAGCCAGGAGAGTTGGAAACAATCGAAGAAAAATTAAAGATACTCTCTCACGCGGAGGAGATCAAAACCAGGTTGTTTCATGCCCTTGAGATCCTCTCGGATAATGAAAACAGTATCCTGAAACAACTCTCGTCGGCCACTTCAATTATTAGTGAAGTTTCAAGGTTTCATGGTCAGGTAGCGCCCCTTGTCGAAAGGCTTCATACCGATTATGTTGATATCAAGGATATCCTGAAAGAAGTCGAACAGATATATGAGCAGGTAGTCGTTGACCCCGGTGAAATTGATGTTTTAACACAACGGCTGGAGTTGATCAGCCGGCTGTTGAAAAAGCACCAGGCAGTTACCGTTTATGACTTAATATTAATCAAACAAAATATTGAAAATAAGATATTTATAAACGATAACCTGGAGGAAAAGATTAAGTCAGTACAGGTGGAAATTTCAAAAAAACTGGAATCGCTTTTTGAGCTTTCCGGAAAGATATCTGCAATCAGGATTAAATCCATAAGTCACTTTGAAAAAGAGATCGTTTCTCTTCTCTCCCTGCTCGGCATGCAGCATGCTGAATTTAAAATTGATCACCTCCTGCTGGATACTCCATCCTCTGATGGTCTTGATAAGATCAGGTTTTTTTTCAGTGCAAACAAAGGAATACCACTTAATGATATCTCTAAAATTGCGTCGGGTGGGGAGCAATCAAGGTTGATGCTTAGCATTAAATCAATGATTCTGCAGAAGAATCTCCTTCCAACCATCGTTTTCGATGAGATCGACAACGGGGTATCAGGAGATATTGCCGGAAAAGTAGGGGAGATCCTTTTGAAAATGTCAAGGAATATCCAGGTAATTGTCATAACTCATATTCCTCAGATTGCCGGGAAAGGTGATCACCATTATTACGTGTATAAAACGATCACAGGGGGAACTTCCCGTTCTGGAATCAGGAGGCTTAACCGCAAGGAACGGATCGAAGAAATTGCCAAGATGCTTAGCGATAAGCAGATTACGGCTGCCGGGTACCAGGCTGCGAACGAATTGCTTAGAAATTAATTTATCAGTACATGGCTTATAATTTATTAAAAAATAAAAAAGGAATCATTTTCGGCGCCCTTGATGAGAAGTCGCTTGCATGGAGAACTGCCGTGAGGGCCTGGGAGGAGGGAGCCCGTTTTACACTCTCCAATACTCCCTCAGCCATCAGGTTCGGACAGATCCAGGAACTTGGCCGGCAGTGTGATGCCGGGATCATTCCCGCTGATGCCACGAAAGTAAAGGATATTGAAAATGTTTTCCTTAAGTCAATGGAAATTCTGGGTGGCAAGGTCGATTTCGTGGTTCATTCCATCGGGATGTCGTTCAATGTTAGGAAACACAGGGAATACGATGATCTTGATTACGAATATTTCCTGAAAACTATTGATATTTCTGCCCTCTCTTTCCATAAATTGCTTCAGGTTGCGAAAAAACTGGATGCCATTAATGAATGGGGTTCAGTTCTCACTTTTTCATACATTGCTGCACAGCGTACACTATACGGCTATAACGACATGGCTGATGCTAAGGCGATGCTTGAATCCATCACCAGGAGCTTCGGATATATTTATGGAAGGGAAAAAAAGATCCGCATCAACTCGGTCTCGCAATCCCCGACCAGAACCACTGCCGGAAGCGGCATCAAGGGAGTGGATGGGCTAATAGATTTTACCGAGAGGATGTCGCCTCTTGGGAACGCCACTGCGGATGAATGTGCCGATTTCTCCATCGTCTTACTCTCCGATCTCAGCAGGAAGATCACCATGCAGAACATATATCATGATGGTGGTTTTTCAAGCATGGCTATGAGCCTGAAAGCAATGACACAGTATAATAAGTGTCTCGAAGAGGAAGAATAATTTCTTATACTCCCTTTTTCATTTTATCTTAAATTTGCACCCTTTATTACGGCAAAATATTTCAGAACCCAAATAAACCTTTATATATGAAAATATTAGTTTGTATCAGCAACGTTCCTGACACAACGACGAAAGTAAAGTTTACTGGTGACTTCAAAACACTTGATACTTCAGGGATACAGTGGGTCATTAATCCATGGGATGAGCTTTCTCTGACGCGTGCACTTGAGCTGAAGGATATTCCTGCAAACAATATTACATCAGTTACAGTCGCCCATGTCGGACTTATCGGCTCAGAACCTACCATTCGAAAGGCCCTGGCCATAGGAGCAGATGAAGCGATCCGGGTAAATGCTGAGCCGGCAGATGCCTTTTATGTTGCTGCTCAGCTTGCCGAGGTGATTAAAAATCAATCCTTTGATATCATTATGTGTGGAATTGAATCAAGTGATTATAACGGTTCTGCCGTTGGGGGAATGTTGTCTGAATTTCTCTCCATTCCTTCCGTTTCTGCGGTTTCATCCCTGAATCTTGGGAACGGCGCAATTTCCCTTACCCGGGAAATAGATGGAGGAAAAGAGATCATTGAGGTAGCTTCGCCCGTTGTTGTAATCGTACAAAAAGGAATTGCCAGGGAACCCAGGATCGCTGCCATGAGAGGAATTATGATGGCACGAACAAAACCCCTGAAAGTTACAGAACCGGTATCCGTTGATTCATTGACTGAATTCATTGCCTTTGAGATGCCAAAGCCTCGCACTGCCTGCCGGTTCATTGATGCCGAAAATCCTCAGCAACTTGTAGAATTATTACAGAATGAAGCAAAAATTATTTAGGAAAATTTAAAATACACGATATGTCAGTTTTGGTTTTTGCAGAAAATTGGGACGGGAAATTCAAGAAAATCACCTTTGAATTGATCTCTTACTCAGCAAAAGTGGCTGAAATGCTCGATACAACCGCAATCGCTTTATCCATTGGAAAAGTGGAAGAGGGAGAACTGGAGAAGCTTAAGCAATACGGGGTAGGGAAAATCATTAACGCCGGCAATGAACAACTAAATATGCTTGATAATAAAGTATATACGGAAGTTATTGCAGAAGTGGCAAAGAAAGAGCAAAGCACCGTGATTGTCATGTCGAACAACAATACCGGAAAAGCCCTGGCCCCAAGGTTATCCGTGTTGCTGAAAGCAGGGCTTGGAGCAGGAGTGAATAGTCTTCCTCTGTCAACCGATCCTTTTGTCATTGTCAAAAAGATATTTTCGGGGAATGCCATTGCCAGAGTGGCGCTTAAAACCGGAATAAAAGTGCTGACCCTGGCTCAAAATTCCTATGAACTGGTTGAAAATAAAACCGATGCACCTATTGAGAACCTGTCATTTCAGCCGGCCTCCGAAGTTCAGACGAGAATCAGGGAGGTTCAGAAACAGACTGGAAAGATATTGCTGACCGATGCAGAGATTGTCGTTTCGGGAGGCCGGGGAATGAAATCGCCTGATAACTGGGGACCCCTGGTAGAACTTGCCGGGCTTCTCGGTGCAGCCACTGCCTGTTCCAGGCCCGTTTCGGATGAAGGATGGAGACCCCATGACGAACATACGGGGCAAACCGGTAAGATTATTGCTCCAAACCTCTATTTTGCCATAGGCATCTCTGGAGCCACTCAGCATCTGGCCGGGGTCAGCTCATCCAAATATATCGTCGCGATAAATTCTGATAAGGATGCTCCCATTTTCGAGGCTGCCCAGTACGGAATTATTGGTGATGCTCTGAAAGTACTTCCCAAACTGGTCGAAGCAGTCAAGGTGGTCAAAGGGAAATAAAGGAAATATGACCAGGCAGATCATCTTCCTCATTACGCTTCTTGTCACCCTCAGTTTCTTCACATTCACGGTAATCCGGATTATACGTTATTTCAGACTGACAAAGCCGGGTTTTCCCGTGAAGGAGCTCGGGAAACGTTTCCGGGTGATGGCCGGAGTTGCCTTCGGCCAGTCGAAGATATTCAGGAGACCGGTTATCGGATTTTTCCATGCGATAGTCTTCTGGGGCTTTTGCGTTGTTCTTTTTGGAAGCGTTGAGATGATCTTCGACGGATTGTCCGGTAAAGAGAAGTCCTTTGATTCTCTGGGGGGGATTTATGATTTCATGATGGCAAGTGGGGATGTTTTCGGATTACTGGTACTGATCGCCATTCTCATCTTTCTTGGTCGCCGTCTTTTTTTTCATATAAACCGTTTTGAGGGGATTGAAATGAAAAGTGCGACGCATATTGATGCAAACATTGCCCTGTCAATCATCCTGTTGCTCATGATCTCCCTTCTCGGGATGAACATGGGTTACATTATGATCAAAACAGGCCTGGGGGAGCATTATACGGGATTATATCCGGTAAGTGCCTGGATATGCACACTGCTGCCCCAATGGTCTTTTGAAACAGCAACGGTATGCTTTGAAATTTCCTGGTGGACACATATCCTGTTTATTTTCATCTTTGCAAATATCCTTCCTTACTCCAAGCATTTTCATGTATTTATGTCGGTTCCGAATGTTTTTCTTACGAGGCTGGAACCACTTGGGAAACTGACTAATATGGATAACATCACACGGGAAGTCATGCTGATGCTTCATCCGGAACAGAACCAGACAGGAGCAGTTGCACATGATCCAATACCTGAACGATTTGGGATCAAGGACATTGAGGATGTTACATGGAAGAATTATTTTGATTCGCTCTCCTGTACGCAATGCGGGCGCTGTACTTCAGTGTGCCCGGCAAATATCACAGGCAAAAAGCTCTCACCCAGGAAGGTGATCATGGACATAAGAGCAAGGATGAAGGAAAAGGGCCCGGGAATGTTAAAGTATGGGAAGGATTATTCCGATAAAAGGGCGCTGCTCAGAGATTTTGTATCGGAGGAGGAACTATGGGCCTGCACCCTTTGCAATGCATGCGCACAGGAGTGTCCAATCAACATAAATCAACCAACTGTCATTGTTGATATGAGAAGATACCTGGTGATGGAGGAGGCTTCAGCCCCTGGCGAACTGAAGGCGGTATTCAACAATATTGAGAATAATGGTGCCCCCTGGCAATTTTCTCCGGAAGATCGACTCCTGTGGGCCAAAGATCTTTATATTCAGCCAAATAAGAATTGAAACTGATTCCCGTAATGACCGGAGAAACTGAAGGAATAAAATTGGAATTGCCCGTCATGGCCGATTTGTACAGCAGGGGGGAAAAACCCGTGTACCTTTTCTGGGTCGGTTGCGCCGGAGCATTTGATGACAGGTATAAGAAAGTAACAAGGGCTTTCACGAAGATCCTTACACACCTTAAGGTAAGTTATGCAGTTCTGGGAAGGGAGGAATCATGCACTGGCGATCCTGCAAGAAGGGCAGGGAATGAGATGCTTTACCAGATGCAGGCCCTTCAGAATATCAGTCTCTTTGAAAAATATGGTATCACCAGGATACTGACCATCTGTCCTCATTGCTTCAATATTTTTAAAAATGAGTATCCTGACCTGGGTGGTCATTATGAAGTGATAAACTATCTTGAGTTTCTTGTCAAAGCAATCGAAAAGAAGGAATTGGTATTAACCCGTCAGATATTCGGAAATATTACGACCACTTTTCATGACCCCTGCTACCTTGGAAGAGCCAACGATATTTATGAGGAACCGCGCATCATTCTTAAAAAGCTCACCTCACGCTGCGTTGAAATGGATCGCAACAGGAGTTTTGCCCTTTGCTGCGGAGGCGGCGGGGGCCAAATGTTCAAGGAGAGTGAGAAAGGGTTGAAAGAGGTCTTCATTGAGCGCACGGAGGATGCGCTAAAGACAGATGCAAAGATCATTGCCACCTCCTGCCCCTTTTGTATGACCATGCTTACGGATGGTCTTAAATATAAGAATAAGGAAGGGGAGGTAAAAAACCTCGATATTGCTGAAATGATAGTACAGGCATTGGCGTTATAAAAATTGGAATTTAACCTTAAAACCGAAAAGATGGAGAACAGAAAAACTTTGAAAAGCGGAGAATTCTTGGTGAGTGAAGTGGAATCAAAAGATATTTTTATTCCGGAAGAGTTCAACGAAGAGCAAAAGATGATAGCCCAGACATGTAAGGATTTTCTTGAGACCGAACTCTATCCCAACCTGGATAAAATTGATGCACCTGATATTTCCCTGATGAAGGCTATCCTGAAAAAGTCCGGAGAACTCGGCCTTATGGGTATTGCACTGCCGGAGATATACGGAGGTTTCGGACAATCCTTTGTTACACAGATGCTTGCGGCAGAAGTCATCGGTGCGGGCTATTCCTTTTCTGTTGCCTTCATGGCCCATTGTGGTATCGGTACCCTTCCAATCATGTACTATGGAACTGAAGACCAGCGCCAGCGCTATGTCACCAAACTTGCCACCGGTGAATTGCTGGGAGCATACTGCCTTACGGAACCGGGAGCAGGCAGTGATGCTAACGCAGGTAAAACAAGGGCTACGCTTTCCGAAGACGGGAGACATTATATTTTGAACGGGCAGAAAATGTGGATCACCAATGCCGGTTTTGCCGATGTGCAGACGGTTTTTGCAAAAATTGACAATGACCGTGTTCTGAGTGCATTCATTGTTGAAAGAAATTTCCCCGGCGTCGTGGTCAACCCGGATGAGAAGAAACTCGGTATCAAGGGCTCATCCACCGCACAGATATTTTATAATGATGTTAAGGTGCCCGTTGAAAATATGCTCGGGAAAAGGGGAGAGGGATTCAGAATTGCGCTAAGCATCCTTCATATGGGACGCATCAAACTTGGCGCAAATGTTCTTGGTGCTGCCAAGAAGGCCATTAACGACTCAGTGAAGTATGCCAATGAGAGAAAACAGTTCGGCGTTCTGATCTCCACCTTTGGTTCGATCAAACACAAACTCGCTGAGCAGGTGATCAGGACCTTCGCACTGGAATCGGCCATATACAGGGTCAGTAAAGATATCGACGACCAGATCGAGATACATAAAAAAGAAGAAGGGGCTGATATCGGGAAGGCCTCCATTGAAGGTATCAGCCATTATGCAGTGGAAGCAGCCATTCTGAAGGTGGTTGGATCAGAAGTTCTTGACTTTGTGATCGATGAGGCAGTCCAGATCCACGGGGGAATGGGATATTCTTCTGAAATGCCGGTGGAGAGGGGTTACCGTGATTCAAGGATCAACAGGATTTTCGAAGGGACGAATGAGATTAACAGGCTCCTGGTGGTGGATACAGCCATGAAGAGGGCAATGAAGGGTGATTTTGATCTTTTTGGAGAAGCAGAAAAGATTGCCGCCGATGTTCAGAACATCAAACCGATTCAGGCTGAAAAGTCAGGATATTATGCCGAAAAGATGGCAATCATTAAAAATATGAAGAAAGCCATCCTTCTGGTCATTCACGGCTCCTCTAAGAAATTCGATAAGAAACTGGTACAGGAACAGGAGGTTCTAAACAACCTTTCCAATATGATCATGGAGACTTATGTCTCTGAATCCCTGTTGATGCGGGTCGAAAAGATGGAGAATCTTCATGTCACGTCCAACACCGACCTCTATAAGGATATTGTAAATGTAAATATTTACGATACGGTTGACCTTGTCAGAAAGAATGGTTGTGATGCCATATACTCCTATGCTTCAATAGAAGAGACGGCGCCGCTCATTCATGCCCTTGAGGTTCTTGCTGCAAATAGCGGGGTAAATATTAAAGATGCCAGAAGAAGGATCGCTGATAAACTGATTGCTGACAATTCTTATCAGTTTTAAGAGGCCATCATTGTAAAATCTTCTTGTCATCAGGGTAATAAGCTTAAGGGAAATCATTACATTTGTCTGTTCTAAATTTTGTTATGCTGCCCGGGAACTTGATTGGTTTTGTCATTCTGGCGAGAACTGCCAAAGACAGTACCTCCTTTGATCCAAGTATGCTTTATCTCATACTTGCACTGGTTGGATTTTTTATCCTCATTCTCCTGCTGATTTTTTTGCGTAAAAGGCTTTTTCCCCTTTTCCGTCTTGCTTATTTATCAATGGTTTACGGGAAATACAGCTACGAATTTCTTGAATTTTTTAAGGAAAATGACCTGAGAAGTCCTCACAACAATTGCATCAAGGATGAGATCACAATGCATTTTTATTGTTTCTATAAAAGGATCAGAAACGCGGCAGAGTATAAAACCAAAACTAATATTGAATTCGGCCAGGTTCCCTTCCTTACCCTTTACAAGCAGATGCTTCGATCAAAAGGATCCCCACAATGCGTGAACGTTGCCAGGTTCAGTGATTCAAGGGTGAATGTTCTCGGGTACCATGAGACTATGCAGGGCATGAAGATGAAAGCGATCCACTATTTCATCGATAACCTTTTTATCATGGGAGAGTACAGTATCCCTGAACTCCATAAGGTTAAAACAAATGCAGTAAATACAGCGCTGGCTGCCAAATACCTGAACGGGGTTGAACCAACCGAGGATGTTTTCTATATAACTGATCCCAGCGGAAATCAGATTAATTTTGAAAATAACGGGTTTTCGATCAATGTACGGTACCTCTTCAAAGGCAATCAGAGAGCCAATGATATCCTTAATACAATCTTCAGCAATGGTGACGAAAGAGGAAAAATCTCACTGAATACTGACAAAACCCAGGAACTTCTGAACAGGTTTTAGTTTACATTCTCAGCAGGAGTCTTTCCTGTTTCCTGCTTGGATATTAATACAACAATCTCGTCTTTCTCCTTGTTATAATCAACAGTTATAAGGTCACTGGAGGAGAGTTTCGACTTAATGATCTCTTCGGCAAGGGCATCTTCAACATACTTCTGTATAGCCCTTTTGAGAGGCCTTGCCCCGAACTGGGCATCCCATCCTTTTTCAACAATATAGTCTTTGGCGGGAGCAGTAATGACTACCTGGTAGCCCATATTGTTGATCCTTTTGTACAGGTGTTTCAATTCAATATCGATGATTTTATGGATGTCTTCACGCTCGAGGGATTCGAAGATAACGACATCATCAATCCTGTTCAGGAATTCAGGAGCAAAAGACTTTTTCAGGGCATTCTCAATCACCCCCCTGGCATACTCAGAAGAAGAAGCCTGTTTGGCAGAGGTGGAAAATCCAACACCCTGGCCAAAGTCTTTTAACTGCCGGGAACCTATGTTTGAAGTCATGATCACAATGGTATTTTTAAAATCGACCCTTCTTCCGAAGCTGTCGGTCAGCAGACCATCATCCATGACTTGAAGGAGGAGGTGGAAGACATCAGGGTGGGCCTTCTCGATCTCATCAAGCAGAACGATCGAATAGGGTCTTCTTCTGATTTTTTCTGTCAGCTGGCCGCCCTCCTCGTACCCGACATAACCCGGGGGTGCTCCGATAAGTCTTGAGACGGCAAATTTCTCCATGTACTCACTCATATCGATCCGCACAAGAGCATCTTCTGAGTCGAAGAGGAACTTAGCCAAGACCTTTGCAAGGTGGGTTTTTCCGACTCCGGTAGGGCCAAGGAAAATAAAGGTCCCGATCGGCTTGTTTGGATCTTTGAGTCCGGCCCTGTTTCTCCGAATCGATTTTACTACCTTTTTAATTGCTTCGGTCTGACCAATGACGGACCCCCCCAGTTCACTTTCCATGCTAAGGAGCCGATCGCTCTCGTTTTTGGCAATCCGCTGCACGGGAATACCGGTCATCATAGCAACCACCTCAGCAACATTTTCCTCTGTTACAGGCTGCCGGTTGATCTTTGAATTTTCTTCCCAGACCCGCTTTTCGCGTTCAAGCCCCTCCTGCAATTTCCTTTCTGTATCCCGGAGATCAGCAGCCTCCTCGAATTTCTGGCTGTTGATAGCCTGCATCTTCCTTTTCCTGGTCTCCTCGATCTGGTTTTCTATGTTCATGATCTCGGGAGGGACATTAATATTCGAAATATGTACCCTCGCACCAGCTTCATCAAGTGCATCAATGGCCTTATCCGGTAAATAGCGGTCGGTGATGTAACGATTGGTCAGCATAACGCAAGCCTTGATCGCCTCATCATTGTAGTTGACAAGGTGATGGTCTTCATATTTTTCCTTGATGTTGTTCAGGATTTCAATCGTCTCTTCCGATGAGGTAGGATCAACAAGGACCTTCTGGAATCTTCTTTCCAGGGCCCCGTCTTTTTCAATATACTGACGGTATTCATCCAGGGTGGTGGAACCGATACACTGAATTTCACCTCTGGCCAGGGCCGGTTTGAACATATTCGAAGCGTCGAGTGAGCCGGAGGCATTACCAGCTCCGACGATGGTATGGATTTCATCAATAAACAAGATGATATTCGGATTTTTTTCAAGCTCATTCAGTACGGCCTTCATCCTCTCTTCGAACTGACCCCTGTATTTAGTTCCGGCAACGAGGGAGGCCAGGTCAAGTGATACGATACGTTTGTTAAAAAGAGCACGGGAGACTTTTCTCTGTATAATCCGCAGCGCAAGTCCTTCAGCTATGGCAGATTTTCCAACCCCGGGCTCACCGATTAGTATTGGATTATTCTTTTTTCTCCTGCTAAGGATCTGGGCAATTCGCTGCAATTCTTTTTCGCGTCCAACGATGGGATCAAGTCGGTCCTCCTCTGCAGCTTTCGTTATGTCGCGTCCGAAATTATCCAGGACCGGGGTCTTTGATTTGGATTCCGTACCTTTTTTTGGAGTGGCACCAAACCCTTTTGAACCCTCTTCCGGATCATCCTCATCATCGTCTTTCGGAAGAATATCCTGTGGGGCGGCGGATTTCTCCTCATTACCACTTTCAAGGATCATTTTTAACTCATCCTTGACCGTTTCATAGGTAATACCGTAAGTGGAGAATGTCTTAGTCACCAGGTTGTTCTCATCTTTGAGTATAGCCAGCAGTAGGTGTTCAGTTCCTATCAGTTCATTATTGAAAAGCTTCGCCTCCAGGTATGTCAGTTTCAGAGCCCTCTCCGCCTGTTTGATAAGAGGCAGGTTTTCACTCCCCGACGGCTGCTCCTTATGACTGGCGACTGCCGATTCAATCTTCTTTCTTATTGAAATAAAATCAGTTCCAAGACTTTTCAGGATCTTTATTGCCAACCCTTCTCCTTCACGGATGATCCCAAGCAATAAATGTTCAATTCCAATATAATCGTTTCCAAGACGCTGGGCTTCCTCGCGACTATAAATCAACACATCCTTAACCCTTTGTGAGAATTTTGCTTCCATAACTATTTACAATGCTACACAATTTTCGATGCAACGAAAAACTTCTACCATTCCCTGATAAAACGTTATTTCTTTGCTTATGTTTCATTTTACCATGCTCTGCTTCTCCAAAATTATCAAGACAAACCAGACTTTCAATTTGACCGCACTGAACCAGGAAAATCATGGTAATTGTTCTGAATAACAAAAATTGAACCACTAGTGAAATCCTGCTAAAATGTCAATCTGGTCAAAAATACAATTGAATTCCTGAATTCCATCCGGAGACCCCTTTATTTATTAACAGTTCCATGTTAGTAAGCCTGAAAAATATATCCAAAAAACCCATGGTTTTCCCGGTTATTATTATTACCTTCGTATTTTAAAAATATTTAAATTATATATCTGAATTTTAAGTAATTAACTTATTACCTTTTATGGAAATCGGAGAAAGGATCATTCCGGTTAATATTGAGAACCAGATGAAGACTGCCTACATTGATTATGCAATGTCGGTAATCGTTGCAAGGGCTCTTCCGGATGTACGTGATGGATTGAAACCGGTGCATCGCCGGGTACTCTTTGGAATGTATGAACTGGGCGTTTTTTCTAACAGGCCCTATAAAAAGTCTGCCAGGATAGTCGGCGAGGTCCTTGGAAAATATCATCCGCATGGCGACACCTCGGTCTATGATGCGATGGTGAGAATGGCACAGGAGTGGAGTTTGCGGTATCCTCTTATCGACGGCCAGGGAAATTTCGGATCCATGGACGGTGATAATCCGGCAGCCATGCGTTATACGGAAGCCCGGTTGAAAAAGATAGCGGAGGAGATGCTTTCGGACCTTGAGAAGGAGACGGTTGATTTCCAACTGAATTTTGATGATTCGCTTCAGGAACCCAAGGTCATGCCTTCAGGTATCCCAAATCTCCTCATCAATGGCGCTTCAGGGATCGCGGTTGGGATGGCCACGAACATGGCGCCTCATAACATCAGTGAGGTTATTGACGGAATCATTGCCTATATCGATGACAGGAACATAACCATTCCTGATCTGATGAAATTGATAAAGGCCCCTGATTTTCCGACCGGGGGGATAATCTACGGATATGACGGCGTAAAGGAGGCATATGAAACCGGCAGGGGACGGATTGTCCTTCGTGGGGAAACCAAGATCGAGCAGGATGATAACGGTCGTGAAAGGATCATTGTCAGCTCCATCCCTTACCAGGTGAACAAGTCGGAGATGATTAAGAAAACGGCTGATCTCATCAACGATAAAAAGATTGAGGGGATCACTGATATACGTGATGAATCGGACCGTTCAGGCATCAGGATTGTTTATGAGCTGAAAAAAGAGGTCATCACCAATGTGGTACTGAATAAACTGTACCAGATGACCCCGCTTCAGAACACCTTTAATATTAATAATATAGCTCTTGTCAAGGGACGACCCGTCACTCTTAACCTCAAGGATCTGATCGTTCATTATGTTGACCACCGGCACGAGGTTGTCAAACGCCGGACAGCGTTTGATCTCCGGGAAGCCGAGAAACGGGCACACATACTGGAGGGTTTGCTCATCGCCCTTGATAACCTGGATGCTGTAATTTCACTGATCCGGGCCTCACAGACCCCGGATGAGGCAAAGTCAGGCCTGATGCAAAATTTCGGGCTTTCCGAGATCCAGGCCAAGGCGATCCTTGAGATGCGCCTGCAGCGGCTGACAGGTCTGGAAAGGGAAAAGATCAAGGAGGAATATGCCGAACTGATCAAGCTTATTGAAGATCTGAAAGATATTCTTTCCAATGAAAACCGAAGGATGGAAATCATCAAGGAGGAGCTCAGGCAGATCAAGGAGAAATACGGAGATGAACCGAGATCGCAGATCGTTTATGCAGCCTCCGATTTCAGGATTGAGGACACTATTCCTGATGAAAATGTGGTGATCACGATTTCGCACATGGGTTACGTCAAGCGCACACCGCTTACGGAGTACCGGGTTCAGAACCGGGGTGGAAGGGGAGTTAAAGGTTCAGATATCCGTGACGAGGATTTTCTTGAGCATCTTTTTGTTGCCACCAACCACAACTACCTGTTGTTTTTTACTGAAAAAGGTAAATGTTTCTGGCTCAGGGTATTTGAGATCCCGGAAGGAGGGAAGGCCTCGAAAGGAAGGGCGATTCAGAACCTGATCAACATTGAAAGCACCGACAAGGTAAGAGCCTATATCAATGTTAAAAACCTTAAAGATGAAGATTATATAAACAATAATTTTATCATTCTTACGACGATCAAAGGTACAATAAAGAAGACCTCCCTGGAGGCATACTCCAGACCCCGCCAAAATGGCATCAATGCCATCTCCATCAATGAGGGGGATCAGCTGCTTGAGGCCAAACTGACCGACGGGGCAAATGAGATTGTTCTTGCACTGAAATCGGGTCGCGCAATCCGTTTCAATGAAAAGTCTGTTCGTCCGATGGGGAGGAATGCTGCCGGTGTGAGGGGGATAACATTATCAGGATCATCAGATGAGGTCATTGGAATGGTAAGTATCCCTGCAGATAAAAAATGCGAAGTGCTTGTGGTATCCGAAAAAGGGTATGGAAAAAGGTCCAGTCTTGAGGATTACCGGGTGACCAATAGGGGAGGTAAAGGGGTGAAAACCATTAATGTAACAGACAAGACCGGTTATCTGATTGCAATTAAGGATGTGACTGACAATGACGACCTGATGATCATTAACCGGTCTGGGATCATTATCCGGATGGCCGTTGCAGACCTGCGGATCATGGGGAGGGCAACCCAGGGAGTGAGGCTGATCAAGATCAGTGAGGGAGACGCAATTGCTGCTGTTGCCAAAGTGGAAGTCGAGGAGGGTACTGAGAATATCGACGATCCCGAATCTGGCGGAGAACCAGGTGCAGGCCACGTGGATGAGCAGAACCAGGAAAATTAATTTCATCTTAACCATCATATAATCAACTGGTATTTGCTATATTTGCCAGCCAATTCACTAAAAAATAAACTCTCAAAACAATTAAAATGAAACGAGTTCTCATTGGATGCATTCTGATCTTTGCCTTTTTTATTGCCAGGAGTCAGAGCGTAAATACGCAGACAGCGTACAACTTTTTAAAGGAGGCAACCCGTGCCAAAACAACGGATGATAAGCAGAAAAAATTAGCAGAAGCAAAAAAGTATATCGACGAAGCTTCTGCAAATGCTGAAACCTCAGGAGATGCCAAAACATGGTTTTACAAAGCCCTGGTTTACATCAACCTGTATCGTGTAACCCCAAGTGATTCTCTTTTGTTTGCTACGGCACTTGAGTCATTTAAAAAAGCCTATGCATTGGATACCAAACAAAAGTTTACCGAGGAGATCAGAGTCAATGTTGATACCTTGAGGCAGAATCTCTATCAGAAAGGGGTAGATAAATTCAACCAGAGAAAATTCGAGGAATCGATGTATCAGATTGAGCGGGCTGCAAACCTTTTCTCTATCCTGAACATGACGGATACAACCCTGTTACTTACTGCAGCGGTTGCCGCGGAACGCGCCAACCGTCCGGATAAAGCCCGCGACTATTATCTTGTTACACTTAAGGCCGGCAAAAATACACCTGATATCTATTTTGGTCTGACCGTTTTCTATACGAAGCTTCAGGATAAAAAAGGTGCTTATGATATCATTAAAAAGGGCAGGGAGCTTTATCCCAAGAACCAGGACCTGATCAAAGCAGAGACGAATATGTATCTTGCATTTGGTGAGGATGATAAAGCCCTTGAACAGCTCCAGGTCATAGCCAAGGAGGATACTGCCAATCCCTCAGTCTTTTATGCCATCGGTACTCTTTATAATAAAATATTTAACGATACCCTGAAATCCAAGGATGAACGGAAAGTAGTACTCGAAAAGGCTGTAGCTGCTTATGAGAAGGCGATTGCCCTTAATCCCAGTTATTTCGAGCCCTTCTTTAACCTCGGAATTCTTTACAATAATGTCGCAGCCGAAATTCTTTTGAAGGCGAATAACCTGCCCAATGACGCTACAGCGGAATATGATAAATTAAAGGCAGAAGCAGATTCATATCTTTCAAAGGCACTTCCTTTCCTTGAGAAAGCCTCTGAAATCAGTCCCACAGATATCGATACATTGATGGCTTTGAAGCAAATCTATGTAAGGTTAAAGATGTCCGACAAGGCGAAGGCCGTAAATGAAAAGATAATCAATCTTCAGAAGAAATAGGGGCTGGTAAATTCCAAAAAAAAAGACCATCCGGAAGGGTGGTCTTTTTTTATTTACCATACAATCAATTATTTATTACTTAACATAATATTAATTATAAGACAAATTAGTATTTCTCTTATACTGATTATCAGTTAGTTAAATTTTCCAAAAGCGTAAATACTCCGGTTTATTTCCTTATATTTGCGCCAATATTCCTTTAT
>JBAXRT010000054.1:0-17793 GCA_037131065.1 bacterium | reverse complement strand
CCGGCCATGAGATCACCATGCCGTTTCTTACACCGCCAAAATCGGAAGCCATCTGTTTGGTCCATGCAAACGGTGCGTCCAGTCCCACTGCCCATCCGGCAGCAAAGTGAGGGTATGTGTTTGGTGAACCCCACTCGTCATAATATTTTAGCATATCAGGGACCGTCTCAGGCACCATGTTGAAATAGGTCATCTCACTGAACATGCCGTTCATCTGTCCTTCTGCGCTTGCACCATTATCTCCGCCAATGAAAATGATCATCGTATTGTCATAAATACCCATCTCCTCAAGAGTTTCTATAAGCCGTCCAATCTCATAATCGGTCTGCTGCATGAAACCTGCATATACCTCCATCTGGCGGCAGAACAGCTTTTTTTCGTCTGCCGAAAGGCTTTCCCAATCCCTGATTCCGTCAGGTTTGGGAGGCAATGTTGTGTTTTGTGGGACAATACCCATTTTTTTCTGTCTCTTCAGCGTTTCCTGCCTCATTTTATCCCATCCCATATCGAACTTTCCCTTGTTTTTTTCAATCCACTCCTTAGGAACATGGTGGGGGGCATGAGTGGCACCTGGGGCGTAATACATAAAGAAAGGTTTATCCGGGGCAAGGGTCTGCTGAAAACGGACCCAGGAGATGGCCTGGTTGGTCATATCGGTGGTGAAGTGATAGTCCGGATCATTGGGAACTTCAACCTGTGTTAAACCATCATAAAGGAGAGGTGCCCACTGGTTAGTCTCCCCTCCGAGAAAACCGTAAAATTTTTCAAATCCGGAATGGGACGGCCAGTGGTTCTGTGGTCCTGCGACAGAGATCTGCCAGGGCGGAATTTCATGGCACTTCCCAAACTGCGCAGTGTTATAACCATTCTGAAGAAGCACCTCAGCCATCGGGGTAATGGTCTGGGGTCTCAGTGCATTATTCCCGGGATAAGCGGTAGCAGCCTCGGTAATAGATCCCATGTTGTTTGAATGATGATTGTACCCGGTAAGCAGTGCTATTCTGGTCGGAGCAGACAGGGCGGTGGTGTGAAAACGGTTATACCTCAGTCCCTGTGTGGCCAGCTTATCGAGAACCGGTGTCTGGATCGGGCCACCGAAAGCGTCGGAGACACCGAAACCCATGTCATCGATCAGTACAATAATGACATTGGGAGCTCCCCCGGGAGCTTTGACTTCAAATCGTTTTGGGGGAGTAGTATTCCTGATATCAAGTTCTTTGTATGTTGGCCGCTCAGGTTCCCTGATTGGCAGAACGGTACGGTCCTGAGCTGCAAGATGTCCCATAAAGGCGCCAGGAGCCAGTAGTGATAAACCAATGGTTTTCTTCATTCCTCTTCTCATGATCGATATGTCTTTGATTAAGGCAAAAATAATTCATTAACATGATGTTATATATACTCACCAATAAGTATATCAACCTGAATTCGTAGAAGAGATGTTAATCCCAGTAGTTTCCGGAGGTATTCCCGGCTAATCACGAGGATCTTTTCTTAAAATGAGAGATCAGCCAGACTATTTCTTTCCGAAGATCTTGAATCCGAGTGTTACTGCAAACATCTGGTTTTTAGAGTCGAACGAAGCAGTTGTCGTGCTGGAGGTCTGAACGTCCTTGATGAGCTGGTTCAGGCCATACATATACCGGATGTCAAACTTGAGAAAAAGCACATCAATCCCTGTTCCTCCCAGTATATACCAGTTCACCGAACTGAAGCTTGATGTCTGGATAGGACCGGCGACAGAATTCACATCCGAGACCTTGGTATTTACGACAAAGGAGGCCTGCGGTCCGAGCTCGATTCGCCAGGTGATGATCTTGGAGTGGATGATCTTAAAACCAACAAGTACAGGCAGGTCAACGGTTCCGATGGTGATCTTCTGTTTCCAGTTGTTGGTGGCCAGATTTCCTTCATTGGTGAATACCGCGCCGTTCATCGTATACTGCAGTTCGGGTGCGACATAGAATCGCTTCCCGAAACGTGACCATATACCGACATGGAAGCCGCTGTTGAACTGTGATTTTACCGTATCGATATTTGTCGACAGTTTGTTTGCATTGTATCCTATTTTAAGGCCGATAGCAAATTGTCCGAAGGAAACGGTCGATGCACAAAGTGCGAAGGCCAGGAGGAAAAGTATCTTTTTCATACGCTCTGTTTTAATTTGAATATAACTATAGGCACAAAGATAACAACAGAAATTAAATTAACAAGACCGGTTTGTTTTGTCACCTTGCAAACCGCAAAAGATCATCCCCGATCCCAATTCTGTATCCTTGAGAATGATAAAATATTTCACCTTTCGCATTCACATAGATTACGACCGGGAACTGCTGTCCTGTCTGTTTATGTAGAGCCACAGAAAGCTCTTTCAGAGCGAGTGAATTGGCAGCTATGCATTGAAGGCGGAATGGAAGACCTGAATTTTTGGCCATAAATGATTGCTTTTCTCCATCATCTTTAAAGAGTAGGATAATTTCTCCATTCCATTTATCAAAACTGGCCTTCTTTTGCCTGAGATCCACAACGAAATGCTTGGTCGGCTCCTTGTCGGGCTCCATCCAGGCAATGACATATCCGCCTGCTGATCTCAAACGAACCGGTTTTCCCTGGGCCAGATCGCCCAGGAACGACTTCAGGTCTAAAACTCCCAATACGGCAGGAGGCGCTTGGTCGTTCCTTAAACTGAGGGTTATCTGCTTTTCACGATCCTTTTCCACATTGAAACAGGTCAGCTGCGCAAGTATAGTTCCACCGGGGATCCGGTTCCCGGTGACGGCGAGGTAATAACTGGGTTCAATCTCAAGAGTGACAGGAAAAGCATTTACCGACGGATCATTTTCATAATCAAGCGACCGGAAAAAGCCATCCCTGAACTTTTCGATGGTAAAATGGATATAATACTCAGGCCTTTTAAGGTTTCCCTTGTCTGAATTCAGGACCAGCTTTCCTCTTTCATTTTCGGCCTGGGGAGGTTTCTCAAACCATACATCTCTCCAGCAACCTTCCCTGAAAAACTGCGGAATCCTGGATGCAGGTTCCAGCCGTGCAGGGATCCCAAAACTGCGGCACAATGCTACAAAAAGGATCTCCCTCGAATGGGGGTCGGAAACCCTCAATTCAAAACTTCCGACCGGTGTCAGTGGTGCCCTGCCGTAGTTGGCAGCAAGGTCTATCGTGATGTTCGATTTAATCCACCGGACAAGCCCGGAAGGATCTTTCCTGAATTTTTCAATGGTGTCGGTTTTGAATTCAGATTGTAACCTGTTCTTGGATGGTTTCAGGTACTCGTTGTCAACCCGCGGATTGAGAATATATTTAACAAAATCTTCACCGGTTCCACCAGTTGGCGGAAATTTTCCGGAAAACAGGATCGCATCCTTCAGAACCTCAGGATCAACATCCCGGAGATCCTTTTCAGAAACTGCCTCCAGGAGCGGAAAGACCAGGTTCTTTTTCCCGGCAGGAACTTCAGAGGCAAAATCGATAATGCCTCGCCAGTTTCCCCGGCTGGCTCTCAGAAATTGCCACAGGGTATCCCCGTTGTAATTCAGCGTAACTGCAAGACGGCAGGCCTTGGTGGAATCGATAAAGGTCGATTCATAATTGCCACGGATTTTATTTTCAAACTCAAGTCGTTCAGCATTCCGGTTTTTCAGGGAATCGGCAACCGGCATGGCTGTATTGTCCTCAGGAGGGGGAACCAGGTCGAATATTTCCGCATACTCTTTCCCGGGTTTTCTTACCAGTTGAATATGGATCGTATCAGACTGACCTACTGAAATTTTCTGATACCCGTACAACCCCTGTTTTGAAACCCAGATCACCAGGTCGCCATAGCCGGTAAGGAATGAACAAAGTCCATCCTTGTCGGTATATGCCTTGTGCAGCGGGTAAAACTCTGCATAATTGTAAAGCTGGAAATCCACGGTTGCACTGTCCGCCGGCTTGTTTCTTCCGTCCGTAACCCTGACAAAGATCCTTTTCGTTTTTGCATAGTTGGAGAGGATGTTGATCCTCGTGAACCTGGGATCCTTCAAAAGGACATCTTCCGGGCCATTGTAATCGCCGAAAACATTCGTATTCACCAGCATGGCCCGTTTGGCCGGGGCCGTGAACCATGCCATATCCAGCAGGGGTTCCGGTTCGCAGGCACCGATATAATGCCATGTACCATCGACCCATACTTCGACCCAGGCATGGTTATCATCGCCATGGGCCCACCTCGGGGTGTAACATTGCCTGGCAGGGATCCCGGCTGCCCTCAGTGCGGCAACGGTAAAGGTGGACTCCTCACCGCATCTCCCGAATGCAGTCTTTACACTCGCAAGGGGAGAGGAGGTTCTCCCATCCGTCCCTTTATATGTAACCTTTTCATGACACCAATGATTGACCTCAAGAACAGCATCCCTCATCGGCATCTTTTTTATTCTGTCTTTTAATTCCATGAAAAAGACCCACCTTGACGAATCCAGATTTTCATTGTTCACCCGGATTGGCAAAACAAAATGACAGAACAGATTTTCAGGTACCGTTCTACCCCAGGAAAAAGTATCACGGGCAGCAAGCGATGCGCGGACATTTTTCAGGTAAAAATCCCCGTCATAGTCGGCGAGATCACTCAGCGGCATGTAGGCATAGAGAAAGGTAAGGGCCTCCTCCTCAGCCAGGGTGATGTCCTTGTCGAAAACTCCAAACAGCTGGGATGAGCGGTTCTTTGCAAGTTTTTTCTGGATTTCGAACTGTTGCTCTGCCTTTTGGCGGACCTTTTTATCTGTGATAAAATGGTCTCCGTTTTTGCAGGAGGAGAGTCCGCAAATAAGAAATACTGCCAGGCAAAAGACAGGAAGGAACTTTTTCATGGATCAGGCTTTTCTCAGGGCCATCAATGATGACCAGGTGATGAACAAAACGCACAAAAGGGGAACGGCAAATCCTGCAATTAGTGAGAGATTGTCTGCGACAATCCCCATCAGCGGGGGTATGATGGCTCCCCCGACAATGGCTGTGACCATAAGTCCCGAAAGTTCATTCGAACGCTCGGGCATCTTATCCACAGTGATGGAGAAAATCAGGGGAAAAATATTAGCAAAACCCAGACCTGTCAGAACGATTCCCGTATAGGCAAGGAATTTACTTCCGAACAGCAAAAGGAGAATTCCTGCCATGGAAAGCAACACAGTGGTGATCAGGAATTTTTTTGGAGCCATGCTTCGAAGGATCAGGGCACCTCCGAAACGCCCGGCCAATATGGGCAGGAAAAAGAGCGCCCATGCCACGAGAAGCCCGAAATCAGTGATCCCGTACTTTTCCTTGAGCAGGATCGGTACCCCCGAACTCATCGAAACTTCGGCGCCGACATATACGAAAATCGAGAAGACCATCATCGCCACATAGCCGTTGCCCAGGAGTTTAAGGCAGGCCAGCAACGAGACCGTGTTACCGCCAGCGCTTTTCTTCGCTTCAATCTTCGTAAAAAAGACCCAGGTCAGGGTTATGAGAATGAGGATGGCATAAATCGGAAAGAGGATTGTCCAGTCAAGACCGAGCGGACCTGCCACCAGAGGCGGAAGTAGAAACCCCATGGAGGAGCCGATCGCCTTAACCGATTGGCCCATCGACAGGTTACTGGAGAATTTCCCTTCCGGGGAGACATCACGCATGATCGGGTTACCCGAGACCTGGAGTGTTGTGGCACCGGCGCCAAGCAGCAGGATTGAAAAAAGAATGATATAGAACTTCCCACCCGATCCTGTTCCTAGGCTTACAATGGGACCATACATACCATTAAATATCGGTACGATCAATCCTGCAAAGGCAATGACCAGTCCCATCAACAGCAAGTATTTTTTTCCTTTGCGTTCCTGGAAAACACCCAGCGGAACGGAAAGGAGTCCGAACATGATAAAGCCTGTGAGCGTAAGCAGCTGGGCCATAAAATTGGAGAGCTGGAAGGAATCCTTTGCAAGGCCTACCATCGGTCCGACAACATCGCCAAACCCCATGCAGAGAAATGCCAGGAAAATTGGATAGGTCTTGAAGTTTGAATGGGAAGATTTTGTCTGATTCATGCTGGTGTAATTAATATTTGATGATGACGGGATCACTATTCCATGGTATCTCGAGTGACCTCTCCTTATCAGATTTTAGTTTCAGGGTGACGGGGGAACCACTCACATTGACGCTCATCAGGGTTTTAAAACCATGGAAAACGATCTTTACCGCAGTGAATTTGGATGTGAATGAGCCGTCGGCTTTCCCCAGTGTTATCGCCTGTTTTCCGGGTTCATATGTGATTGTCCTTTTGTAGAAAGATCCTTTTTCAAATTCATAAGTCAGCCCGTCATCTTCATAATAGACGAACTGGTTATCCTCAGTTCCGCGGTAAATGTGAAGCTCAAGAAGGGATGAGGGTTTCTGTGCGGTATATTGTACCGGTGATTGCAGGGGCAGAATCCCTGAAGCTTTTATAAAGACAGGCAGATTGTTCAGCGGGGCATCGACGATCACTTCATTATTCCCCTTGAATAATTCTCCGGATGTGAGCCTGTACCAGTCACCCTCGGGCAAATACACTTTCGCAAAATTTTGTTCGCATGAAACCGGGGCCACCAGGATATTGCTTCCGAAGAGATACTGGTTCTGGTAATTCCGCCAGTAAACCTTTTCGTCAAAGGTATAATCAATCGCCAGGCTTCTTGCAACGGGCATCCCTGTCTGGACTGAGGCATGGAATTCTGAATAAAGGTATGGGAGAAGTTTATAACGCATGGAGATGACATTGATTGAGAAATTCAGCACATCCGTGCCAAATGACCATGGCTCCTTCGCCTTGGTGTCCCATGCCGAGTGGTTCCGGAAAAATGGAGTATAGACTCCGAGGGTAAGCCATCGCTGGTAAAGCTCTTTAGAGGGATTTCCCATGAATCCTCCCATGTCGGGCCCTGCAAAGGAGATCCCTGACAGCCCCATGCTGTTCACCATCCGGGCACCCAGGAGCATATGTTCATCCGTCGCTTCATTATCGCCTGTCCATACTGCCGAATAACGCTGGATGCCAGCATAACCTGCACGGGTAAGGATAAAGGGACGCTTGCCGTTCAAAAGTTTCTTTGTGCCTTCCATGGTCGCCCTGCTCATGTTCAGCCCGTAAACGTTGTGGGCCTCAGCCATGGTTGAGCCGTTACCATCGAAATCAAAGGAGAGAATATTGGGAATTGACTGTCCCCAGGCACTGGGCTCATTCATATCGTTCCAAAAGCCTTCAACACCGGTGTCGGTGAGGCGATTGAAGGAGCTGCCCCACCAGGTTCGAACCACTGGCTTCGTAAAATCAGGAAAATGGCACCGCCCCGGCCAGACATTCCCGATATAATTCCTGCCATCGGGGTACTTAATGAAATAATCATTCTTCACGCCGTCTTCATAAGCAAAATATCCCTTTTCGACCTTGATGCCCGGGTCGACGATGGTCACCAGGTGAAATCCCATACCGTTCAGTTTCGATATCATCGAGGTTGGATCAGGGAAACGATCCTTGTTCCAGGTGAAGATCTTGTAGGAATCCATGTAATCGATGTCGAGGTAGATCACATCGCAGGGAATCTTATTATCCCGGAACTTCTCGGCCAGACCGATCACCTCCGATTCGGGGTAATAGCTCCAGCGGCATTGCTGATAACCAAGGCTCCACAGCGGCGGCATCTCCATCCTCCCGGTAAGCCAGGTATAATCAGAGATGATCCCTGCAACAGATGAGGCTCCGAAAAAGAAATAGTTCATTTCGCCGTCGGCCGCTGAAAAACTGGAAAATTGCTCATCCGTTGATGCCCCGAAATTGAACTGTGTCCGGTAAGAGTTATCCATGAATATCCCATAGGTCAATCTATCATGGATCCCCATGAAAAAGGGAATGGAGACATACAGCGGATCTTCATTCAGTGCATAGGCGGGAATATCGGAATTCCAGTTCTCGAATTTTTCACCTCTCCGGTTGAGGTTGCCGGTCTTTGCACCCAGTCCGATGAACTTCTCATCTTTGTAAAGTGTCCTGTAACAGGTCACCTCCGTTCCCTGCCAGGTATAGGATAAAGAGGGATAGTCCTCGCTCAGCACCTGCTCCTTAAGGTTGACGAACCTGAGTCTCAGAGGATCCTTGGTGACGATCACCTTTAATGAATCTGTCTTCAGTATCCACTCCATGGGTTCCTCTTTGATCTCAAGGAAACCTGCGACCGGTTCCCGAATAACGGCATAGGAGAAATTTTCGGGCAGGGCTGTCCTGGATAACCTGACCCGGATGACCTGGGGAGTAAAAACGTCGATGGAGAGGTTCGACTTCTCACTCTGAATGATCACCCCATGATCGCTCTTTTTCAGCAACTTCACCTTGCCGGGCTGTACTACCTGTCCCATTCCTGTCAATCCAAACAGAAGCAGGATAATAACCATCCAATTTCTATACTTCATAGGTATCTCTATATCGTAAATCCAACTCGTCACTCGTCATTAGTCATTAGTCACTTGTAAATCAAGTACCACTGTGTTCAGTTCTCCGGATAATTTCGTCCTGCAACGACTTCCCCAGATCATTGAAATAGTCGCTATACCCTGCTACCCTCACAATCAGGTCGCGGTAATGCTCGGGATGCTTCTGTGCATCACGGAGTGTCTTAGCCGAAACCACGTTGAACTGGATGTGGTGCCCGTCCATCCTGAAATAGGTACGGATCAGTGCGGTTAATTTCCGGATGCTCTCTTCTCCATCGAAAAACTCGGGGGCAAACTTCTGGTTCAGAAGGGTTCCTCCTGTTTTCAGGTGATCGATTTTCGCGGCTGATTTCAAAACTGCCGTGGGACCTTTCGTATCCGCTCCCTGGAACGGGGAGATCCCTTCCGACAAAGGCTGCTTTGACTTCCTTCCGTCAGGCAGGGCTCCGGTTACACTTCCGAAATAAATGTGTGAGGTCGTCGGCAGCATGTTGATCCTGTGGGTTCCGCCAATGGCATTGTCCCGGCCGTTTACATGGCCGTAAAAGAGATCAAAGACCCGCAGGGCCTGGGCATCTGCATAATCGTCGTCGTTTCCGTATTTAGGGGTATGATAGACCAGCTCCACCCTGAACTCTTCAAAATCCTTGAAATTACAGGCAAGGGCCTTCATCATTCCACGCATGGGGATCGTCTTCCTTTCGAAAACGTGGTACTTCAAAGCAGTAAGGGCATCGGAGATGCTTCCAAGCCCTACTCCCTGGATATAGGTTGTGTTATACCTGGCGCCTCCTGCGTTGTAATCAACTCCGGCGGCTATGCAATCGTCGATGATCAGAGAAAGGAACGGGGCTGGAAGGTATCTGGCAAAGATATTCCCGATAATATTGTTCCCTTTGATCTTGATATCGATGAAGTGTTTCAGTTGCTTATCGAACGCATTGATCAGGTTATCGAAAGATTTGAAGCTCTCAGGTTTTCCGGTTTTTGGACCGATCTGTTTCCCGGTTACCGGATCAAAACCATTGTTCAGGGTTACTTCCAGTACTTTGGGCAAGTTGAAATAGCCGCTTAGGATATAGGCTTCGGTTCCGAAAGCGCCGGTCTCCACGCAGCCGCTGGCCCCGCCCTTTCTTGCATCGATCAGATCCTTTCCCTGCCGGAGCAGTTCCTGGATAATCGCATCTGTATTGAAGTAGGAGGGTTGTCCGAAGCCTGTTTTTGTAATTTGCAATGTACGGTGGATGAACCGGTCGGCATTCTTTTTGCTCACCTGAACCATCGAACTTGGCTGAAGGAGCCGCATCTCCTCAATGATATCCAAAAGAATAAAGGTCATTTCGTTAACGGCATCCGCCCCGTCGGGTTTCACTCCGCCCAGGTTGATAAGTGTAAAATCGTTATAGGTGCTGCTTTCAAGCGCGGTAACGCCTATCTTCGGTGGGGCCGGGTGGTTGTTGAACTTGATCCAGAAACATTGCAAAAGCTCGACTGCCTTCTCTTTTGTAAGGGTGCCGTTTTTAAGCCCCTCCTCATAAAATGGAAAGAGATGCTGGTCAAGACGGCCAGGATTAAAGGAGTCCCATGGGTTCAGTTCCGTTATCACACCAAGATGTACGAACCAGTAGTATTGCAGCGCCTCATGGAAGTTCCTTGGTTTGTTTGCAGGGACACGCCGGCAGACGACTGCCATCTCTTTAAGCTCTTTTCTCCTGCCGGGATTCTTTTCGGCCTTGGCGAGTTCTTCAAGACGCCCGGCATGACGTTCAGCAAACATGATCAGGGCCCTGGCAGAGATCTCCATCGCCTGAAGTTCCTCCTGTTTCTCCAGGGCATTGGGATCATTATAAAAATCCAGACCTGTCATGGTATTTTCGATCTCCCCGATAAAGTCGAGCATACCTTTCCTGTAGATCTTTTCACCTGCAACGGTGTGCCCCGGAGCCCGCTGTTCCTGGAATTCAGTAAAGACTCCGGCCTGGTACGCAACTTTCCAATCATCCGGTAAATTGCGCATGATACGGTCCCGGTTGCTTTTACCCTTCCAGAAAGGAATGATCTTGTTTTTATAGATACGCCTCGTCTCGGTATCCACCTTGAAAGAGACTTTTTCACGTGAATCAAGGACCTTCAGATCATCAACCGAATGAAGGGTGATCTCCGGATAGGTCGGCACCGATTTGGGTTCCGGCCCTCTCTCACCTACAATCAGTTCTCCGTCGTTGATACATAAATGCTTGTGCTCAAGGATATATTGAAGCGCGAGTGCCCTGGCCACAGGGACGGAGACCTCCCGATCAATCCCGGTACTGTAGAAATCAGTGACCAGGGATGCCCGTTCTGCTGAGATCCGGTTGATGGCCTGCAGGCTTTGTTCCCTGAGCTTCTTTACTCGGTCGTTCATTATAAAAAGTTGATGGATCACAAAGATACTTTTTTTGATAAAACTCCCGCCTTCCACTTTTTCAATACCTTTGCGCTTTTCAAAATATTTATCTTGGTCAACTCCCTCTCCCGGAAAGCAATACTTCTGATCCTGCTGGGATTTTTCTCCTGGTTTAACCTGCTGCAGGGCCAGGTTGAAATGAATCCAAGACAGGCCGGCGTCAACCTTCTTCGTAACGGACAATTCATTGAAGCGCTGGATAAGATCAACCAGGCGCTTGCTCTTGAGCCGGCGTCGGCTGACCTCTTCTTCCTGAGGGGTTATGCAAAGTACAGTCTCGACGACTATTTTGGCGCTGAACATGACTTCACAACCTCGATCGACCTGTCTCCGTTCAATTCTAACGCCTTCAACTTCAGGGCCGTCGTCAGAAGCCAGCTTTCAAATTATAAAGGCGCCTTTGATGATTTTGCCAAAGCGCTTGAAATTGATACTGCAAATGCTGAAGTATATGTCAACCGGGCAAGAACTAACCTTTTTCTGAAAATGTACTACTCATGCCTGATGGATTGCAGCAAAGCCATCCGGCTGAAATATCCTTCCGAAACCGTATACATCCTGAAAGGAAGTGCAGAACTTGCCATAGGGCGTTTTGATAATGCCATCGCCAGTCTCAGAAAAGGGATCGAGATGAACCCCGACGATCCCTATTGCTATATCCAGCAGGGGCTGGTCTACCTCGAACTTGTCAAATATGATTCAGCCATCTATGATTTTTCCAAAGCCATCAGCATCGATTCGCTCAACACCTATGCCATGTTCAACCGGGCGCTGGCTTACACGAAGATCAAAGAGGAGAAAAAAGCGCTCTTAGATCTTAACCGGGTCATCATTATCTCTCCTTATAACTCCTATGCGTATTACAACCGTGCGATCATCCTGATCGGGATGGGCGACAAGGTTGGTGCCATCCGCGATTTCACCTACGTCAGCAAGCTTGACCCACGGAACATCATCAGCTATTATTACCGAAGCAGGCTGAAGAGTGAACTGAAAGATTATCAGGGCGCCCTTCAAGACCTCGACAAGACCATCGAACTTTTCCCCGATTATGCCGATGCCTATTACGAAAGATTTGAGGTGAAGATGAAACTGAAGGACCGGAATGGGGCTCAGGAGGATTACGAACGCGCCTCAATGTTGGGGAAGCAGAACAGCGCCGGTAGCGACAGCCTGATGAAGAAAAAGGAGGATTACCTGCAAAGCCTGGTTAAGCTGAGCGGGGATTTCGAGGAGATGAACACCCTGAACAGCAAGTTCCAGAATCAATACGTCGAGATTGAACTTCTCCCCATGTTCAGGCAATTTTACGGAAAAGCCGATTACGATAAGATCTACATCTACGATGCTTACCAGAAGCCCCATTATGCACAGAACCTGCTGATGTTTTCCAACCGGAATGAGCTGATCCACGACTCGCTGAGCGGGAGAGAGAATGAGGCAAGAATTCTCCGGATGGATTCCATTGCATCCACCCCGGACTCTTATAACAAAATCGCACTCCAGTTTTCGTCAACGGGAAATTACGACATGGCCTTCAACCTATACCGGATGGCCCTGGCGCTGGATTCAAATTTCATCATGGCCTGCTTCGACAGGGCTTACTGCAGGCATGAGCTCATCCACCTGCTGCAGTCGCAGGAAAATTACCAGGAGCAGATCACCATTGGCAAGAGCCTTTCGCAGGGGCAGAACAAGATAAAGGCTACCGAAATGGAGCATACCTATGAAATGGTCATTACCGACCTGAATAAAGTGATCCTGCTTGATTCAGTCTTTTCGTTTGCATACTACAACAAAGGATACATTGAATCCAAAATGGGCAACTACCGGGAGGCCGTGGAAAATTTTTCCAGCGCCATCAGGCATAAGGTCAATTTTTCTGAGGCTTATTACAACCGGGGATTGATCTATATCCTCCTCAATGAACGCCAGAAAGGCTGCGAAGACCTGAGCAGGGCAGGGGAACTCGGGATCCTGGATGCCTACCGGGTAATGAAGAGGTATTGCTATAAGTAAACATATTATATGAATAACGGATCATGAAAAAATATCTTCTTCTCACCATCTTTATCGTTCCATTTATAAACCTCAGCGGACAAAACTCCATCGGCCTTAGGGTAGGATTTCTTGGTACCCAGACTAGGGTTGCCGAATATTCACGGCCCGATCAGTCGGACTATCTGCTCGATCATGTCACCCTTAACAAACTCGCTGCTTCTCTGCATGTGGCCTTATCCGCAGATTTGTCGCTCGGGAATAATTTTTCGCTGACAACGGCCTTTCATTACGAACGGAAAGGACTCTCCAGTGTTTCCTTCATCGATTCGGTAAATTACATATGGGAGGTTAGCGCATACCAGCATTACGTGGGACTTTCAATGATGATCCAGTACAACCTTCATTTCCGCGACAGCAAGTTCGGGATGATCTTCGCAACCGGACCGAAAATCGATTTCGCGGTCGGAACGCCTAACCAGGGAGCCCTCTATTCGGGCAAATACAGAAAGTTTTTCATGCCCTTCTCCCGGTTCAATGAAGTCGATCTTTCTTGGGGCGCCGAGGTTGGGGGAACTTACCGGTTGGGACCCGGGGATTTTATTCTACGGCTTTCTTACCTCTATGGTCTGAGCGATGTCTTTGAAGATGCCTATATCGTCGGACGCAGCCAGTCGGTCGGGATCTCCATAGGCTACTCCATTAGACTTGGCGAAAAGAGGTAGAATAATACCCTGATCAGGGAGGAGATACTTAGTGGTATTTAGATCACGGCAGCGATCAAGTGCTCAGCTGGAAATCTAAAGTTTGATGATCCGGCGGCTGACCAATGATCTTTCCAAATGTACGTTGAGCAGATACATTCCCGCTTCCAGCCAGTCCACGTCGATGCTTTTCCGGTCCGATCCGGGCCTGAAAGTTCCAAGCAATCGTCCATCCATGGAAATCACATTGATCACGCTTCCCTTCAGTCCTGCCGCCTCAACCAGTATCTTCTCATGGAATGGATTTGGACTGATTGAGACTGAAGCGTTATCCGCACTTTCAACCATCCCCAGGCCGAAGGAGTTGAGCCGGACAGTCAGGGTATTTCTCCTTAAGAGCATGCCGGTTGAGGAGAGTAATTCGTTGCAATAACCGGAGGTGACAATCTTGCCATCAGGAGCTACCACGACCTTTGACATCCCGCCCGGGTTCTCAGGTATCATAATATCAGCTTTCCCCTCTATGCCAAAGGCCGGATCAGGATCGCCCGATGGAAGGTAGCGGCTCACGATCCCACGTTTAATCGTTGAATCGTTCTTTTGATTCCCGCATAAAATTATCTTACCATCCTGCTGGATGGTGATATCATAGGCTGCCCCCTCTTCGCCGATATAATGACCGTCGCTGTGAAAGGTGGAGTCCCGGCTTCCGTCCGGATTATACCTGAAAAGTGAATAATGAGGATGGGAGAGATCTGTTGGATAGACATAACCAGGTACGAGGATCTTCCCGTCGGCCTGGACGGCAAGTTTATAATTCCCGTTTCGAAGTCCTGCCGAATCGACCACAATACCGCCAGTTCCGAATCCCTGATCCAGTGAACCATCGGGGTTATACCTGATCATTGCATTGCAATTTCTGCCAATCTTAACCTCATCCCCCAACAGAATCTTATCATCAGCCTGCATGACCATGCCCAATACGTAGGCTCCGGTACAGTTGGCGATTTGCGTTGTAATGAACCCGGAGTTCCCGAAAGTCATATCGGGAGTTCCGTCAGGATTGTACTTTTTGAGCAGGTAAAACGCGGTTTTCAGACCCAGAGTGGTATAACCCACTCCTGAAGCAAGAATCTTCCCATCAGGAAAAAGGGTCACTGAGCTTGAGAAGTTGCCCAGGGTGTCCTGGACAATCCCTCCCTCCCCGAAACTGTTGTCGAACGACCCGTCAGGATTCAGGCGATATATGGTAAAGTTGCCTTTTGTCTGGGATCCGATTTTGCCTGAACCTGCAACAAGGATCTTCCCGTCGAGCTGAACAGTGATATCCAGTGCTGAACTGGAATAATCAGCGCTTACCATCCCGTTGACCCCGAATCCCACGTCGGGAGTGCCGTCGGGATTATAACGAAGAATTATCAGGGTTGTAATAATGGGTAGTTGGTTCGTATCACACTTATACCCGCCGGTGAGAATTTTCCCATCGGGTGAAACGAATAATGCCATCGGATAATTCCAGGTACTGTCGATGGTGTGGACAACATACCCTGTTGCATTGAAGGTAGGGTCGAGGGCACCCGGCTGGGCATTGCCAGCAGTGGCAGCAGTGATCGCCAGAAAAACAGCAATCCAGAATCTGGTGTGCTTGGTGTTCATCTTTGACTCTATTTTGACTGGTTCAATTGTTGGATATAAAGTCTTGAAATTATCTGATAATCAAAGATAAAGAATTATAATGAAAAAAAATGTAGGGAAAATGATCGACTGTACGTAGTGAAAATAACTACATGAAAGATCAAAATCGTTTCATATCCGATCTTGATCTTTCAGTCAATCTTTTACCCTGCGGTGGTTGTGGTACAATCAAAGCTGCCGCATAATTGAATAACAACGGTATGTCCTCCCCCTGAGACTGCTTCAATTTCCGTCTCTGTTAACTCAATTTCATCACTCTGAGCCGGCAAATGTGGAAGAACAAGATAAACCGTTTGAGCATCCTCTTCAAGTATTTTAACATTAACTTTTCCTGGTACAGGGATTCCCAACTCATTTTCAATGACAGCGCTTGGATTTTCAAGGAGTCGTTTCCTGAAATCCCCATCTTTCATCGCTTTTTCGATAATTTCCTGATCGAATTGCTTTCTTTTGTTTGACTTCTCCATGGTTAAATTTTTTTTGATTACAATTCACTCAACATTTTATTCCGGCTTGAGCCAGATAATTCTCCACTCGGTGCCGAACATTTCAAAGGTATCCCAGTAAGCAATCTTCTTAACCATGATGCTTGTTCCCGTCTGGAAATATGAATAGGAGGTTTCTCCGGATTTCACTGCATCGAAGAGCTTTGCCGCTGCAACCAGTTCCGGAAAAGGCTTAAAGATCGTGTCCGTCAGCAGATTTTGACCGATGGCATCCGGATCCTGGTCATAGATCATGACTCCTCCCTTTTCCATTACGAACATGTCAAAAGATTTGTCTTTCACTATTGGAAGAATAATCCTTCCGAGGACCGTTTCCGGGCGGAAAAGAGCGGTAACACCTCCAAGCAACACCCCCTGGTTGAGAATGGGATGGATGTCGACCACTCCCCAGAAATCCTCCACAGCATAGAAATGTTTGCTGAGAGCAGGCTGTTTCGTTGTAAAAGCCTGGATGATGTGAGCCTGCCCGCTGATGTCGGAACCCTCCCAGGGATAATATATGGAAGGTTCGATGATCTGCATGATCCCCTGAGGATTTATGTATGAGAACTCAAGCACAAAAGAAGAGTGATCAACCATATCGTTCATCCTGGTCCGGATAGCTGAAGTATCGGCAATGGTTTGAGCGATGATAGCGATGTTGGTCGCCATATCCGCGTTGAGTGTATCGAAGGAAGCAGTCAGGCTTGCTGTGACTGTTGCAATCTCGGTTGGCCAGAAGTAATCGGGTTCGCTTGATTTTTTACAGGCGGTAAGTAACAATCCGGCCAGAATCATCATAAAAATCCTTTTCATCATAGTACTGTTTTTTAGTTCTGCATGAGTTTTAGAGATATCGTCCGTGTTCCATTACATGATTCTTCGACCGCTATCCTGACAATTAACTTATTAAATACAACCATTAAACCAAAAAGTTGCCCTATCCTGATAATTTTTACAATCAGCCACCTATTTTCACAAGTAGGCCAATCGGTTCAAGAGCCATTTTCACCGGTACCAGGTCATCCCTTGTCATTGAATGAAGATTGACAAGTTTATTTCGCTTGTTAAATTTAAGATATTTTTCTTTTGCCGCCGAATGATACGGCAGAAGATCAATCTCCAGGATATTTTCTTTCGATCCAAGGCCGGAAATTAACCCGGAAATTTTTTCCAGATTATCAGGGGTATCCGTTATCCCGGGAATTACAGGGATCCTCAGGATGATCCTTTTTCCTAATCCGACAAGGACCTTCAGGTTTTCCAGGATCAGCCTGTTTGAAATGCCGGTATAATTGAAATGCATCATTTCATCCATTAACTTCAGATCATATAGAAAGAGATCGACCCATCGAGCAACATTTATCATGCTCTGTTGGGAAGCATAGCCGCAGGTATCGAGTGTGGTGTGAATACCATTATTGTTAAAAACGCTAAGGAGTTCTATCAGGAATGACTCCTGTATGAGGGGCTCTCCTCCTGAAAGAGTAACGCCGCCGCCGGATTCCTCATAAAATTCCCTGTCCCTCATCACCTCATCAACAACCTCTTCAGCCGTCATGAATCGTCCGGTCGTTTCACTCCTTTCAAATTTTTCGCCTGATAACAGATGTTTCCGGATTGATTGTTCGGATTTGAAATCCTGGCCCTCCGGGTTATGGCACCACCAGCATCTCAGCGGACAACCCTTGAAGAATACCGTCGTGCGGATACCCGGCCCGTCGTGAACACTGAAACGGCGAATGTCGAAGATCAGTCCTTTATTCACAATAGAAATCGATCATTTTTTTAATAGCTTGATTGCAGGCCGGACAAAATTCCGCGGCCCCGATCGAATTCATCTTACAATCCATCATCGGACTGTAGATCCCTTTGGATTCGTAACCACCTCCTTCAAACATGCCTACTGTGTTTTTATACGGATCAGTCCTCGGGGTCGGAAGGGGTGTCTCTGGCGCCACCAGCGACTTCCACTTTT